>DATBLZ010000061.1:0-8161 GCA_036555065.1 Gammaproteobacteria bacterium
CTGTGATTCGAGCCGTGTTTCCGGAGCGACCGATCGTCGACATCCCCGAGGAAGACATGCTCATGACCATCCTCTTCGATCTAGACAAGAGCACGCAGATTCCGGGTGAGCGGCACCTCGGCTGGCAGCGCATGGAAGGCCCGCCTGGCTGGCGCGGTATCTATGACGACGCCGGACGCCTAATGGTCGCGATCAATTTCAACATCGACATGGGCGATGCGTGGGAGCACGCCGACGACCCGGGTTACCCAGCGCCGATGACGGCAGTTGCCTATCGATTTGGAGTGAACTACGTCGTCTACGCGATGACGCATTGAGGCTTCGCGCGCGGACGCCGAGCGACGTCCGCACGCTTGGGCTCATTAGAGCAGGCCGGTCGTCTCGCGCGATGCCCGCGTGTGCAGCGCCGCGAGGCGCGGGTTCGCGATCTCGCTGACGGCGCCGTCCATGGCCTCTTTTGTGCACTGCGCGGTCCATCCGAGCGGCGCTTGGCGGCGCGTCGTCCTGTAGTAGCGCTTCGCTTCCCCTTTGCAGACGTCGCTCGCTGCCTCTTGCACGCGTGCGTACAGCGTTTGCAGGTCCTCGGGGTTCGTCATATCGAGATCCCACGCCTTCACCGTCTTCGAAGGAGCGTCGGCGTTGCTGAGCTCGGCGGCGCTGCTCGAGAAGGAAACTAGGGAGACCGCCGTCGCGACGGCCAGGGAAGAAATCCATTTGATCCGGTTAGTCATTGAAGTGTCCTCCTGCAAATGACATGAACAAAGACTCGTCGAGGACCTATCAAGTTACGTGCCATGAGAAAAATTAAGAGAACTGTCGGTGGAGCAATCATTGCCACCACGCAAGTATTAAGAATCGTTCATGTGTGTCTCGCGATCGGCACGCGCCTCTCGCGCGTGGGAAAAGTCGCTCGCGCGGCCGTGCGAGTTGCGCGTCGTGCTCGAGGCCGCGCACGACGCGCTCGCAACGTCGAACGCGCCGGAACTAAAGGAATAGCGGCAGGATCTAGGGCAGTCCGAACACCTGAATACGGCTCTGATCCGCGCCGCCCGGCCAGATCGGCGACTTCATGCCCGACGCGACGGCGATTCGCTGCCGGCCGCCGACGGCGTAGCTCACGATGCCGCCGCCGATCGACTGGCCTGTGTCGAGCTCCCAGAGCACATTGCCCGACTCCGCATCGAACGCGCGTAAACCGCCCTTGAGATCGGCGCTGATCACGAGCCCGCCTGCGGTCGGCGTGACTGCCGCGACGACCGGGGCCGAAGCTGCGAACTTCCATTTCACGGCGCCCGTGTCGGCATCGAAAGCCGTGAGCCAGCCTCTGGCCTCGGACGGCGGACCCTGAATGTCTCCGGGCGCCGAGCCGAACCAGATCTGTCCCGCCGGCGGCACCGAGACCTCGTCTTCCAGCTGCACGGTAGCGCACCAATCGACGGCGCCGGTGTAGAGCGCATTCACGCCCGGATGGAACGCCGCGCCGTTCCACTCGTTGCCGCCTTGGATGCCCGGACAAAAGCGCACAGGCGCCGTGCGCGACAACGGCACCTCGACGTTCTCGCGCGTCGTGGTTGCTGCCTGAAAGACGATCGGTAACGACTCTGCCGCATTCGGCGGCGGCGTGCCTGCCCCGATCGCCGACCGATCGAGCACCGTCAGCAAACCATCCTTGTTGGCCGAGGCGACGATGGCGCGCCCCGCGCGCGTCGTCGCGAGCGCGGGCGGGCTGTTGACGTCCCAGTCGTGGTTGTCGCGTTTGACGATCTGGTTGTAGCCGAGCATGCGCCCCGTGGCGGCGTCGAGCGCGATGATGGAGTTCGCGTAGAGATTGTCGCCGCCGCGTGCTTCAACGTCGAAGTCAGGCGCAGGGTTGCCGGCCGGCACGTAGAGCACGCCTTTCTCCGTGTCGAGCGTGAACGACGTCCAGAAGGCGCCGCCCGTGATCGGCAAGCGGTCTGCATTCGCCCACGTCGCACGCACGGCCGGTTCGTCCGGCACGACGTCGAAATGCCAAACGAGGTCGCCGTTTTCCGCATCGAACGCGTAGACGTGTCCGGTGACACCGGTCTGGTCGCCGCCGGCATTGCCGATGTACACGCGCCCGTTCGCCGCGATCGGCGCCATCGGCATCGAGACGCCGGGCGCATCGGCGTCGATCTTGCGGTCCCAGAGCGTGTGGCCGTCGGCGGCATCGAGCGCGAGCACGTGCGCGTCCGCGGTGCCCCTGAACAGCCGGCCGTCGAGATAGGCAAAGCCGCGATGCACGCCGAGCGGCGAGCGCCGCTCGCCGAGCCGCTCGACCTGCCATTTCTCGGCGCAAGTGGCCGCGTCGACGGCGTACGAGCGCGTGTCGGTCGTGAAGTACATCGTGCCCGCGATCACGATGGGGCCGGTCTGGAGGGCCGCGACCTCGGGCAATGTATAAGTGCAGACGGCTGTGAGCTGTGCGACGTTGCCGCGGTTGATCTCGTCGAGCGGCGAGAAGCGGTCGCCCGCGAGCGTGCGGTTGTAGGCGGGCCAGTCGGCGGCACCGACGACTTCCACCGCGATGTTAGCCGGCGTCTGGGTGGCCGTCGTGCTCGGATCGGGTGGGGTCCCGCTGCCGCAACCCGCAAGGCACAACGTCAGCCCAAACCCGATCGGTGTCGCGATTCGCATATTGGCTACTCGCCTTTCGCCCAGGCGACGACGTCGAAGTCGTCCGCCACGTGGAGGAACACGTTCGTGATCGGCCCGAGCGCACGAGTGATGTGGCCTTTGCCGGACGTGTCCTCGAGGAACACGAGGTCGCTGCCGATCTTGCGTCGCGTTCCGTCCGTGAGCTCGACCTCGAGCTCGCCCGTCATGTTGATCGCGAATTGCTTGCGCGGCGCGTTGTGCCAGTCGGGCGCGGTTACGCCGGAGCCGCGATACGCGCCGGCGGTCATGCGCGTGATCTCCACGGGCTTCGCGTTCGGTGAGATCGTGAGCTCTTCGACACGCGAGCCGCCGTCGGCGCTCGCGTATACACGCAAGACCTTCGCGGCGTTCGCGCCAGCCGGCGCAGCGGTCTGCGGGAACGCCCGGCCGCCCGTCAGCAGCAGGGCGGTGCCGGCTATCGTGAATACATCTCTTCGTTGCATTGCCAGCCCCCGTCGCGTGCGAGCGTTGACCCTATCTTACGGCCCGGCGAAGTCAAACTCCGTGGTTTTTCCCGATTGCGCGATCACTCCCGATATCAACACAGGGTCGGCTCGGCCCTCCAATTCGACTCTGATCTGAACGACGTGACCGACGTGTGAAGCCTTGGGATTGTCTAACGTGATGCGAAAGTCCCACCATTCGAGGCTGTACTCGAACGGAGACGTGGGGCGCGCAACCCCATGAATCGCCTGTGGCTCGATCGACACGGCGCGGATTCGAACCGACGACACAATCACCAAGTTGGGCGGACCGGACAGCGGTCCCACTGCGAGTGTGAGAGACACTCCGGGCTCTTCGAGCGCATAGCTCAGTGGAATCGGACCTCCGCCATGGTGCCAGGTATCGACGCGCGGTCGGCCCGTTTCCGTGATCTCGACGTTCTCGCCCGTGAGCTCGAGGTACTCGTATGGAAACGTGAAGCAGCCGGCGAGCGTCGGCGCCGCTAATAAGACCGCATGAAGGCGGATGTTGCGCATCGAGCACCTCAATCCTCTGCCGACGCGGCTTTGATGGTCGGGCGAGGCGATTTGTGCTGTTCCTACAGTACCGCAGCGCGGCCCATCGAGCGTAACCAACAATAGTGCGATCGCAATGCGGTGAGGAAGGTGCTGTTGTGCTTGTACCGGACGCCGAATTCTCGGCACGTCTGCTCGACGAGCGGCGCAATGGCCGGATAGTTGACGTGGCATAGGCGCGAGAACAGGTGATGCTCGATCTGGAAATTCAGGCCGCCGAGGAGCCAGCTCACTGCCCGGTTCGCGCGCGCGAAATCGACGGTGGTCTCGACCTGATGAACCGCCCACGGCGCGATCATGCGCCCCGATCCCGAATCCACGGGAAAATCGGCATCCTCCACGCAATGCGCGAGCTGGAACACGACGCCGAGCACGACTCCCGTTACGACGGCCGTGACCGCATAGAGCGCCGCGACCGCCCAGGCCGGGTGCAGAAGCAGCGGTATCCCGAACGCGAGCGAGAGGAAAACCAGCTTGCCGCCGAAAAAGACGACCCACTCGTGGCCCCGTGGCCGCGGGATCTTGTGTTCGCCCATCCGCCCCGTGAAGGCGAGGCGAAAGTCATCGTACAGCTGCCATTTGAAAACCATGACGCCATACAGGAACCAAACGTAGAAGTGTTGCCAGCGATGAATCCACGCGCGCCGATGGTGCGGTGTCAGCCGGCCGAGGCCTGCGAGGTTGATGTCCGTATCGTAGCCGATGACGTTGACGAAGGTGTGGTGGAAGACGTTGTGCTTCCACCGCCAAAAGTACGAGCTGCCGCCGACGAGATCGAGACTCATCGCCATGGCTCGATTGAGCCAGGCGTGATCCGAGTAGGCTTCGTGGCTCGCGTCGTGCATGACGTTGAAGCCAATCGCGACTACGGTCAACCCGAGCGCGACCGCGAGCGGCACTACCTGCCACCAGGTGGTCGCGACGAACACGAGCAAGACATAGAACGACGCGAAGCTCGCGAAGATGATCGCGGTCTTCAAGTACATTTCGGTGCAGTCGCGTTCGCGCCGTCCCGTCGCGCGCAGGTGCGCCTCGACTCGGCGCTTGAGCTCAACGTGAAATGCGTTGTCGCCGCTGAATCTGAGCCGGCGATTGACTGGGCCCACCGGTTCGGACTCGGTTACCCGGGGAGAGGCGGAAATATTCAGGTGCAGCCTTCAAGTTCACGGGCGCAGACCCGCTGCAATGACCCCTAGTGTACAGGGTCAAGGGCGTGCCGTTCGGCGCATCGCTCGGTGGCGCAGTCGACCGCGCTCTATTGCGGGGACGCAAGGCCGCGCGTGCGCTTCGACCTCGCTAGGCGCTCGACTACCGAGTACACTCGAACGCCTTCGCCGAGGGAGCCTGCCGTGTCAACGAATGCCATCGATCAGCCCCGGACCCCGGGTTCGTTCCTCCTGCCGGCTCTATTGCTTCTCTGCGCCGGGTGGCTTTCAGCGTCGCCAAGTCACGCGTCGGTCAAGGGTGTATGGTCGGACAACGTTTCACGCGACCAGTCGTTTTCACGCGTATTGGTCGTTGGCATCAGCCCAGACCGCAACGTGCGGTGCGCGTTCGAACGCGCCCTGGCGTCCAAGCTCAAGAGTGAAAATACGGTGGCCATCGTGAGCTGCGACGTGATGCCTCGAGAAACGGAGCTCACGCGCGAGGGCATCGAGGCCGCGGTGGCAGCGGAAAACGCCGACGCCGTGCTCGCAACCAGCCTCATCTCCAGGTCATGGGAAGCCAACGAGGGTGGGACTCGTGACACCAGAGGCGCTGCTCTCTACAAAGCCACCGACTCGTATTACGGCGTCTATGGCACCGTCGTCGCCGCCGATTTCCGCACGAGCGCTCCGATCACGACTATTCAAGGAGAGGCCCACGTCACGTCGAAACTCTATGAGACGCGTGGCGCTACGGTGGTCTACACGGTGGACACGAAAGTCCGCGACATCGAGTCCCGCGCCGAGGGTCTCGCGGCGATCACTGGGCCGATCGGTAAAGAGCTGCGTGGCGACGGGTTGATTCGTTAGGGCTGACGTCGCAAGGCGATTTGACCACGGCTCGCAGCCCGATCGCGAAGGCTGCTAAGTCTTTGACTCGCGTCCGGCTGCGATAGGTTCGTTTGCGCGGAGCTATTACGTGCGCCGTCGAGCCGCTTGCACGGTCGCGATCACGTGGTCGAGCGAGAAGACGCCGGCACCGCGGGTTAGAACGAGCAGCAAGGCCGACGCCCACATCAAGTGATCGCTCCAAGCGTTCGGGTACACGAACACCTGAATCACGGCGATCATGCCGAGGAGCGGCAGCGTCGCAAGCCTTGCGACGATTCCGGCGAACAGCAGCGGAGGTACCGCGAGCTCGACGATCGTGGCGGCTTGGGCGGCGAGCACCGGATCGAGCAACGGCACCTTGTACTCGTCGCGAAACAGCTGAACCGTGAACTCCCAAGAGTCGACCTTGAGAAGCCCCGAGCGAAAGAACACTGCCCCTACGCCGATCCGCATGGCGAGTTGAATGACCGACAACGGGAAGTGCTCGAGTCGTTCCGTCAGTGCCGTAAGTTGAATCACGATGCGTTCGCCTATCCGGTGCCGGTCATTTTGCCGACGAGGCCGGTGTGCGCGAGTAGCCGAAGCGCTGCACCTGGATCGAAAGTGGAGTCGTACTCGAGCGCCTGGTCGGCCGCGGTCCCGATCGAGCTGCCGGCCGCGAGCTCCATTCGGAACATGAAGGTAGCGCCATCGAGTCGCGCGAAATGCACGGCTCCGCGCGCGCCCTGCACCTCGATGAAGGTCTCCGACTCCGGCAACGCGAAGCGCTCGGGTTCGGTGCCGCGGAGGTACAGGGTCATCAGCTGGTCGACGCCCCAGGCCGAGCGCAAGTAGCGCAAGCCAGGCTGCAACATGAGAGCCGAGTCGACCAGGCGCTCCGATCCGACCTCTGCCAAGTCCGGCCACGAAAGCGGTGGGTAGTCGATGGCGATAGACACTTGGCCCACGGCCCACTCGAGCGCGGCGAACGACTCGAGATACGGCAGCGTCCGCGCGCGGCCGTAGTTCGCGAGGAATTGCGGAAAGTCGTCGCCGTAGTCCGCGATGCAAAGTTGCCGTGGGGGACGCGCGCGCACGTACGCGCGTGCCGCAGCGCTCACCAGATCCGCACCCGCGAGCCACGCGCAGGCCGCGAACTTATCGCGCAGCGCGGCGGTCAAGCTCGTTTCGTAGTGGCGGACGTGAATGTCGAGCCGCTTGGCGGGATTAGCGCCGCCCACGAGCTGCGCCACGAAGGGCTCGCGTACGCCCGTCGTCATGGCACGCGCGACGCCGTTTTGGAGCTCAGCTAGCGAGAGCATGCGAGTAGCCAGGATCGAGAGCGGCGGTTGCGATGGCGTCAGCGCGATCGGCTTCAGCCAGCAAATTCGTGAAAGAGGGGAGGTCGTTATCCCATTCGATCAACGTCGGCCGGGGGCCGAACCGACGCAGCGCATACGCGTAGAGGTCCCACACCGGCTCTGCGATGGCACCTGCGTGTGTATCGATGAGGATCTCTGAGCCGGGCGTGGCCTCGTCGGCCTCGCACGTGAAGCCGCCGAGGTGAACTTCGGCAACGGCGTGCGCAGGGAACGCGTCGATGTACGCGTAAGCGTCGTAACCCATGTTGGCCGCGCTCAAGAACGCGTTGCTCACATCGCAGAGCAACTGGCAGCCGGTGCGAGTCACGAGCTCCGCGAGAAAGGCCGACTCCGTGAGCGTGGACGTAGCGAAGCCCACGTAGCTCGCCGGGTTCTCGATGACGTAAGGTCGTCCGAGAACGTCCTGAACCTCGTGCACGTGCGCGGCGACGACGCGCAGCGTTTCTTCGGTGTATGGAAGCGGTAGCAAGTCATTGAGGTAGATGCCCCGATGCGTGGACCAAGCCAGGTGGCCCGACACCAGGATCGGCTCGACCTCGTCGACGAGCCGGCGAATCCGCGTCAGGTGCTCGCCGTCGACGCCCGCGACGCTGCCGACGGACAGCCCAACGCTGTGCAGCGAGAGGGTGTACCGATCCGCTATGTCTAGGAGCAACTCCTGCGCGTGGGGGTTCGCGAGGAAGTTCTCCGGATGAACCTCGAGCCATGCAGCCGTGGGGGCGCCGGCCGCCACTTCGGCCAGATGCGGCAATCGCAAGCCTACGCCCGCCAAGCGAGCAGGGCTGGCGACGCAGTCGGCGCGAATGGCGACCGCGACCCTCATGGCTATGCCTTCGGCGTCAGGCTGCCGTCGACGATGCGCTCGCAGTAGCCCGCGGGCACGTAAATCCACGCGCGCGGGTCGGCGTCGGCTTTGGCGGTGCCGGCACACGAGTTGTTGCCCGTGGAGGCACAGTCGTTCTTGCCGGCCTTGGCGATTCCGTAACACTTCTCCGCCTTGAAGGTCGGCTCGGCCGCGGGCTGCGCGAAGAGGAGTGACGGGCCCGCGATGGCGGCGGCGAGCGCC
>DATBLZ010000090.1:0-24024 GCA_036555065.1 Gammaproteobacteria bacterium
TATTTCTGGCGGCCGACGCGCGGCGACGACGGCCGTCCGTTCTACGCGTGGTTCATCAAACGCTATCCGTACACGGGCGTGAGGACGCACCATATTCACATGGTCGAAGCCGGCGAGCAGTTTGCCGTCCACTGGGAGCGGCTGCTTTTTCGCGACTATCTGATCGCGAATCCGAACGTGGCGAAGGAGTACGAGCTGTTGAAGCTTCGTCTCGCCGCCGAATCGTCCCGGAATCGAGTCACCTACACCCAGGCCAAGACGAGTTTCATCGAACGCGTGATGACGGAGCTCAAGAATGCAGCGAGCAGTTGAGATCGTTACGCGAGGCGTCTATGCGCTTTCCGGCGCGACCCTTCTGACGATGGGATTTACGGTGATCGCTCTCGGGACGGGCGTCTTGCCCGAGTGGGTGCACGATTCGATTTTCGAGATGGGACACGGCGATCCGTTCACGATGCATCTGATTCAAGAGACGGGCACGCTCTGGGTGCTCGTTGGCATGCTGTTCGTCTGGTTTGCACGCCATTACGAGCACAGCCTGAAGTTCCATTGGGCCGTGGTGTTCTTCCTCGTGCTCGACGCATGGGTGCACTGGTTCACTGCGTTCGGCACGTTCGAGCACGAGCCGCGGGCGGTCATCAATGCGATTCCACTCTTCGTGTACCTCGTGTTGGGCTTGCTGCGCCTGCGTGAATCCGGCCCGCAAACACAGGCCGCGCGCGGCTGAGGAGGCGCGCGCGAATCCATGGTGACGAGCCCGGAAGTACGCGCTTACCCCCGCTGGGTGACGCTCTTTTTCCTCAAAGGAGCGGCACTGGCGGATCCCGCGGGGCTCTTGGAGGGAAAAGGATCAACGGTCAGGGGCATTCGCCTGACGCCGTTCGAGGTGCTCGAGTCGAAGGCAGTCACGGCGCTCATCGAGCAAGCGCGGCGTCCGTACATTGCGGCCTTCGCCAAGGCCCCGCGTCTGTCTACGATCGTCAGGTCCATCTCGCCGAAGCAACGGGCGCGCCGTCCTTCGGCACGGGCGAAACGGAAGAGTTGACCTGCGCCTGCGGTATCATGCGCCCGCTTTGGCAGCTCCAAGAGACAATCGCCTGCTCGATGGCACGCGTGTGCGCGACCGGATCCTCGCGGATGTTGCCAAGCGCGTAGCGCAGGCAGGCAAAACGCATCCGCTCGGCCGGCTCGTCTCGATCAGCATCGGCGAGCAACCCGAGGTTGCCGTTTACATTCGCAACCAAGCCCGCGGAGCCGCGAAGGCCGAAATCCCGTTCGATCGGCAGTTCTGGCCGAGCGACCTTTCGCAGCAGGAATGCAAGGCGCGGCTCGTCGCAATGAACGACGATTCGAGCGTGCTCGGCGTGATTCTCCAGCGGCCCGTGCCGCGCCAGATTCACGTGCGCTCGCTGCAGTCGGCGATTCATCCGCTCAAAGACGTCGAAGGCATGAATCCGGCTTCGATCGGTAACATCGTTTACAACGAGCTCGCGCTTGCGCCTTGCACGGCCGCTGCCGCCATCGAGCTCATCAAGGAGACAGGGCTTAGGCTTCAGGGCCTCGAGGTCGTCATGATCGGCCACTCCGAGATCGTGGGTAAACCTGCCGCGTTCATGCTCATGGCCGAGGGTGCGACCGTCACGGTTTGCCATCACATGACGCGCTCGGTCGCCGCGCACTCGCGGCGCGCCGATGCCGTGCTCGTTGCCGTCGGCAAGCCGCACTTCCTCCATGCCGACATGGTCAAGCCGGGAGCTGCCGTCATCGACATCGGCATCAATCACGTCGTCGGCGCCGACGGCAAGGCGCGCATCGTCGGGGACGTCGACACCGACAGCGTCAAGGAAGTTGCGAGCTGGGTCACGCCCGTGCCAGGCGGCGTCGGCCCGGTCACAGTCGCGATGTTGATGCGCAATGCCATCGCCGCGCACGAGAAGCAGATCGCCGCCGGCTGGTTGAGCTGACCTCGCGAGCTCGGCTGCAGGAAGACGGGACTCCCCGATGAGACTCTGGAGCCTCCATCCGCAGTACCTCGACGCCCAAGGGCTCGTGGCCCTCTGGCGCGAGGCGTTGCTTGCCCAGGCCGTGCTCCGCGGCCGCACGAAAGGCTACGTGGGGCATCCGCAGCTTTGGCGATTCCGCGAGCACGCCTCGCCCATCGGGCTGATTGCCGGCTATCTGCGAGCCGTTCGCGTCGAGGCCGCAGGCCGAGGCTACAGCTTCGCAGCCCACAAGGTCAGCCGTGCGCGAACGCATGAGCGCATGACCGTGGGCCGCGAGCAGCTCCTCTTCGAATGGCGCCATCTGCTCGCGAAGCTCGAGAAACGCGATCCCAAGCGCTACGCTGACCTCGCCGCGATCGAGCGGCCGAGAGCACACCCGTTGTTTCGCGTAGTCGCAGGCGGCGTGGCACGCTGGGAGAGAGGGGCGGCATGAAAAGAGTGGCAGCGAAGGACATCGACGCATATGTCGCCGGATTTCCAGCGGACGTTCGGAAGATGCTCCAAGCGGTGCGGCGCACGATCCGCGCGGCGGCCCCGGAAGCCAGCGAGAAAATCAGCTACCAAATACCGACCTTCACTCTGCACGGCAACTTGGTTCATTTCGCCGCGTTCGAGAATCACATCGGGTTCTATCCCGGATCCGAGGCAATCAGGGCGTTCAAGCCGCGACTGAAGCGTTACAAGAGCGCAAAGGGCTCGGTGCAGTTTCCGCTCGACAAGGCCATTCCCTTCGGGCTCATCACCGCCATCGTGAAGTTCCGGGTCAAGGCGAGCAAGCTAGCTCGCCGTTAGCTCGCGCGTTGACGGCTCTTGCGACGCGGCTCGCCGATCGCGGTCGTCTTGCCTCGGTACTCGCAGAGATCCGCAATGATGCACTCGGGGCAGCTCGGGCGCCGTGCCTTGCAGACGTAGCGGCCATGCAGTATCAGCCAATGATGCGCGCGTTGCTTGTATTCGTCGGGCGTGAACTTCAGGAGCTTCTGCTCGACCTCGAGCACGTTCTTGCCGGGGGCCAAGCCGATGCGGTTCGCGATTCGAAAAATGTGCGTATCGACGGCGATGGTCGGTTGACCAAATGCGCTGTTGAGCACGACGTTCGCCGTCTTGCGTCCGACGCCGGGCAGAGCCTCGAGGGCCTCGCGCCTATCGGGCACCTTGCCGCCGTGCTCGGCGACGAGCACACGACACGCTTTGATGATGTTGGCCGCCTTGCTGTTGAAGAGTCCGATCGTCCTGATGTAGCCCTTGAGGCCTTCCTCGCCGAGCGCAAGCATCGCCTCGGGCGTCTTCGCAACCGCAAAGAGCTTTTCGGTCGCCTTGTTGACGCTGACGTCGGTGGCCTGTGCGGACAGAATCACGGCGATCAAGAGCTCGAACGGAGAGCCAGACTCGAGCTCGGTGGCCGGATGGGGATCATGCTCCGCGAACCGGCGAAAGATCGCAACACGCTTCGCGTTGTTCACTGCGCAGCCGCGCGTTGCGCGCGTCTATCTATGCTCCAATTCCGCAGCGCGAGCAGCGCAGCGAGACCGAAAAACGCGCCTGGCGGAAGAATCGCGATGAGCATGCCGTCGAAGGGCAATGTGATCGGCCACGCGCTCGCCGCTTCGCCGAACAGCATCGACATTCCGGCGAACAATGTTCCCGAGCCGACGATTTCGCGCAGCGCGCCGAGCGCGGCGAGCACGGCGCAGGGGCCGAGCCCGGCGGCGAGGCCGGCCAGGGCGGCGCGCCAAACGGGCTCGCGGCTCGCGATGGTCTCGACCTGCGCGAGCACCGCGCAGTTCGTGATGATGAGCGGAACGAAGAGCCCGAGAATCTCATGGAGGTCGAACAAGAGCGCGTTCATGAGCAAGTCGATGCTCGTCACGAGCGAGGCGATGATGAGCACGAAGAGCGGAATGCGCACCGCGGGCACGAGCGCTTTTCTCATCAGCGATACGAGCGTGTTCGTGGCGAGGAGCACGATGGTCGTTGCGAGGCCGAGCGTCAATCCGTTGACGACCGTCGTCGACACGGCGAGGAGCGGGCAGAGCCCGAGCAACTGCACGAGCGCGGGGTTCTCGCGCCACAGCCCTCGAGCCAGCAAGGCCTTGATCTCGCTCATTGGTCGTTTCCGTCGGCGGCGGCGCCGGCCGCCGCCGCGAAGAGCTCATCGCGGTGCGCGGCGAAGTATACCAACGTGTTCTTGACGGCCTTGACGACGGCTCGCGGCGTCACGGTCGCGCCCGTGAGCGAGTCGAACGCGCCTTCGTCCTTGGCGACGGCCCAGAGCGGGGGCATGGGGTTCGCGAGGCTCTTGCCGTCGAATTGCCTGATCCAGTCGGATTTGTCGATGTCGATCGCGTCGCCTAAGCCCGGCGTCTCGCGGTGACGTACGGCTCTGACCCCCGTGATTTGCTCGTCGGGCGAGACGCCGACGAGCAGCTGAATCTCGGCGTTGTACCCGTCGGGCGCGAGCGTCGCGAATATCGCCGCGACGGGGCGTTCGGCCGCCATCATGATGAATACGTCGACGGGCTCGGGAGAGCCCAGGAGCTCGTCGTGCGCGTTGATGAGGACGGGGTTCAAGTCCGTGTCGCCGAGCGTGGGATCGAGCACGCTGTTGAGGCTCGCGACGAGCCGCGCGCGCTCGTTCGCGGCGATGCGCCCTTTGCTGAACTCGTAACTGCTTTGCACGAGCAGGGCCGCGGCGACGGCGATTGCACCGACGACGAAGAGCGTGCGTACGACGCTGCCTTCAGCTCCGGCCATAGATCCTCGGACGCGTGTAGCGATCAATCAGCGGCACGGCGGCATTCATGAGGAGCACCGCGAACGCGACGCCGTCGGGGTAGCCACCCCACGTGCGGATCGCATACGTGAGGAGACCGATGCCGCCGCCGAAGATCAGTCGCCCGCGAGCACTCGAAGCGGCCGAGACCGGGTCCGTCGCGATGAAGAATGCGCCGAGCAGCGTCGCGCCGCTGAAGAAATGGAATCCCGGCGCCGCGAACCGCGCCGGATCGATGAAATAGAGCAGCGTTGCCGGCACGAGCACGCCGGCGAGCATCGCGACGGGGATGTGCCAGCGGATTACGCCCATGTAAAGAAGATAGAGGCCGCCGAGCGCAATGAAGTTGCCCACCCATTCCCAGCCACGGCCGCCGAAATCGCCGAACAACGACCCGCCGCGAACGGCTGCGAACGGCTGGCCTGCGCGCGCGCCCTCTCTGACGAGGTCGAGCGGCGTCGCGCGCGTAACCGCGTCCATCGTGAGCTCGTCTGGCAGCCGGCCCGTGAGGCTGTAATTGAGATTCTGGACGAACGTGAGCCGCTGATAGTCGATATCGCCCATGCGTGGCGGAACCCATTGCGTCATTTCCACCGGAAACGAAACGAGCAACAGGACGTAGCCCACCATCGCGGGATTGAAGAAGTTCTTGCCGAGGCCGCCATAAAGCTGCTTCGCGATCACGATCGCCGCGGCAGCGCCGATGGCCGGGATCCACCACGGCACGAACGGCGGGATCGCAAACGTCAGGAGCGCGGCCGTCACGAGCGCGCTGCCGTCGCGCAGTGAATGCCGCGTCGATCGGCCGCGCAGCTTGATGACTGCGCCTTCGGCAAGCACGGCGGTCAACGCCGCGACGCTGAGGTTGACGATGAACCCTGTGCCGAAGAACCAGACGTAAACGATCGCGGCCGGCGCGAGGGCATAGAGCACGCGCCGCATGATCACCGGCACCGGCGCCGTCGGCGGGCTGTGCGGGCTCGGCGCTACTGGGAACTCCACGGCTAGCTCTCTTTTCCGCTGTCGGCTTCGCGCCGGCGTTCCTCGCGCCGCAGCTCGTCGTGAAGCGAGTGCGCGTTCTTGGCCCGACGAAAGATCTCCGTGAGAGGAATGTGGCTCGGACACGCTACGTCGCAGCAGCCGCATTCGATGCACTCGTCGAGCCCGAGCGCATCGAGCCCCGCATGCTCGCTCGCTCGCGCCGCGATCAGCAGGTCCTGCGGCTGCAGGCGGACCGGGCACGCGCTCGCGCACTCGCCGCAACGGATGCACGGCCATTCGGTGTAGTCCTCGCGGACCTCTTCGGCCGTCGCGGCAATGATGCAGTTGGTGCCTTTCGCCACGGGCAGCGCGTCGCTCGGCAACGCATAGCCCATCATGCTGCCGCCGTGGATGAGGCGACGCACGCCTTCGCGATAGCCGCCGCAGGCCGCGATGATCTCGGCGATCGGCGTGCCGATCGGCACTTCGACGTTCTGCGGAGCAACGACTCCGTGGCCCGTCACTGTGACGATGCGCGTCATGAGTGGCTCGCCATACGCCGCGAGCCGATAGACGGCAAAGGCCGTCCCCACGTTCTGGCACGCGTACCCCAAGTCGCTCGGATACCGATGGGCCGGCACTTCCTCGCCCGTGAGCACCTCGATCAGCTGACGCTCGCCACCGGCGGGGTATATCTGCGGGAGCTCGGCGAGGCGGAGCGGCGGGTCGCCCTCGGGCTGCACGGCTTGCCCGATAGAATCGACCGCGAGCGCTTTGTCACGCTCGATCGCGACGATGCACTGCTCGGCGCCGAGCAGCTCCGCGATGATGCGTGCGCCCGCGAGGATCTGCTCGGGAGCTTCGCGCATCAACATGTCGTCGCAGCTTATATATGGCTCGCACTCGGCGCCGTTGATCACGAGGATGCGGCACGGCCGCACCGCGCCGAGTTTCGCCGCCGTCGAGTAGCCGGCCCCGCCGAGGCCGACGATCCCGCCGTCGCGCAGGCGCGCAAGCTGCGCATTGCGTCCGCCGGGCCACGGTAGGTTCGCCGAAAAATCGACCGATTCGTGCTTGCCGTCCGCCTCGATGACGATAGTCGGGGCAGACTCGACGCCCGTGAGCGTCGGCACGAGCGATTCGCCGATGGCGCGCACGATGCCCGACGTCGACGCATGGACGTTTGCGCCGAGGACCGAGCCTGCGGCGGCGACGACCTCGCCGCGCAATACGCGCTGTCCGACTGCGACTAGCGGCTGCGCGGGCGGGCTTCGATGCTGCGCCAGCGGGAGGATCAGTCGCGTCGGTCGCAAACCGCGCTTGATCGCAAGCCCGGTCGAGCGCGCCTTCTGCGGCGGCAGCCGCAAGCCTCCGACCAGCCGGCGATCGGGCGTGTACTCAAGCATCAGAGTCGGGCAAAGCCGGCGAACCCGAGAAAAGCCAACGACATGATCCCGGCCGTGATCAGCGCGATCGATGCGCCGCGAAACGGTTTCGGCACGTCCGCGAACTCGAGCCGCTCACGAATTCCAGCGAGCAGCGCAAGCACGAGACCGAATCCGAGCGCGGCACCGGCACCATAGAAGAGCGCCGCCACGAAGCTCCGGCTCGCCGTCGAGTTCAAGAGCGCGACGCCGAGCACGGCGCAGTTGCTCGCGATCAGCGGGATGTAGAGACCGAGCACGCGGTACAGCAAAGGCGAGAGCTTACGCACGAGCTGCTCCGCGAGCCGCACGGATGCGCCGATCACCAAGACGAACGCGATCAAACGCAAATACTCGAGCTCGAATGGGATCAGGAGCCATTGGTCGATGACATAGCTCAGTCCCGAGGCCGTCGTGAGCACGAGACCCGTGGCGAGCCCTATGCCGACGGCGCCCTCGAGGCGGCGCGAGGCCTCCATGAACGGGCAGAGCCCGAGAAACTGCACGAGCACGAAATTGTTGACGAGCGCCGCCGCGACCACGATGAGGAGGAGCTCGGTCATCGTCAGCGCACCTTCATTCCGGGAGCGGCGCCTGCGTCGGGACTCAGCAGGAAGACGCCGGTCCCGTCGCCGCTCGCGGCGAGCACCATGCCTTGCGACGTCCCGAAGCGCATCTTGCGCGGCTTGAGATTGGCGACCACGACAACGTGCTTGTCGGTGAGTATCGCGGGATCGTAAGCGCCGCGGATTCCGGCAAATACGGTGCGCCGTGCGCCGTCGCCGAGCTCGAGCGTAAGCTCCAAAAGCTTATCGGCGCCATCGACGAGCTTGGCGGCGGCAATGCGTGCGACGCGGAGGTCGATTTTGGAGAAGAGCTCCAAATCGATCTCTACGGTCTCCTCCGCCTTCGCGGGAGCGGTTCCTCCTGTGGGAGCGGCTTTCGCCGCGATTCCTTCGCTCGTCATGGCTGTAGTCGCACCTCTCTCATCTTCGATGATTCTCTGCGTCGCCTCTGGCTCGACGCGCTGCAAGAGCGGCTCGAAACGCGCGATGCGGTGCCCAAGCAGCGGCCGCTCGACGTCGGACCATACGAGGGTCGCGCCGCCGAGCAGCTTCTCGGCGCGCTCGGCGACGCCCGGAATCACGGGCTTCAGAAACACGATGAGGCTCCGGAAGAGATTGAGGCCGAGCGTGCAGATGGCGACGACATCGTGCGCGGATTTCGGATTCTTCGCGAGCACCCAGGGCTTCTGCTCGTCGATGTATTGGTTGGCACGATCGGCGAGTGCCATGATGCGGCGCATCGCGCGCGCGAAGTCGCGTCCTTCGTAGTCCTCGGCGATCGCAGCAGCGGCGGCCGCGAACTCGTCGAACAGCGCCCGGTTCGTGAGCTCCGCGGCGAGCATGCCGTCGTTCAAGCGCTGCACGAAGCCGGCGCAGCGGCTCGCGATGTTCACGAGCTTGCCGACGAGGTCGGCATTTACCTTGGCCGTGAAGTCCGCGAAGTTGAGATCGATATCATCGATGCCCGGGCCGAGCCTCGCGGCGTAGTAGTAGCGGATGTAGTCCGGATCGAGGTGCCTCGCGTACGTCGCCATCTTGATGAACGTGCCGCGGCTCTTCGACATCTTTTCGCCGTCGACTGTCAGGAACCCGTGGACGAAGATGCCCGAAGGCTTACGGTAGCCCGCGCCTTCGAGCATCGCCGGCCAGAAGAGCGAATGGAAATAGACGATGTCTTTGCCGATGAAGTGATAGAGCTCGGCCTGGCTATCCGGGCCCCAAAAGGTGTCGAAGTCGAGCCCTTTGCGCGCGCACAAGTTCTGGAAGCTCGCCATGTAGCCGATCGGTGCGTCGAACCAGACGTAGAAGAACTTCCCGGGCTCGCCGGGCACGGGGAAGCCGAAGTAGGGCGCCTCGCGCGAGATATCCCAGTCCTCGAGCCCGGCCGTGAACCATTCCTCGAGCTTGCGGGCCATGGCCGCATCGACATGCGCGCTGACCCAGGCTCTGAGTCGTTCGGTGAACGCACTCAGTCGGAAGAACAAGTGCTCCGACTCGCGCACGACGGGCCGCGTTCCGGAGAGGACGGAAACGGGGTCGACGAGGTCGAGCGGCGAGTAGATCGCGCTGCAATTCTCGCAAGAGTCGCCGTATTGGCCGGGCTTGCCGCATCTTGGGCACGTGCCGCGGACATAGCGATCTGGCAGGAACATCTTCTTCTGGTCGTCGTACGCTTGGCGGATCGTGCGCCGCGTGATGTGACCCGCCGCGGTCAGCTTCTTGTAAATCGTCTCGGTGAGCGCCTGGTTCTCGTCGCTGTGCGTCGAAAGGTAGTTGTCGACGCTGATCCGAAACGTCGCGAAGTCGCGCTGATGCTCGGCAACGACTTTAGCGATGAGTTGGTCCGGAGCGATGCCTTCCTTTTCGGCGCGCAGCATCGTCGGCGTGCCATGCGCATCGCTCGCGCACACGTAAATGCAGCGGTTCCCGCAAAGTCTTTGGAAGCGCACCCAGACATCGGTCTGAACGTACTCGACGAGGTGGCCGATGTGCAGCGACTCGTTGGCGTACGGCAGAGCGCTCGTAACGAGAATTGTTCGCGGTCGGCTCAAGCAACGGCTCCGGTCGCAGGCCGTCAATCCGCCCCGCGGGTCGGGGCACGACTCCAGGCGTGCAGTGGGACGCGCTTATTATGGACGACTACTCGTCTTTTTGCTGCTCGAACTTGCTCTTGTCGAATGCGTTGAGGTACGCCTCTTCGCCGGTGATCTTGCCTTCGTCGAGAAGGCGCTTGATGGAGCTGTCCATCGTGAACATTCCCTCACCGGCGCTCGATTGGATGACGGTTTCGAGTTGCTCGATCTTGCCCTGGCGAATGAGGTTCGCGACCGCGGGCGTGTTGATGAGGACCTCTAACGCGGCGACGCGCCCGGTGCCGTCCTTAGTTCGCAGCAGCTGCTGCGAGACGATACCGCGCAGCGACGTCGAGAGCATGTTGCGCACGTGGTCCTGCTTGTCGGCAGGGAAGATATTGACGACGCGATCGATAGTCGGCGCTGCGCCGTTGGTATGCAGTGTTCCCATGACGAGCACGCCCATTTCGGCGGCGGTCATCGCGATACTCATGGTCTCGAGGTCGCGAAGCTCGCCGACGAGGATCGCATCGGGATCTTCGCGCAAGGCCGAGTGGAGCGCAGCCGCGAACGTCGGGCTGTGGACCCCGACCTCGCGCTGGCTCATGAGGCAGGACTTACGCGCATGAACGAACTCGATCGGATCCTCGATCGTTAGAATGTGGCCCTGCACGCGGTCGTTGATTGCATCGACGATCGCCGCGAGCGTCGTCGACTTGCCCGACCCCGTCTTGCCCGTCACGAGGATCAATCCCTGATTCGCGCGGCTCAACGAGTGGATGGATTTCGGCATTTGCAGCTCATCGAGCGTCAATGCCTTCGACGGAATGCCCCGAAACACGGCTCCGATGCCATTGAGATGGCGGAACACATTGACGCGGAAGCGGGCGATTTCGGGGATGAAATAGGCGAAGTCTGCCGAGTCGCGCTTGTTGAACTGATCGATCGCAACCGGCGACATGATGCCGAAGAGGTTCGCCTGCAGCTCCTCGCCGTCGAGCCGCTGATTCGCGAGCGTGATGAGCTCGCCGTGGACGCGCATGCGCGGCGGATCTCCGGCGACGAGGTGCAGGTCCGAACCCTTGCGCAAGTGCATGCTGCGGAGGAAGTCTTGGATCATCGCTGCGACCCGGCGACCTGCATATTACTCGGCAGGACGGTCGTATCCGTCACGAAGCGCTCGAACTTCTTCCGATCGTTCGCGTAAATATAGGCGTCATCCGGATCGACGAGCTTCTGGCTGATCGCGTCGATGAGCGCCTGATCCATGAGCTGCATGCCGACGCTCTTGCCGGTTTGCAGCTGGGCCGGGATCTGATGCGTCTGATCGGTCATGATGAGCTTGGCGATCGCGCGATTCATGATCATGATCTCGACGACCGCCCGGCGTCCTCGGCCGTCGATGGTCTTGATGAGGTTCTGCGTCACGACGGCGTGCAAGCTGTGCGCGAGAAAGCTCTTCGTTTGCTCGCGTTGATCGGATGGCAGCGCGTCGATCATGCGGTCGATCGATTTGACGGCGCTGGTCGTGTGCAGCGTGCCGAGCACAAGGTGGCCGGTTTCCGCCGCCGTCATGGCCATGCTGATCGTTTCGGCGTCCCTGAGCTCGCCGACGAGAATGACGTCGGGGTCCTCGCGCAATGCAGCGCGCACGCCATCGGCGAAGCTCGGAATGTGGGTTGAGAGCTCGCGTTGGATGACTTGAGATTTCTTGCTTGGGTGAACGAACTCGATGGGGTCTTCGAGGCTGATGATGTTCAAGTTGCTCGTCGTGTTGAGATGGTCGATCATCGCGGCGAGCGTTGTCGACTTGCCCGTCCCCGTCGACCCTGTGACGAGGACCATGCCTTGCTGCAGGTCGCAGAACTTCAGCAGCGTCGAGGGCAGGTTGAGGCTTTCGAGCGTCGGAATCTGGTTGGGGATGTTCCGGAAAGTCGCACCGACGCCGGTCGCTTTCCGGTAGACGTTCACGCGAAATCGGCCGCCTTCGCCGCTGACGTAGGAAAAGTCGAGATCTTGACCGCGGCGAAAGCGCTGCTGTTGAGACTCGCTGAGGATCTCTTCGATGTAGCCGTCGAGCTCCGTATCGCCGAGATCGCGGAACTTGATCGGCATGAGGTCGCCGTTCAAGCGCAGCATCGGCGGGACGCCGACGGCGAGGTGCACGTCGGAGCAGCCTTGCGCCAGGCCGAGCTTGAGGAAGGCGTCGATGCGCGCCACTACTGCAAGGCTCCCGCCACGGGCGTCAACGCCTTAGCGAACTGGTCCATGGTCTCGAACCGCTTTGCCTTGTCGACCTGCATCGCCTTCGAGACGACTTGCGCGAGCTCGGCTCCGATGCTCGGGTTCGCCTCGTTCAACGGGGCGGCTTTTCCTTGCACGTGCTGGTACATGACCGCCATGTGATCGCCGCGGCTATACGGGGGCGCGCCCGCGAGCATCTCGTAGAGAATGACACCGAGGCTGTAGATGTCGGCGCGTTCGTCGACTTTTTTCCCGAGAATCTGCTCCGGCGCCATATATTTCGGCGAGCCGATGACGTAGCCGGTCTTCGTGAGCTGCGTGTCGCCGCTCTTCGCGGCCGCGGCGACCCCGAAATCCACGATCTTGAGCAAGCCCGTCTCGTCGATGAGGATGTTTGCGGGCTTCAAATCGCGATGAATGATTCCTTGTTGATGGGCGACGTGCATGCCGACGCAGATGTCGAGCGCATAACGAACTGCCTTTTTCGGGTTCATGGGCTTTTCGTTCGCGATTTCCGTCGCGAGCGTGTGCGACGGGAAATACTCCATCGAGATCGCGTAACCGCCGCTGACATAGAGGAAATCGTAGATGCGGATGACGTTCTTGTGCGTGATCTTGCGCGAATAGCGCAGCTCATGCACGAATCGCTTCATCATCTCCTCGTCCGATGCGACGTTCGCATTCAGGAACTTGAGGATGAGGCGCTCCTCGACCACCGTATCCTCGACGAGCACGACGGTGCCGAACGCGCCCTTGCCGATCTTTTGGATGAATTTATACCGGCCTTCGATCATGTCGCCGGCCTTGAGAGCATTGACGTCGAAGGCTGCTGCCGCAGGCGCAGAGCTCGTGACGGCGCTCAAATCCGTGCCCTCGATGAGCAGCGTTCGCGCGGCCGTCGTCGCGGCCGAAGCTGGGGTCTGCCGCTGGGCGGGCGGCGGAGGCGCGGCAGGCGGCGGTGCAGCTTGCGCTGGCCCGCGTTGCGGCGGCGGCGTCGCGGTCGCCGTCGCGCCGACCGTAGCCATTGTGCTGAACTGACCGCTGCCAGCCTGACGCCCGTCGAGCTTTTGTATCGCCTTCATCGCGGCGCGGATGATGGTTTCCTCGTTCGACGTCAGCGCTTGCTGAATATGGCCGCGCACGCGCTCCAGGCTGATCTCGTCGGCCAACCCAGTAAGGGTCTCGATCGCTGCTACGCGCACCTCTTTCTCGGGCCGCTGAAGGTATGGAAGAACGCGGTCGATGAGCTTGCTGTCGCCGAGCTTGCCGAGCGCCCCGAGCGCGATTGGCAGTGACCGGCCGTCGCGCTCGACCATCTCGATAATCGCGGGCAAGGCACGCTTGTCGCCGATTCCGCCGAGCGCATCCGCGGCGCGCTCGCTGACCCACCAATCCTTGTCTTTGGTCGCGAGAATCAAATGATCGACGGCGCGCTTGTCGCCGCAGGTATTCAGTATTTCGATCGCTGCGCGGCGGATGTTCTCGTCCTTGTCGCGGACGAGCTCGAGTACAGCGGAGACCACGCGCTCGCCGCCGATACGCGCGAGAGCATCGGACGCGCGTGACCGAACCCACCAATCTTCATCCGCGACCGCCTCGAGCAGGTGTTTGATGCTGCTCGTCGTGCCGATGACGTTGAGAATCTCGACTGCCGCGCGGCGCGCGAACTCGTTGTCCGCTTTCATTGCGGGGATGAGGTACTTGACGGTGTCGGGGTCGTTGAACTGGACGATTACATCGATCGCCTTGTTGATGACCTCGACATCGGGATCGAGGAGCAGCGAGCAGACGAGCTCGGTGCTCACTTTGCTCTTCAATTTCGCTACGCCCGCGAGCGCGGCCTTGCGAACGAGCTTGCTCGAGTCCTTGAGCTGCTCCGCAAAGACCTTGTGCACCTGGGGGTTATCGAAACGAGTTAGCACATTCAGGATGTGCATTTTCGCCACCGGGTCCTTGCCATCGAGGCGCGACAAAAGATCCGGCAAGAGATCTTCAGTCGCGATTTCATCGACGAGCCTGAAGACCGCCGCCTTCTCGCCGGGCTGCAGGACGTAGACTTGATTCAGCAGTTGGCGGATGTTCAACCGGTCTTTGTGGACCGTGAGGACCTCGACGATCGCGGCCTTCGAGTATTGATCTTCGCCGAGCAAATCGACGAGCCGGTTGACGTTGTACTTCTTGCTGGCTGCGAGCGCCGCGGCTGTGCCCTTGATGGTGCGAGGATCGGAATCGGCGAGCCCGCGCATGATGGCGGGCAGGGTTTTGTCGCTCGTGAGCTTGGCGAGCAGATCGACGAACCCGACGGTCTGGCGCGGGTCGGCTGCGCCGAGCGCCTCGAGAATCTTAGGCACAGCAGCAGTACCGAGCTTGCCAAGCTTTTCGAAAGCTACTTTGGCGCCCGGCGAAGTTGGATCGGCTTCTTCGCTAATCTGCGAAATCAGCCGATCAGCTTGAAATCCAGTCAGAAAGTTCATGTTCCTGGGGAGTGCGGTCCAGGTTATGAATCCTCAGGTCCGAATCCGGCCATTGCCCGAACGCCCCACTGCGCTCAGGCCGCACGGATCGAACATAATGGACTCCGATCGGCGAGGATTATGCCACACGGGTTTTGTGAAAACGCAACGGACATCACAGGTTTGGAGCGCGCCGAAGCAGGGTTTTCTGTGGTCCGGTCGCGCGTTTGCATTAGGTTACAATCCCGCAGCCCGCCCAGCCTCGCGAAGGCTCATGAGCACTACTACTAATACCATTAGCGAGAAGCTTTCGACGTTCGTCGTGCCGCAAACGGGACGGGCTCTCGGCACGGCCGGGACCCAGGTCTCCGTAGACGCAGTCCAATCGGGTTTCCGGGTCTCGGTGCATTGCGGTTTTCCGCTCGACCAAAGCCGCGCGGAGCTCATCGAGCGGCTGCGCGCGCACTGCGGCGCGCTCGAGCGGGGCATCGAATTCGCGATCGATTGGTCCGTCGAAATGCATTCGGTTCAGCAAGGCCTCAAGCCGCTGCCGGGCGTGCGCAATCTCATTGCGGTCGCATCGGGAAAAGGTGGAGTGGGGAAATCGACGGTCGCGGCGAATCTCGCGCTCGCGCTCGTTCGCGAAGGCGCGCGTGTCGGCATTCTCGATGCCGACATCTATGGCCCGAGCCAGCCGCGGATTCTCGGCTTGCTCGGGCGGCGCCCGGATTCGCCCGACGGTAAGACGATCACACCGTTGAAGGCGCATGGCGCCGTTGCAATGTCGATCGGATTCCTCGTGGACGAGAAGCAGCCGATGGCGTGGCGTGGTCCCATGGTCACTTCGGCGCTGAACCAATTGCTCACGCATACAACATGGGGCGAGCTCGACTATCTCGTCATCGACATGCCGCCCGGCACCGGCGACATTCAGCTCACGCTCGCGCAAAGAGTGCCCGTGAGCGGCGCCGTCATCGTGACGACCCCGCAAGAAGTAGCGCTCGCGGACACGCGCAAAGGCCTCGAGATGTTTCAAAAGGTCGCGGTCCCGATTCTCGGCATCGTCGAGAACATGGGCGTGCACGTCTGCGCGCACTGCGGCCACGAGGAATCGATTTTCGGCACCGAAGGCGGCGCGCGTTTGGCGGCACATTACGGCGTGCCGTTGCTCGGGAGCCTGCCGCTCGAGACGCGGATTCGCGAGCATACCGATACGGGGGTGCCGATCGTCGTTGCGGAGCCCGGGTCCGCCGCGGCCCGCCGTTTCATCGAGGTCGCAGGCAGGGTCGCAGGCGAGCTCGCCGCGACAGCGAAGGACTACAGCCATTTGTTTCCCAAGATCACGGTCGAGGAGAGTTGATGACGATCAAGTCGGACGCCTGGATTCGGCGCATGGCTCGCGAGCGCGGGATGATCGAGCCGTTCGAGCCTGCGCAAATCCGCGAGGCCGGTGGGCACCGCCTGATCTCGTACGGAACCTCGAGCTACGGCTACGACGTGCGCTGCGCGCCCGAGTTCAAGGTATTTACGAACATCAACTCGGCGATCGTCGATCCCAAACGTTTCGACCAGTCGAGCTTGGTCGATATGCGCGGCGACGTCTGCATCATCCCACCGAACTCGTTCGCGCTGGCGCGCACCGTCGAATACTTTCGTATTCCGCGCAACGTGCTCACGATCTGTCTCGGCAAGTCGACGTATGCGCGCTGCGGAATCATAGTCAACGTGACGCCGCTCGAGCCCGAGTGGGAAGGGCATGTGACGCTCGAGTTCTCGAATACGACGACACTGCCCGCGAAGATCTACGCGAACGAAGGCGTCGCACAGGTGGTCTTCTTCGAGTCCGACGAGGTCTGCGAGGTCAGCTATGCCGATCGCGGCGGCAAGTATCAAGGTCAGCGCGGAGTGACGCTGCCGAAAACCTAATCGTGCTCCCTTCGTTTCGCGCGCTTCTCGCGCTTGCGCCGGCGCTTCTCGTGTTTTAGCCGTGCTCGCTCCAGTTGCGCCGCTTTGAGCTCCGGGAACCAGTTCTCGACGAGCGGGCGCAGCGCATGCTCGAAGACAACGTACGCGACCGCTAACACCGCAAAGCCATACCAGCCGAGCCAACGCAGTAGATAGACGGGCCACAAGAGCGCAAGCACGGTGTTGATAATCGATTCGACGCTGATTCTGAGCAGGTATTGAACGGCCTGCGCGGTGATGAATCCCGTTACGCTCGAGCTTGCGCCGACGTTACTCGTCAGAGTGGCGATTTCGAGGGCAATGAACGCGACGACGTACCCGAGCCCGTAGAATCCGCCGCCCTTCTTTTGCCACAATGCGATGAGCCAGCCGCGTGCCCGCGGGAAAATCGAGCGCGGCTCGCGGGTAATTTCCTGCGCCAGGCGCAGGTGGCGCGCGATTCGACCTTCCTTGCGAGAAGTCTCGTCGCGGGTCACGGGGCGCTAACGGGCTGCGCCGAGGCCTTCGACGGACTCAAGAACGAAAATCGTGTCGGTCTCGTTGCCCCTCTGCCGCTCCATCCTCACTGGTAGATACTGCAAGCTCGGTGCGACCCAAATCGACGTGATCGACGACGACCCGACGCGTTGCTGGCGATACCGCAATACGTCGAGCTCGCCAAGCGGTGTCTCCATGCGTTCCTCGCCGACCCGAGTCAACTCGTAAGTCTTGAGAGAATCATCGTCCGCGATCACGTAGGGTCCGAGCGCGCCGTGGCCGGCCATGTCGTGCATGAGCGCTACTTGCAGGCTGCCGCGGTCCAACGTGCCGGGAGCGATCTCGAGCTCGACGTGCTGCTCGCCGTCGAGGATCACGTTGCGCGTATCCCAATCGAAGCGCGCTTGGAAGTTGTTGCCGCCCTTCCGGGTTCCGTCTTCGTACCGGAACGCGAGTGGCTGGATCTTGCCGTCGCGGACGACGAAAGTGCTGTGCTCGATGGCGGGGTTCGGCGCGACGATCTTCAGCAGGCCCTTGACCTTGAGATACGAACGGAATGTGTATACGTCCTGCAAGGCGTCATAGCTCACGGAGAACTCGGCGAGTCCTGCGTCGCGCCCTTTGTACTCGGCTGCGTACGTAGCTGCGTAAGTCGCAATGTCGGAGTTCGCCGCCGGTTCCTGCGCGAGTGCGGCCGTGTGCATGGCACCGGCGACGAGCGCTGCGACGCTAAGCGATATGGACGCGTTGGGTCTCATCTTCGACGACCTCACCTATGAGCCACGCGCGCTCGTTTTGCGCAGCGAGCTCAGCAATGACGCGCTCGGCGCTGCGGCGTGGAACGATGCCGACCATGCCCACTCCGCAGTTGAACGTACGGTACATTTCTTGGGTGGGAATTCCGGTGCTCGCGAGCCATTCGAAGACGGCGGGCCGCGGCCAGCTGCGAGCGTCGAGCGCTACACCGAGGCCGGCCGGCAGCACACGCGGAATGTTCTCGCTGAGCCCGCCGCCGGTAATGTGCGCGAGCCCCTTGAAGCGCTGCCGCGCATGCACCGCGAGCAGCGCGCGCACGTAGATGCGGGTGGGCTCCATCAGGAGATCGATGAGCCGCGCGCCGCCGAGACGGGAATCGACGCTGCCGGGATGCTGGTCGAGCACACGGCGGATCAATGAGAAGCCGTTCGAGTGTGGCCCGGAAGACGCAAGGCCGATGACGGCATCGCCGGCAATGATCGTTCGGCCGTCGATGACTTCGTCTTCTTCGACGATGCCGACGCAAAAGCCGGCGAGATCGTATTCGCCGGCGGCATGCATGCCGGGGTGCTCGGCCGTCTCTCCGCCGACGAGCGCGCAGCCGGCGATCTCACAGCCCTTCGCGATTCCCGTGATCACGCGCGCGGCAATGTCGACGTCGAGCCGCGGGGTCGCGTAATAGTCGAGAAAGAACAGGGGCTCGGCGCCTTGCACTACGACGTCGTTGACCGACATCGCGACGAGATCGATGCCGACCGTATCGTGCGCGTCGTAGTCGATCGCGAGCTTGAGCTTCGTGCCGACCCCGTCGGTTCCCGAGACGAGCACCGGCGAGCGGTAGCCTTGCGGCACGCGGAACAGGGCCCCGAACCCCCCGAGCCCGCCGATGAGCTCGCGGCGCGCGGTGCGCGCGGCCGCGCCTTTGATGCGCTCGACCAACGCGTCGCCGGCATCGATGTCGACACCCGCAGACTTATATGTCAAGGCGCTATCGGACGTCATCGTGCTGGGCGCGGCGGCTTAAGTCCGGCGCTTATAATATGCGACGTGGCTCGACCATTGACAGTGTCAACGCGAAGGCGGGCGCGGTTCATCTGGGCCGCCATGCTGCTCGCGGCCGCGAGCGCAACCGCGCCGGCTGCGACCTTTCCGGATTTGTACACGATCACGGTCATGGTGCCGCCGAACACGCCGAATCGACAGAGGGAAGTCGATCGACTCGGCTTAACACAGCTGCTTACCCGGATCACGGGCCGGCGCGATGCGGCGAATGCTCCGGAGCTCGCGCCCTTGATCGAGAGCGCGAGCACGCTCGTAACTTCACGGAGCCGAATCGATCGTGAGCGCGACTCGGTCGGGTTCAACGCCGCCGCTATCGCGGACGCGCTTACGCGCGCGAACTGGCCTATCTGGGGTGCCGAGCGGCCGTTGACGCTGCTGTGGATGGCCGTCGATTTCGGCGACGGCCAGCGCGCGCTCATGGGCGCAACTCCCGCGACCGACGAATGGAGCCCGGAGCTCGCTTTGCTCATGATGCAGCTTCGCGAGGAGCTCGAGGCAGTCGCGAGCGAGCGCGGCTTGCCGCTCACGTATCCGCTCTTGGATCTCGAGGACCGCAATGCCATCGGCTTCGCCGAAGTTTGGGGCGGATTCGACGGGCTCATTTCAGCCGCGTCCGAGCGCTACAACGCCGACGGCGTGCTCGTCGGACGCGTCGCCGTTGCGGCATTCGGTCTCGACGTGCGCTGGAGCTTCCTCGACGATACGCGGGCGAGCGCCGTGCTCGGAAGCGACGTCCGCGGCGGTGTGGACTGGCTTGCGGATCGGTATGCGGCCGAGTACAGCACGATCGGCGGGGCGCGGATCGCCCGCATCACGGTGCTCGACGTCGCGAGCCTCGACGCGTACGGACGCGTGATCAGCTACTTGGAGTCACAGAGCGTTCTGCAGTCGGTCGACGTCGAGGGTTTCGACGGCACGACGCTCAGATTGCAAGTGGCCGTGCGTGGCGATGATCGAGTCGTCGAGCGCGTTCTTACACTCGGCGGTGTGCTGGTCCCTGCGTCGAGCATCCCAGCGCCCGAAGCGGGCGCAAGCCTCGTGTTTCGGGTGGCCGGAGCCCCTGGCGCGCAATGAGCCTGCGCTGGCTGCCCAACGCAATCTGTGTCGTGCGGATCGTGCTCGTCGCGCCGTTCGTCTTTGCGCTCCTCGAGCGCGACTACCTGCTCGCGCTCACGCTCATCGTCATCGCGGGCGGATCGGATGCGCTCGACGGGTATCTCGCCAAGACCTTCGGTTGGCGCACACGGCTCGGTAGCTTGCTCGATCCTGCGGCCGACAAGCTACTTTTGACGAGCGCGTTCCTGTCGTTGACGTACCTCGGTCTCGTGCCGCTCGGGTTGGCCGTGGTCGTCGTCGCGCGAGATCTATTGATCGTCATGGGAGCGGCCGCGTACCAGTTTCTGTTCGGGCGATTAGAGGGCCAGCCGACGCTCATCAGTAAGCTCAATACGGCGTGTCAGCTGACCTTCGTATTGTTTGTTATCGTCCACGAAGCCTTCGCTTGGCCGCCGCGTATCTTGCTTCTTATGCTCGGGGCGCTCGTCGTGTCGACGAGCGTGGTCAGCGGACTCAACTATGTGACGACCTGGAGCAAGCGGGCGTGGCGGATGAGCCATGAACCCGGGTGACGAGCGGCGTTCTGCGGCGCAGATGCCGTTGCCGCTACGCCTCGACAAGCACGCGCTCTTCGCTACGTTCGTCGCCGGTGCCAATGCCTCGGCTCTAGCGCACGTGGCCGCGGTCGCGGGGCGGCAACGGCGCGACATCGTTTGGCTTTGCGGTCCGGCCGGTAGCGGCAAAACGCATTTGCTCCAGGCCGCGTGCCGAGCCGCGCACGAGCAGAACGCCGCCAGCATGTACATATCTCTTTGCGACGAGCACGTTCACGCCGAACAGTTGCTCGGCGCTGAGCAACTGGGGCTCGTTGCGTTGGATGACGTAGATGCCGTTGCCGGCGATGCCGAATGGGAAGCTCGCCTATTCACCGTCTTCAACGAATTCCAGAGCCGCGGGAGTTTGCTGCTCGCGGCGCGGAACCCGCCTTCCGCGGTACCGTTTGATCTCGGCGATCTCGCTTCGCGTGCTGCTGGCGCAATCGTCTATCGGTTGCAGGAGCTCGACGAAGCGCAGCAGCTCGACGCCTTGCTTGGACATGCGGGCCGACGCGGCCTGGAGCTCGATGCCGCGACGGCGCGTTTTCTGCAGAGCCGCGTGCAACGCGGGATGACGGAGCTTTGCGAGTGGCTCGATCGCCTCGATCGAGCGTCGCTCGCCGCGCAGCGGCGCCTGACGATTCCGTTCGTCCGCGAAGTCTTGGCGCGCCGCTGAATGGAAGGAGCGTGGTTCAGCGCTTGAGGCGCGCTGCGAGCTCGGCGACTCGCCGCCCGAGCTCGCGTGCGACCGCGTCCTCGTGCTTCGAGACGGAGCTGTTCCACTCGGTCGCAATATGGGTCGCGCCGTACGGTGAGCCGCCCGTCTGCGTATCGAACAACGCCGGTATTGTATAGGGCACGCCGACCCAGAGCATGCCGTGATGTATGAGAGGCAGGATCATCGTTAGCAGCGTCGACTCTTGGCCGCCGTGCAACGATGAGCTGCTCGTGAAGACGCCGGCGGGCTTGCCCGCCATCGTGCCGGCGAGCCAGAGCTCACTCGTCGAATCGAGAAAATACTTGAGCGGTGCCGCCATGTTTCCGAACCGTGTCGGGCTGCCGAGCAGCAAGCCGTCGCATTCGCGCAGATCGGCGAGCTCCGCGTAAGGCGGACCGTCCTGTGGTTCGCTCGGGTCGACAGCTTCGCTCGTTGCGGACACGGCCGGAACCGTGCGCAGTCGCGCGGCCGCACCGGCGCTTTCGACGCCGCGCGCGGCCGCACGCGCCATCGCAGCCGTGCTCCCGTTTCGCGAGTAATAGAGGACCAGAACCGTCGGTGCCGAGGTCACTCGAGTATTTCCAGTACGCGCTCGGGTGGGCGGCCGATGCGCGCGCGATCGCCGACCTCGACGATCGGCCGCTCAATCAGCTTCGGAATCGCAACCATGACGTCGAGTAGCGCAGCGTCGGATGCATCGAGCGTCAGTCCCGACTCCTTGAACTCGGGCTCGGCGCTGCGTATGACGTCGCGGGGCTTGAGCCCGAGCTTCTTGAGCAGCGCCACGAGCGTCTTCTTGGATGGCGGCTCCTCGAGGTATTCGACGATTTCGAGCTCAATGCCGCGCTCCTCGAGAAGGGCGAGCGTGGCCCGCGACTTCGAGCAGCGCGGGTTGTGGTAGATCTTGGCTTTCATCGCGTGACTTTCTTGACGGTTCTCGGATGTCCCTGTTAAATAAATCGAAATGTACCCCCGGCGTGCGCTTTACGGTTTGGCAGTAATTCTACTCTCGGGTTGGGTCAGCGGTTGCGTCACCGACCCTCCCGTGCAGGAGATGAGCGATGCGCGGCAGGCAATCATGGCCGCGGAGGCGGCCAACGCCGAGGAATACGCCGCGACGACGCTCGCCGATGCACGTCGCTTCCTCGATATGGCGGAGCAGTTGATCGCAGACGAGGTATACGGCGCGGCGCGTATGAATGCCGTGCGCGCTCGGAACCGCGCCGCGCGCGCGCTCGAGATCGCGCAACAAGCTGCCGCGGAGGCTGACGACTAAGCGGTGTGATCCAGAACTCTTGCGCAGTTCGCTGTCTCGTCGCGGGTCACGTCCAGGGCGTGTACTTTCGAGCCGCGACTGCTGAGCGTGCGCTCGAGCTCGGCGTGCGTGGCTGGGTTAGAAACTTACCGGATCGCCGCGTCGAAGTTCTCGCGACTGGCGATGCCGATGCCGTCGCAACGCTGACTCGGTGGCTGTGGCAGGGACCGCCGCGGGCCCGCGTCGTCAGCGTCACGGTCGAGGAGTGGACCGGCCAGGTTCCCGAGGATTTCTCGGTCCGCTAGATCCTGTACCACTTCGTCCGCAGCCGCTCGATGACCCGATCGGCATACCAACGCCGGCCCGCGCTGCCGTTGTAGCGCGCGAGCCCTTGGACGAGATCGCCGTTCTCGATGTCGAGGTAATACTTGAGTATTCGACAGCCGAGCAACACGTTGAAATCGATGTCGAACAACTTGTTCTTATCGGTTTGCCCGAGCTCCTTGACCCAAAACGGCATGATCTGCATGAGGCCGAGGGCGCTTGCCGACGAGATCGCGAAGCGGTCGAATTCGCTTTCGATGTCTATCACTGCGAGCACGAGCTCGGGCGGCACCTCGGCACGCGTCGCTTGCTGATGCACGGTCTTGAGGATATGCAGCCGCTCATCCGTGTTGGGCACCTTCTCGGCGAGGCGCCGCGACATGTCGGTCAACCAGACTTCGGCCGTGAAACGATCATCGAAGCTGTCGGCGTCGGCGACGGCTTGCAGCAGCACCGCGCGCAGCAACGGATCGACGGGCTCGTCGGTTTGCGGTTGCGCGGCCGCGCGGGCGCCGAGTGTTATGAGCAGCGCGCACCAAGCAATGCTGGCGATGCGCCGATTCATCGTGCCCGCCGTAGTTCGAGCTCGCGGACGACGCCATCGAGCGCGATGAGCGTCGGCTCCGCGTCGCGGCGCGCCTTGTACTCGACGCGACCCGCAGCGAGGCCGCGCTCGGCGACGACGATGCGATGGGGGATGCCGATGAGATCGGCATCGGCGAACTTGGCACCGGCGCGCTGGTTGCGGTCGTCGACGAGGACCTCGAGCCCCGCCGCCGTGAGCTCTGCGTAAAGAGCCCGCGTTGTCTTGGCGACGTCTTCAGACTTCTCCTGATTGAGCGGCACGAGGATCACGTTGAATGGGGCGATGGCTTCGGGCCAGATGATGCCCTTGTCATCATGGTTCTGCTCGATCGCCGCAGCCACGACGCGCGTCACACCGATGCCGTAACAGCCCATTTGCATCAGACGCGCTTGGCCCTGCGAATCGAGGACCGTCGCTTGCATCGACTCACTGTATTTCGTGCCGAGCTGGAAGATATGTCCGACCTCGATGCCGCGCGCGATCGACAGCACTCCGGCGCCCCCGGGGCTCGGGTCGCCGGCCGCGGCGTTACGGAGATCCGCGACCGTCGGCAGCGGCAAATCACGCTCCCAATTGACGCCGCGCCAATGATGGTCGCGCTGGTTCCCGCCGCAAACGAAGTCGGCGAGCACGGCCGCGACTTGGTCCACGTAGAGTGGGATATCGAGCCCGATCGGGCCGACGAATCCGGCCGGACAACGCGTGGCCTCCTC
>DATBLZ010000104.1:0-9951 GCA_036555065.1 Gammaproteobacteria bacterium
TTGGTCGAGGCACTCGCCGAGCGCGACGCGCGGCAGTGAGCTCTGCTAACACGCACGCGGCCGGTTTCCCGGCCGCGGCGCGTTTCGCGGCTAAAGCCGCTCCCACGAATCGAATTGCGAGGTGCGTTTACTTCTTGGTCAGCGCTCCGGCAACCGCTTCCGAGACGAAGCCGAAAGCCGCGCCGATGATGACCGAGAGGATCGTCGGCAAGAGCGACGACGTCGGTGTCATGCCGGCGCCCAACAGAAACAGGCCCGCGATGCTGGCGAAGCCGTAAACGCTGGCCGGGATCGTCGCGAGGAACGGTAGCTTCGAGGAAAGCACGATGACGGTGGCGCCGAGCCCGACGGCCACGGGCGCCGCCAATGCGCCGAGCGCGCCGAGCTGGCCGGCGAGCAAGCCCGCCGCCATGCCGACGACGGCGCCGAAGCTCATGCAGACAACCGTGTTTCGGGTGCCCGTAAATTTGCCGCCGGCCTGAAAATGGCAGCCCCAGGCAATGAAGGCTTGCCAAACTTGCAAATGGGCCCCGGCGACGGGGTCCAAGAAGAAGATCCAAGTCGCGACGACGGCGAGCACGCCGACCGATACTGCGAGCGCGATGAGCGAAGGCATGACGGACTCCTGTTGGTTGTTATTCGTTCTGGATCGTCGCCTGCGTACCCCCTTAGGCGACGCCCGTTAGTCTCGGTTAAAGTGCGGAGGCGCGCAAGCCGGCGCATCCCGTATACTGATTTCATGATTGCGCCTCACCGAAGTCGGCCGCGGTTGTACCTCCATCTGGTCGCCGCGGTCGCAGGGCTTGCGGCAGTGGCGAGCGCCTCCGCACATCATTCGTTCGTCGCCCACTTCGACATGCAGACGACAACCGAGATCGAGGGCCGCGTGACCGTCGTCCACTGGGTCAATCCGCACATCAAGATCGGCCTCGAAGACTCGAGCGGGCAGACTTGGGAAGTCGAAGCCGGACCCGTGAACCTCGTGTCACGTATGGGCATCGAGAAGGAGTACTTCGAGGTCGGTCAGACGATTCGCGTACGCGGCAATCCAGGGCGCAACGGCGCCAAGACACTGTGGGTCGCGAACGTGCTGCTTGCGGACGGCCGCGAGCTCCTCGTCGCTCCGGGCGCGCGGCCCTACTTCGGCGCGAACGCTGTCGGCGATGCGAGCGCTTTTTTCGCGGCCGGCGACAGCGCGCTTCCCGCGGGTACCGCGCCTTCGCTCTTCCGCGTCTGGGCGCCGATCCTTTCGGCATTCCCGCGGCCCCGCGGCGCGGCTGAGCTCACCCCCGAAGGCGAGCGTGCCCAGGCCGCGTATGGCCCCGACAAGCAAGTCGTCCCCGATTGCGAGGTTCCAGGAATGCCTTTCGCGATGATGAGCCCGTATCCGATCGAGCTCATCGACGCAGGCGATAGGATCATCATTCGCGGCGAGGCCTACGACCTCGAGCGCATCGCCTATCTCGAGCCGCCCGCGCGCGAGCCCGCGCCGTCGCCCTTAGGGTTTTCGCGCGCGCGCATCGACGGCAACACGCTCATCGTTGCGACCGACCACATCGACTATCACAGCTACGGCGATCTCGGCCCCGCGCAGAGCAAAGCCAGCAGCGTCGTCGAGCGGTTCGAGCTGTCCGCCGACGGGCTCGCGCTCAACTACGAAGTCACGGTCACGGACCCCGTCATGCTCGTGCGCCCTTGGATCTGGGGAGGCTCGTTCGTCTTTCGCGAGTCCGCAGAGCGCAAGCCCTGGAACTGCGCGGCGGAGTGAATCCGGAGCCCTCACAGAGCGCAACGAACACCCGCCCGCTCGCGGCCTTCGCCGTGCTTGCGCTGATTTGGGGCTACAACTGGGTCGTCATGAAGACCGCGCTCGTCTACAGCGGCCCAATCGAGTTCGCAGCGCTGCGCGTGGGCTTCGGCGTGCTGCTTCTCTTCGCGCTGCTCGTCGCCTTGCGCGTGCCGCTCAGGCCCCGGCATCTCGGCAAGACCGCGTTCGTCGGGATTTGTCAGACGACGGGGTTCGTCGGCTTGATCTCGGTGGCGCTCGCGTTCGGTGAGACGGGCAAGAGCGCCGTGCTCGCCTACACGATGCCGTTCTGGGTCATCGGGCTCGGCTGGCCTTTCTTGGGCGAGCGGCTGCGAGGCTCGCAATGGCCCGCGGTCGTGCTTGCGCTCATTGGGCTCGTGCTCGTGCTCGAGGTCTGGGACGGCAGCGCCGACGTCGCGGGCAGCCTGCTTGCGCTCGCGGCCGGCGCGCTCTGGGGTGTGAGCGTGATCATCGTCAAGCGGATTCCCGTCGACGGCCGCGCGGCCCTCTTGTCGTTGACGGCCTGGCAAATGCTCTTCGGCTTCGTGCCGCTCGTCGCGGTCGCCGCGCTCGTGCCCGAGCGCCCCATCGAATGGAGCGCGCCGTTCGTCGCGGCGCTGACTTACAACGCGATCGGCGGCATGGCGCTCGCGACGCTGCTGTGGCTCTACATCCTGCAGCGCCTGCCGGCCACGGTCAGCGGTTTGAGCTCTCTGATCGTGCCCGTGATCGGGATCCTCGCGGCATGGCTGCAGCTCGGCGAGCGGCCCGGTCTCGCCGAGAGCATCGGCATGCTGCTCATTTTGATCGGCCTCGGCGTGTTGCTCTTGAGCGGCGCGAAAACGGCGCCGGCGGTCGTCGAGACTTAAGCAGTGCAGCCGGTGCTGTTCGGTATCGCCGCATACCTGCTCGTGCAGTTCGCGATCGGCATGGCGGTCTCGCGGCACATCGCGAGCGAGAGCGATTACATTCTCGCGGGCCGCAGGCTCGGCGTCGGGCTCGCGGCGTTCTCGATCTTCGCGACGTGGTTCGGCGCCGAGACCGTCGTCGGCGCCGCGGGCGCGATCTACGCGGACGGCCTGTCCGGCGGCTCCGCCGACCCGTTCGGCTACGGGCTTTGCCTCGTCGTCGTCGGGCTCGCGATCGCGGCACCGCTCTGGCGGCGGAAATACACGACGTTCGGCGACCTCTTTCGCGAGCGTTACGGCACGGGTGTCGAGCGGCTCGCGGTGATCCTCATGATTCCGACCTCGATCTTTTGGGCGGCCGCGCAGATTCGCGCGTTCGGCCAGGTCGTGAGCGCCTCGTCCGATCTCGACGTCGACGTCGCGATCACGGCAGCGGCGCTCTTCGTCGTCGCCTACACGGTCGCGGGCGGCTTGCTCGCCGACGTCGTGACCGATTTCATCCAAGGCGTTGCCGTGATCATCGGGCTCGTGCTGCTCTTGGTTGCAGTCGGTCAAGCGACCGGCGGCGGCGTCGGCGAGCTCGTCGGGCTCATCGATCCGGCGCGCTTGAGCTTGTTCTCGTTCGGCGGCGCGAGCCTGCTCGAGACCGCCGAGGCCTGGGCCGTGCCGATCTGCGGATCGCTGCTCGCGGTCGAGCTCCTGACACGCATTCTCGGCTGCCGCTCGGCCGCGACGGCGCGAAACGCTACTTTGATCGGTGCCGCGATTTACTTGAGCGTCGGGTCGATTCCGGTCGTGCTCGGCCTCGCCGGCCCCGCGCTCGCGCCGGCGCTCGAGGAGCCCGAGCAGTTGATCGCCGTGCTTGCGCAAGAGCATCTGACCACGTTTCTTTACGTGCTCTTCGCGGGCGCATTGATATCGGCAATTCTGTCGACGGTCGACAGCTGCCTGCTCGCGTCTGGCTCGCTCGCGGCGCATAACCTCGTCGTTCCGCTCAAGGGAGCTACGAGCGAGCGCGAGAAAATTTGGTATGCGCGCAGCGGTGTCATCGTGTTCGGCATGGTCGCGTACGTGATTGCGCTCTACGCCGGCGGTATCTATGAGCTCGTCGCGACCGCATCGGCATTCGGCAGCGCCGGGATCTTCGTCGTCGGCCTCTTCGGTCTTTTCACGACGTTCGGCCGCGCGGCGAGCGCCTATGCGGCGCTCGTGGTCGGCATGGTCGTTTGGGTCGCCGGCGAGCTCGTGCCCGCGTGGCCGGCGCCGTATCTCACGTCGCTTGCGAGCGCGCTCGTGGCTTATGTCGGCGTCGCGCTGCTCGCCGCGCGCAGTGCCGCGAGCGTGCCCGCGAGCTGACGCTGCTCATTCGATGCGCGTGAATCCGTCCGCGTCCCAGTCTTCGCTGCCGACGCCGTGGTGGACGACGAAAAGCCCGTCGGGATCGTAGCGATCCTTGACCGCGCGCAGCCGTGCATAGTTCGGCCCCCAATAGGCGCTCTGCCAAGACCGGTTGAAGTAGTTGCTCTCGGAGACGTACGAGCCCGCGCCCGGCACGATCGCGTGCAGCTCCGCCGCGGCGAGCTCGATGTCTTTGGCGTTCTCGTGGGCGGCAGCGAGATCCATCGCCGGCCGCACGAGCCCGGGATACGCGGGGCTCTCGCCGTCCGCAATGATCGCGAGCGCGAACGCATCGATCGCGACAGGATGGGTGGCTGTTCGGCGCGTCGCTGCGAGGGCCTCGGGCGGCGCGCCGGCCAGCCCTTTGTTGAAGTGAAGTTGCACTGTTTGATGCCTGCTCGCCGCGAACAGCGCAGCGGCGAGACGCCTGCTCCGGTCGCGCGCGAGCAGCGCCGCGGGCAGCCACAGCGAGTCGTAACCGTGAATGAACGCACCCACCTGCGCCTGATCGCCTTGCCACCAACCGCGACCCGCGGGCGCGTCGGGGCGCGTGTCGCGAATCATCGACGGATTGCCCTCGACACTCCACCAATCGCGCGCGACATCGGCACCGGAACGAAGCGGTGCCGTCACGGTGAGCGCGGCGGAAGCGCGGACCGAATCGAAGAAGGGCTTCCAAACCTCCTTCGCGCGGGCATCGTCGAGGCCCTGACATACCATCGAGATGTCCAACGTGTTGTCGGGCGCGAGCTTGACTTGCTCACCCCAATGTTGGTTCAACAACTTGTCGCGATAGAAATCGACGAATCGTTCGATGAGCTCGGCGAATGCCGCGTCCGTTGCCGCAGTGATGATTCCGCCCGCGAAACCGAAAAACTCCGGCAGATCGTGAGTACGCAACGTGATGCGCGTGACGACACCGAATGTGCCGCCACCGCCACCCTTGAGCGCCCAGAACAGCTCCGGATCGTTGCACTCGTTGACGATGCGCACGCGGCCGTCGGCTGTGACGATCTCCGCCTCGAGGAGACCGGCCGCCGCCGTGCCGAAGCCCTTCGAGAACGAGCCGAAGCCGCCGCTCTGCACGAGCCCCGCAACGCCGACGGTCGTGCAGCCGCCGCCCTGAACGTAGCGGCCCGCCTGCGTCGTCACGGCGGTGTAGAGATCCATCCAAACGGCGCCGGCTTCCGCCGTGATCGCCGGGACCGGCACCGTGGTGCCATCGCAGCCGGCGCCGACGAAGGCGTCGTGCAGCGTCACCTGGCGCATCGCGCGCGTCCAAATCAAGAGCGAGTCCGGGGCGTTCGACGTGCCGAGGTAGCTGTGGCTGCCGCCTTTGACGACCAGGCGCAAATTGTGTGCGCGCGCGAAGCTCACGCCCCTCGCCACGTCGGCCGAGTTGCGTGCCCTGATCGCGTAGGCGCTTGGCGCCGGTGTCCACGCATCGAGCCAGCCGGAGACCTCGGTGCCAGCGGGCTGATCGCCGATCCAGTAAGGGTTGTCGCTGTGCTCGAGCGCGACGCGACAGCGCGCGTCGTTGGGGTCCATCGAGCACGAGTCGAACAGCGCTCGCGGGACGAGCAGGCTGCCCCCGACGTCGTTGTTGAGCTCGTCCCAAGCGGCCGCGTCGGGCCACGCCGAATCAGCGGGCCGCAGGCGCCGTGCCGGGAGCGCGCCCGAGACGGCGCGGCCGGCCGACAGGAGCGGCATGGCCAGAGCCGTGCGCAGCAGTGCTCTTCGTTGCATCGACACCCGTCACTCGAAGGTGAAGATGTCTTTCTCTTTCGGCTTCTCCATGCCCTGCTCGAAGTACTGCTCCCAAATCTGCGCCCACGGGCGGCCGTACATGTCGGGCACCTTGTAGTCGATCACGGTGCCCGGCGAGACCGTCGTCGCTCGGCCCTCGATCGGGAAGATCGTCTGCGTGCACTCGACGAAGACGTACGGATCGCCTTCCTCGAAGCCGCTCGTTTTCACGTAGTTGCGGACGATGCGAATCGGCTCAACGAGCGCCTCGGGGTCGTAGAAGATCGCCTCGTGATTGAGTCCTAGGAACTTGCCGTCGGCGTCACGATTCGGCGTGTAGATCTCGATCGTCTGCATCTTGTTCGAATACTCGAAGCCGCCGTGCACGAACCAACCCTGGATGTTGGACGTCCACGTGATGAGCGCGTCGCCGTCCCAGAACCCGATCGTCTCGCCGTACCAGCGCGGCACGTCGGCGCCCAAGCGCGGCACGGCACCGTCCATGTTGAACTCGCGGCCGACGTGAATCGTCGTGATGAAGTTGCGCGCGACCCCCGTCAAGATTTGCACGGCCGACGGCGTGACCATGATGTGCCATTCCCACACCGCGAACTCGTGCCAGCGGCGCATGAAGCCTTCCGGCCAGCAGTATTGCGACGGCCACTGCGCGGCGTTGTCGTGCCCTTCGTGATAGAGCATCTGCACCATGCGCGTCTGATACTCGGGAGTGAGCAGCGAGAGGATCGTCGGCACTTGGTTGTGCCTCAGCCGATACCAGTAGGCTTGGCCGGGCGTAAACCCGGGATGCATGTAACGGCCTGTCCACTCGCCCGGCACCGTTGCATAGGTGTGCTGCGTGGGACCGCCGCGCGCGCGCGTCTCGGCGAGCAGCGCCGCGTAGTGCTCCTGCGCGGTTTTGAACGGATACGGGCTCACGATCGCCTCGCGCGGATAGTCGCGGTCGCAGTATCCCCACGCCGCCGACTCCGGCGGGCTGTCGCCGATGAGCCGCGGACCGTTCGCGCCCCACTGCTCCTCGATGCCGACCGGGCTGTTGCAGCGGAAGTAGCGCGGATCGCCCCAGAGCGCCCTGTCCTTGTAGAAGTCCTTCGACGAGAAGAGATCGATCGGCAGCGGCTCGACGCCTTCGGGCGCCTTGCCGTCGCGCGCGGCGCCCACGAAATTCCGTGTGTCGAAGCTCGGCGCGCCCTGACCAAACTCGAACGGGATAGCGGGGCCCGTGAGCTCGTAGTCGCGCAGATCCGCCGCGAGCGGCCTGCCGCGGCCCACGCTCTCGAAACCGGTTTCGGCGACTTGCTGCGCGCAAGCAATCCCGCTCAACGCGCCAACCACCGCAACCGCTGCGGCCTTCCATACGTGCTGCATCGAATTCTCCGCCGTCTTCATGCAGGGCGAATTGTAGCGTGGCGGACCGGCGCGTTCTCGCCTCGGTGCAGCCGTCGCGCGGGTGCGGAGGCTCAGCGCGGCCGCGACGCGTACGGATTGCCGCCGAGCGCGTTCGAGATGTCGGCGATCGCGCGCTGCGCGCGCACGCTATTGCCGGCCGCATCGAGCGGCGGGGAGATCACCGCGATGCCGAACTTGCCCGGCGAGACCGCAATGATGCCGCCGCCGACGCCGCTCTTCGCGGGCAGGCCCGTCGCAAATAGCCACTTGCCCGAGTCGTCGTAGAGGCCCGCGGTCGCCATAACGGCAAGCACCTCGGGTACGTTGTCGGCGCGCATGACCTGCCTGTCGGTCACGGGATTCTTGCCGCCGTTCGCGAGCGTCGCCGCCATGGTCGCCAAGTCGCGCGCGTTGACGCTGATCGAGCACTGCTCGGTGTAGATATCGGTCGCCTGATCCGGGTTGTCCTTGATGTGCCCGTACGCGTACATGAGCCGGCCGATCGCTTGGTTGCGCTGGTTCGTCGCGGCCTCGGATTCGAACACCTCCTGGTTCACGCGCAGCGGCCGGCCGGCGAAATCGCTGTGGAACGCGAGAATCTTGTTCCAGATCTCGTCGCGCGTCGCGCCCGACACCATGCTCGTCGCCGTGATCGCGCCGGGGTTCACCAACGCGTTCATCTCCGAGCCGCGGTACTGCTCGACGGCCACGATCGAGTTGAAGACTTGTCCCGTTGCATCGACGCCCATGTTGTCGCGAATCGCCTCGGGCCCCTGCTCCTCGATGACTTTGGCCATCGTGAAGACCTTCGAAATAGATTGGATCGAGACCTCGGAGGCGATGTCGCCTGCCGTGTAGACGCGGCCGTCGACGGTCACGAGCGCGATGCCGTAGATGCTCGGGTCGACCGCGGCGAGCGCCGGGATGTAGTCGGCGTTCGCGCCTTTTTGAAGATCCTTGTACTTGGCGTAAGCGGCGTCGAGCGCGGCTTCGATATCGGCGGCACGCAGGTTTTGCGCCTGCGCGCCCGCGCTCACCAAAGCCAATACCAGGGCGGGGCCGATGCGGACGGAGTCGACTTGTCTCATGGTGCACTCTTCGCTATCTCGAGCTCAGTTTACGCTCTGGCGGGCGCCCGAGTTATCCCCAGAACCCCTCCATGGAGGGACAGACGCACAGATGAGTGTTCGGATCGATTAACCTTAGCCGCCGGGAGGTCGGTATGTCGCGATCGAGGCCGGTTCACTTCCAGTTCCTCGCCTGGGCGGCCGCGCTCGGGGTTCACGTCGCTGTCCAAGCCGCGCCGGCCGACGACCTCGCCACGCTCATGGACGATTACTGGGCGTGGGTGCTCGCGGAGAATCCCGTGTTGGCGACGCAAGTCGGGGTTCGTGATTACGACGACGCGCTCCCCGACGTGAGTCTCGAGGGCGAGGACCGGCGCGAGGAAGCCGCGCGGGAATTCCTCACGCGGCTCGATGCGATTCCGGAGGAGTCGCTCGGTGGCGAGGACAAGACGAACCGTAAGGTGCTGCGCCGCTTGCTCGCCGAGGCGATCGAGGCCAATCAGTTCGGCCAACGGACGATGCTGTTCACCACCTACAGCGGCTGGCATCAACAGTTCGCGAATCTCGCGAACGACGTGCCGCTCGCGACGAATGCCGATTTCGAAAGCTACACCGCGCGCCTCAAGCGGTACCCTGAGCTCAACGACGCTGCGATGCGCGTCAGCGACGTCGGTATCGCTGAGGGTCACACGCTGCCGTGCGCCGTGCTCGACGGGTTCGAGACCACGATCTCGGGCGTCATAACGGACGACGCGCACGACTCGCGTTTTTTCGCGCCGTTCTTGCGGCCGCGGCCGGTTGCCGTGACCGCGAGTGACTTTGAGCGCTTCGCTGCCGAGGCGCGCGCAACCATCGAAACGACGTTGAACCCCGCGTATCAGAAGCATCTCGATTGGTACTTGAGCCAGTATCGGCCCGCGTGCCGCGCCGAGGTCGGCATCTCCGCGCAACCGGGCGGCGCGGAATACTATGCGTTTCGCATTCGGCAATCGACGACGACCGCGCTCGATGCCGCCGCGATTCATGCGCTCGGACTCGCCGAGGTCGCGCGCATCCGCGCGGAGATGGAGCAGGTGGCCCGGTCTGCGGGGTTCGCGAGCCGCGCGGCGTTTGTTGCCGAGCTCCGCACCAATCCGAAGTACTACGTGGAGACGCCCGAAGCGCTGATGCAGGCCACCGCGCGGGAGCTCAAGAGGATCGACGGGCTCATGCCGACGCTGTTCGGTCGGCTGCCACGGCTGCCGTACGGCATCCGCGAGATCCCGGCCGAGATCGCCCCGGGCACGACGACCGCGTACTACAACCAGGGCGCACCCGAAGTTGGTCTTTCCGGCACTTACTATGTGAATACGTCGAAGCTCGACCAACGGCCACTCTGGGAGATTCCGGCGCTGAGTCTCCACGAGGCCGTGCCCGGCCATCACCACCAGATCGCGCTTCAGCAGGAGCTCGAGTTGCCGGAGTTTCGCAAGTATGTGGCGCAGTTCACGGCGTTCGTCGAGGGCTGGGGGCTCTACGCCGAGCGCCTCGGCATCGAGATGGGAATCTACGACACGCCCGAGAAGGAAATGGGCCGGCTGAGCTACGAGATGTGGCGCGCGTGCCGGCTCGTGGTCGA
>DATBLZ010000105.1:0-6564 GCA_036555065.1 Gammaproteobacteria bacterium
AAGGTAAGTCGCGAAGCTGCCGTCGTCGGCCGTGTAGCGGAACCCGAGCTCGAGATCGAGCGTATCGCGCAGGCCGATCGTGAGGTGACCGAAGACTGCTCTGTCGGTATCCCTCGACTCGTCGAGCCAATCGCGCGTCAAGAAAGTCTGCGGAGCATAGCTCGCAACGTCGTTGTTGCCGACGGTAGCGCCCCAAGCGCGCACGTAGTTGACGGCCGTCATGTCCCAGAGCGGCCGGCCGTCCTCGCCCGGCGGCCCGCGGCCGACCGGCGGGTTCGGCCCTGTGTTCGGGATCGCGAATTCCCAGTCCTCCCAGCCGTAGGCACGCAGTCGATTCTCGTATTCCTGGTAATAGAGACCGAGCAGCGACTGCAACCGACCGCCGAAGTGATTACCGGTGAGGTGGAGCTCCTGCGTCGTAGCGCCCACACGATTGAGACGGATTCTCGTGCGGCACGTGAACTCCGAGGCGTCGGCGTCGGCGGCCAGGCGGGAATCAGCGTTGTTGTGCGACGTCAATGACTCGAGAGCAAGCCGCGGCGTTATGTTCCAATTGAGTGTCAGCGTCGCATATCGGCTGTCGAACACGGACGTCGGGCCGGGCAGGTTGGACATCGTCTGCCACTTGCCGAGCACGCCGCCTGGGTAGCCGGGCTCATGCGTTTCGGGCGTGTAACGATCGCCGGCGAGCGGCGCGGGCGGGGCGGGGAAGGCCGGGTTGACGGCACGCGCTCGATCCAGGTAATCGGGATTACCGGCCAAGACGTTGTACGCGATGTAGCCGAGTTGGTTGGGGTTCGAAATACGAACGACGCGGGCGTCGGAGCCGTAGGAATTCTCCTCGTTGGCGACGAGCCGCAGCGAGAAATCGGTGGTCGGTTCCCAGAGCATGTCGAAGCGATAGAAGCTGTCGTCCTCGGCGCCGAGCGTCAACGGCGCAGTTTGGCTCTCGAGAAACCCGTCGTTGCGGTCGGCCGCTGCGGTCCAGCGGGTCTTGATCCCTGCGGCGATCGGCCAGTCCACGGCTAGCGTCACCGCGCGGCGGTCGAGCTCCCCGATGCGCGCGTCGACGCGCGCGCCGAGCGTATCGCCGGGCCGGCGCGTGATCAGATGGATCGCGCCGCCGTTCGCGTTGCGGCCGAAGAGCGTCCCTTGCGGGCCGCGCAGCACCTCGACGCGCTCGAGCTCGACGAAGCTCCTCTGCAGAAATCCCCAGTTGCCCACCGATACGCCGTCGACGTAGACCGTGACGCCCGGCAGCCCGCGAATGGTCATGAAGGACTCACGCTCGCCGCCGGTCAGTCCGGGAGCGAGCACGACGTTCGGCACCATAATGCCGAGGTCACGTCCCGAGTCGATGCCTGCGGCGTCGAGCTCCTCGCCAGAGATCGCTTTGATCGACATCGGCGTCTCTTGGAGGTTCGTCTGCACGCGCGTCGCGGTGACGATGATCTCTTCAAGTGTCGCGGCTCGTTTTTGGGCGTGGGCCGGCGTCATCAACGATGTGAGCGTCACCGTTAGGCAGGTAACGCGGAGCGGCAGTAACGGTTCACGTTTGCTCATTAGGGAGTTGCGCGATCAGGCGTGGAGGCGAGCAAAAGCGGGATGCCGGAAGAAAGCCGCACGAGTCTATCACTGGCGCCGCATCGCCGGCCTCGATGCTCTGGTTTCTCTCGTATTTTGCTCGTACGCGGGTCCGGAATCGCGGGAGGGTCTCCGTTAGAAGATCGTAGCGTGGCGACGAGGAACCCCTTAGGAGCGCTGTATGCAATTACCGGCGATTGAGTCATTAAGAAAGAGAGCCAGCCGATTGTTCGTTTGCGCGACCATCGCCTACGGCAGCGCGGGATGCCACGACAGCAGCTCGGGTGGGCCCAACACGGCGGCTACGACGGCCTCGCCCCCGCCACCGCCCGTCGTCCCCTCTGAGCCCGCTACGCATGGCTACTTCAGCGGCGGGGTAGATATCGGTCCTTCGAACTACTACGGTGAAGCGTTGCTAACAGTTGATGGTCTCGTTCGGATCTACCTCGCAGGACCTTTCGGCGCATACGACTCGGCGGGCTCGAGGCAGTTTACGGGGCGGCTCGAATTCGTTGCCGGCCAAGCCCGTGGTGCCGGCATCGTATTGAAGCAAGAGTGCCAAACCGCCGGCACGACTGCTGTGTGCCGCGCGGAGCCTGCCGAAATCAGCATTACGACGGCGACGCGCAGCCTGTTGGCCGGCCGGATAACGATGGCGAACAACGGCGAGGTTTGGTCGTTTCAAATGGGTTGGCCGACGGCGACGTATTTGGAGCCGGCGACGTTCGAGCTTGCGGCAGGGCAGTACTCCGAGGAGCTCGTTGGGCTTGCGATCGACGCCGTCATCAACGTCGACAGCAACGGCCGCCTCTATTTCCAGAGCGCCCATTCGGGCTGCGTCGGCAACGGAACGTTGACTCCGCACTTGGACGGCACATTCAATGTCTATGACGTCACCCTGCTGGTCGAGAATTGCGCTTCGGGCTACGAGGCGACAAACGGCGAATTCGAAGGCCTTGCGACTCGCACGATCGGTGATTGGGACTGGGGCGATTGGCTCGTTATATCGCTCTCGACGCCCGATGGGGCTCCGACGCCCCAGGCGTTCGTCATGTGGGGAAGCCGTATTTAGCGGCTCACGTTTGCGGATTACGGAGGCGCACGATCAAGCGTAGCGCCAAGCCGAGCGCCAGTACGATCGCGACGTCACGCAGCGCTACGAGCGACGTCGTCGCGAGGACGCCGAGCGCAAGCAGCACGGCGAGCGCGGCCAAGATCTGCCCGAACGGAATCGAGACAGGGGCCGGGCCGCCCTGCTTGCGCAAGACCGGGAGCGCCGCGCAGCTCCCGGCGTAGACGAGAAGCCGCGTCAGCGCCGAGAACGTCGCGAGGTATGCGAATGTGCCCGAAACCGTGAGGAGCCACACGAGAAGGGCGCTCGTGAGGATCGCGATGGTCGGCGTGCCGCGGATTGCGTGCACGAACGAGAGCGCGCGCGGCAGCTCGCCTTGCGCGGACAGTGCGTAGAGCACGCGTGGCGCGGCAATCATCCATACGCTCAACGTCCCTGCGCACGACAACACGGCCGTCACCGCCACGAGCGTCGCGCCCGGTGCGCCGACGAGCGCAGCCGCGGCATCGGCGAGGGGTCTCTTCGTTTCGCCGAGATTGGGTACGGTGTGCATGCACGCGAGCACGAGCAGCGAATAGAGAAGCCCGACGGCGGCAATGCCGCCGACCAGGCCGATCGGCACGTCGCGGCGCGGATTCCGCGCCTCGCCTGCGACGACCGTCGATTGCTCGAACCCCAGGAACGCGTAGAGCGCGATCAAGAACGCTGCGCCGAGATCGTCGATCTTGGCCGGCGCAGGCAACGGCAACGCGTCGCCGCGGGCGAGCCACGCGCCCGCGAGCGCGAGCAGCACGAGTGGTATCAGCTTGAGCGCAAGCAGGACGTTGCCCGTGAGCGCGCCGCGGACGACGCCGCGCAGATTGATCGCGGCGATGACAGCGACGAAGACCGTGATCGCCACGACGCGTGCGGCGGTGCCCTGGAGCGGCGCCCACAGACCGCCGCCGTAGTCGAGCATCGTGACTGCGATCGCGCCGAACGTCGCAAGCCGCGAAAGGTACAAGAGCCAGCCGGCGACGAAGCCCGCGAACGGGCCGAAGGCAGAGCTCACGTAGACGACGGGGCCGCCCGTGACGTCATAGCGGCTCGCGACCTCGGCCATGCAGAGCACGATCAAGACCACCAGCACCAACATGCCAAGCAAGGCCGCGAGGCTCGCACTGCCGGCGCCGGCAGCGAGCGCCGCCGGCATCGTGAAAATGCCGGCGCCGATGACACTGTTGAGCGTGATCGAAACGAGATCGGCGCGGCTTAAGCCCCGCCTGAGCTCAGCGGTCATGACCTAGAGAGGACAGACGACGTCGAGCCCGTAGCGCTCGAAGAACTCGACGGCGAGTGGATCGCGCTCGAGCGGGCTGATCACATGCTCGCCGAGCGCCCCGCCGCCGCACGCGTAGTGGCCGATCGCGGCGCCGCCGATGGCCGCGCCGCCGATCGCGCCGCCGCCGAGCGCGATCCCACCGATTGCCAGGCCGCCGATCGCGCCGATGCCGAGCGATAGGCCTCCGAGGCTCAGGGCGCCGAAGGCGAGGCCACCGACCGCGATGATTCCGCGCACGAGTCCGCCGAGGGCCAGCACGCCGGTCGCGAAGTCGCCGATCGCGATGATGCCCTTCGCGTGGCCGCGGAACTCGCCGCGCTCGAGGTCCGGACCGATGGCGATGTCGTAGAGAGGTAGGCCCGCGAACGTCGCCGCCGAGCGCCGGCGCACGCCGCGCCAGACGACGGGGCTGCCGCGCTTGAGCGCGCTCACTTCGCTCTCCAATTCCGCGACTCGTTTCTCGAGATCCTCACGCGTGCGCATCGTCGTCTCCGCAGTGGCGCGACGCAGCAACTATACCCGAGCCCCGGGGTTAAGCGACGGTCGGGCGCCGCTCGCCGATGCGCGTCGCCTGCTCGAACGCATGCGCGAACTGGAGCAGCGTGAAATCTTCGCGATACCGGCCCACGATCTGAATGCCGACGGGTAGTCCTTCAGGTGTGAATCCCGCCGGCACGGAGATCGCGGGCCGAAACGTCGCGGTGATCCAATAGGCTGACTTCATCCAAGCGACGTAGTGCTCCATCGCAACGCCGTCGATCTCCTTGGGCCAATCGAGCGCCGCGTCGAATGGTGGGACCTGATTCACGGCGCAGAGCGTGAACTCATAACGCTCCTGGAATTGACGCATGCGCTCGAGGAGCTGCGCGTGGCGGACCAGCGCGTCGGCGACGGCGGCGCTCGACAATGCACGCCCCGCCTCGATCTCGCCGATCGCCTCGGGTTTCAGCTGGTCGCGGAACTGATCGAGCAAGGGTCCATACGTGGCGGCGCTCCGGAACGCGCGAATTGTGAGAAATATCGAATCGGCTTCACGGAGATCCGGATGAGCCTCCTCGACGATGCAGCCGAGGCTCTCGAACGTCTTGCGCTGCGCTTCGAGCACGGCGCGCACGCGCGGATCGAGCGGCAAGCCGCCGAGATCGGGGCACCACGCAACGCGCGTGCCACGGAAGCTCCGCTCGAGCGCGCCGTGAAACACGGCCGGGTCCGATACATCGCAGCCCGGGTCGCGGGGGTCGGCGCCGGCCATGACGCTCGAGAGCAACGCGACGTCGGCGACCGTGCGCGCCAGCGGCCCATTGACGGAAAAGCCGAGCATGGGAAACGTCGTCGGCACCGTCGGCACGAGCCCGACTGTCGGCCGCATGCCTACGACGTTGTTGAAGTTGCCGGGATTTCTGAGCGAGCCGCCCAAGTCGCTGCCGTCGGCGATCGGTAGCATGCCGGATGCCAGCGCCGCACCGGCGCCGCCGCTCGAGCCGCCGGCGCTCTTCGTGAGGTCGTAGGGGTTGAACGTCGTGCCGTACACCTTGTTATAGGTGTGCGAGCCCATACCGAACTCCGGAACGTTCGTCTTGCCGATCGGGATCGTGCCGGCATTGCGCAGGCGCTCGACGAGCACCGAATCCTCGGTCGGCATCGCGTCCTTGTAGATCGTCGAGCCGCGTGTGTACGGAAAGCCGACGGCGGGCTGAAGGTCCTTGAACGCGATCGGCAGACCATGGAGCGGCGGCAGCGGTGCGCCGCTCGCGGCGCGCCGATCGGCGGCGTCGGCGAGCGCGAGGCAGCGCTCGTCATCGACCTTGGCGACGATCGCGTTGATGCGCGGATTGAGCCGGCCGATGTTCTCGAGATGCGCGGCCATTACCTCGCGCGCCGAGAGCTCGCGTGTCCGCACGAGCCTCGCGAGCCCCGTAGCGCTCATGAAGCAGAGCTCCGCAGCGCCCGATGCCGCCATCAGCGAAGACTCCTGCGTTCCGGCGCAACTCGCCAATGCGCCCACCGCGGCGCCGGCGCCGGCGGCTTTGAGGAAGTCCCGCCGCGCGTACGTTTCGTCATGCATGTGGTTCCCGTTGCGCTGCACTTCATTGTGGGAGCGGCTTCAGCCGCGATTCGAAAATGCCGACCTCGGCCTCGGACTCGGTCCACTTGCCGAATGCCGCATCGAGCGCCGCATACTGCTCGGCCGCTTCGACGAGCATGCGCTCGCGATCCGCCGGCGTTTCCCAAGAATCGACCGTGAGATAGCGACGTGGGTTGGCGGTGTCGCGAAGCAGCGTCGTGCCGTTGAAGCCCGAGTACCGCGCGAACAAGCGCTGCCAGTCGCCGCGAGGGCCGTAAGCCTGCTCGAAGTCGTCGAGGGCCGTCTCCCTGACGATGAATTCCCAAACGACGTGAATCATGAGCGCTGCGTGGCTGAGCCTATTCGTGCTCCGTTATCCAGAGCCGCGCTTCCGCGGAAGCGCATCTTAAGGAGTTACTTTAACTTCGTTCAGGTTCGAGCGGGATCTACTTCGCGAGCGGATCCGGCCGCACCTGGAAGTGCACGACGAGGGGCTTTGAGCCCAGCCCGCCCTCCATGAGC
>DATBLZ010000138.1:0-11359 GCA_036555065.1 Gammaproteobacteria bacterium
GACGGCGCCGGGGCGGTGCTGCCAGATCGCCTCGAGGTCGGCCGAGAGAGCATCGATGTCGACGTTCGGCGCGTTCTCGCGCCGAATCAACACGTAGTTGAGATCCGCGAGCGGCTTCACGAGCTCAGGGCCCGGCAGGAGGTCGCTCAAGACCATGCCGTCGCTCCATTGATAGAGCCCCGGCCGCTGCACGTTGCCCGCGAGCCGCACGGAGCCCTCGAGCTGCTCGAGATTCGGCTGCACCCGAAGCACGTCGCCGTCGCGCACCGGCTCGCGCGCGCCCGCCGCCGCGAGGTCGATATCCGTGACTGCGATGCCGCGGCCCGGCACGATGCGCTCGAGCTTGACATCGGCGCGGTTCGCCATCGCGTTCAAACCGCCCGCGAGCGTGACGAGGTCGCTGACGCTCTGCTCGCCGCGAATCTCGTAGATCGCCGGCCGCCGCACTTCGCCGTCGACGGCAACGGTCGCGCCGATCGGCGGCACGAAGATCACGTCGCCGGGCTGGAGGCGCGCGTCGCCGCGGGTATCGCCGCGCAACAGTAGATCGTAAAGATCGAGCGTCGTCACGGTCGTGCCGCTGCGGATCAGCGCCAAGCGCCTCAGCGACCCGATCTCTTTTACGCCGCCGCTCGCGAAGAGCGCGTTCGTCATCGTCGAGAGCGCGCTCACGGTATAAGAACCCGGCCGCGCCACGTCGCCGAGCACGAAAACCCGAATCGACCGAAGCTCCCCGAGCGTCGTGTTCGCACGCACGCCGATCATCTGCTCGCTGACGCGCTGGTTGATCGCGTCTCTAAGGTCCGTGAACTGGAGGCCGGCGACGGTCACGGGGCCGATCTCGGGAAACGTGATCGTGCCGTCGCGGTTCACGGTGAGCGGGTACTCGGCGTTGGTATTGCCGAAAAGCTGCACATAGATCGTGTCGCCGGGGCCGATCACGTAGTCGGTGGGCACGGGGATATCCGTCGCCGGGGCGAACGTCGAGGGCACGTCGTCGCCGAAGAGGTCGTACCCGAACGGCTCGAGCGCGTCGGTGCCGATGGGCTCGAGCGGCAGGCGCGTGATGATCACGTCGAAGGGGCGCAGCTGCCGCTCGGCGCGCACGCGGATCGTCGCTTCGTCGACGTCGAGACCCGCGAGCTCGATCGCCGGCACGCCGGGCAAGGAGAGCCGGCCGGAATTGTCGAGCCGATAGGGATTGCCGTCCTCGAGACGCTCGAGGAATGCGGCGAGGTCTTGCTGCTGCTGAGCCGCCGGGGGCGGCGGCGCGCCCGCGCGTGGCGCGAATTCGATCACGAGCGTGTCGAGGGGCGCGAAACGGGGCTCGAGCTCGACCGGCGGCTCCGTCGCCATCGGTGCGACCGCGGACGCAGCCGCCTCGAGCGCCTCCGGCGAGACTTCGGCCTGCCCGCTTGCAGCTCCACCCTGGAGCATGCCGATGACGGCCTCGCGCTGCGCGGGCGGGAGTTGTCGCTGGAGCTCGCGGATCAAGGCCTGCTGCTGCGCGACCGGCAGTGAGTTGAACATGCGAACCTGCTCTTGGAGCGGGATCGGCACTTGGGCCGAAGCCGGCGCCCACGCCCCCAATGCAAGAAGACACAGCGTGGCCGCCAAACCGCCCGCTTGCCGCAGCCTATGCTCGGCGAGAATCGCGCTCTCGGTGAATACGGCTCGAACTCCCCGCAACACTTTGTTCTTCGCCCCTGAATTGAAACGGGAAATATACAGAAACCGGCGCGTGCTGGCCATGTCAGGCCCGTGGACAGGCTGATTATGGGTCAAGTATCTGGATTCCGGCGTTGACGGGCGCTCGGAGAGCTCGTCAGGGTGCCCGCGCCGACAACGACGCATCAGCTCGTCGCGCAGAACTTGCAGTTTCTGCTCGTTCGTTAGCACGCACGTGCGTGAATACTGGATCGTGGACCCGAAGCGGAGTCGATCGAGCTCCTGCGGCTCGGCCAAAGTGGCTTCGAAGCGCCCGTCCGATACGGCGTGGGCGATGAGCCAGTGTCCGCCGTTCTACATTCGAGTGGGGCAAGAGCCCCTTTCAGCGCCGCCGCGCGCGGCCGGGCTAGACTGTCGGCGGTGTCGTCATTCAACATACCAAACGACGAGTCTTCCGACACTTGCCAAGATGACGCCAGCCGCCCCGGTCGTACCGCGCATTCTCGACCTCCCCGCGTTGCTCGAGGGCAAATCTCACTTCCTGCTCGGCCCGCGGCAGACCGGCAAGAGCCATCTCGTGCGTCGCACCCTACCGCAGGCTCGCGTCTACGACCTACTCGACTCGGCTACTTTTCTTGACCTCAGCGCCCGCCCCAGCCGTCTCGCCGAAGAGCTCGGGGCCGACGATAGGCTCGTGGTGATCGACGAGATCCAGCGTCTGCCCGGCCTGCTCAACGAGGTGCACCGGCTCATTGAGCAGCGGGGTGTTCGCTTTCTGCTCACGGGATCGAGTGCGCGAAAGCTCCGCGGTGGTGGCGTGAATCTGCTCGGCGGCCGTGCGCGCGTGCGCCATCTTCGTCCGTTGTGCTTTCGCGAGCTCGGATCACACTTCGCGGTCGAGCGCGCGCTGCACAACGGTCTTCTGCCCCCGATCTACTTCTCCGCCGACCCGAAGGCTGATCTCGACGCCTACTCGGGCACGTATCTCCAACAAGAAATCGTCGCTGAAGGAGCGACCCGCAACGTCCCGGCTTTCAGCCGCTTTCTTGGCGTTGCCGCGCAATGCAACGGAACGGTGGTCAACTTTACGGCCGTAGCGAACGACGCGCAGGTACCGAGGACGACAATCTACGAGTACTTCGCGATTCTTCGCGACACCCTGTTACTGGAGGAGGTGCCGGCTTGGCGCGCTTCGCGCACGCGCAAACCCTTGGTCTCATCCAAGTATTTCTTTTTCGACGTTGGCGTCGTAGGGCAGCTGCAAGGTAGATTGTTCAGGCCTGGCACGCCCGAGATAGGCGGCGCGCTCGAAACTTACATCGCGCACGAGTTGTTCTGTTATCGAGACTACGTGTCGGGCGAACCGGTCAATCATTGGCGCTCGGCCTCCGGAATCGAGGTGGATTTCGTGCTCGGCGAACACACGGCCGTCGAAGTGAAGGCCAAACGCTCGGTCGGTGGACACGACCTTCGTTCGCTGCGCGCGATTCGCGAAGAAGGCGCTCTCAAGCGTTACATCTGCGTCAGTCTCGAGAGTGGTCCCCGCACGATCGACGGCATCGAGATCCTACCGGTAACGACTTTTCTCGAGTCGTTGTGGAACGACGCGTACACGGCATGAGCCTCAAGAGCGTAGCACGCGCAGTTTGGCAAGCGCGCCCGCGATCGGCGCGGGATCCGCGCCCGTGGCCGCGATGACCGGGCCGGTCAGCTGCGAGGCGAGCTCTTTGCCGAGCTGCACGCCCCACTGATCGAACGAGTTCACGTCCCAGATCACGCCTTGGACGTAGACCTTGTGCTCGTAGAGCGCGATGAGCTTGCCGAGCATTTCGGCATCGAGCTGCGCGAAGAGCACGAGCGAGCTCGGCCGGTTTCCGGGATAGCTCTGATGAGGACCGCGCGACTCCCCTTCCGGATCGCCGACCGCGAGCGCCCACGCCTGGGCGAAGCAGTTCGCGGCCGCGAGATCCTGCTGGTCTTGTCGCCCGACGAGCGATTTTGCCGGCAGCAGGAAATCGGCCGAAAAGGTTCCGGTTCCCTGATGCAACAGCTGATAGAACGAGTGTTGCGCGTTCGAGCCGGGCTCGCCCCAAATGATCGGCGCGGTCTCGCACTCGACGGGTTGGCCGCCGCGACGCACGGACTTACCGTTGCTCTCCATCTCGAGCTGTTGCAGATAAGCCGGGAAGCGCAGCAGATGATCGTCGTACGGCAGCACCGCGTGCGTCGGCGTGCTTAGGAAGTTGCGATTCCAAATCCCGATCAGCGCGAGCAACACGGGTAGGTTCTGATCGAGCAATGCGGTCTCGAAGTGCTCGTCGATGCCGTGGCCGCCGTGAAGCAACGCATCGAAATTCTTCGCGCCGATCGCAAGCGCGATCGTCAATCCGACCGAAGACCACAGCGAATACCGGCCGCCGACCCAGTCCCACATCGCGAAGCGCTTGTCGGCGGCGATGCCGAAATGATCCAACGCCGCCGCGTTCGTCGAGACAGCCACGCACTGCGCGGCCACGGCGCGCGCACCGCCGTGCTCGAGCAGCCAGGCGCGCGCTGCGCGCGCGTTCGTGAGCGTCTCGAGCGTCGTGAAGGTCTTCGAGCAAATTACGAAAAGCGTCTTTTCCGGATCGACTTCGTCGAGCACATGCGTGAGCGCGACGCCGTCGATGTTGGAGACGAAGTGGACGCGTAGATCCCGCGGCACGTCCTCGGCGAGCGCATGCACGGCCATGACGATGCCGAGATCCGACCCGCCGATGCCGATGTTGACGACGTCGGTGATCGGCTTGCCCGTCGCGCCCTTGAGCTCGCCCGCGTGAAGCGCACCGGCCATGCGGCGTATCTTCCGCCGCTCGGCCTCGACCGCGGGCATGACGTTCGTGCCGTCGACCTGGAGCGGCTGCTCCGCGGGCCGCCGCAGAGCGACGTGGAGCGCCGCGCGGTCCTCGGTGTTGTTGACCGGGAAGCCCGCGAACATGAGCTCGATCCAACGCGGAACCTCGGTTTGCTCGGCGAGCTCGATCAGCGAGCGCAGCGTTGCGACATCGAGGCGCTGGCGGCTGAAGTCGAGCAAGAGCCCCTGGGCATCGAGCGAGAGCTCGTCGAACCGCGCGGGGTCCGCCGCGAAGAGATCGGCGATCGACGTATCCGCAAGCCGCCGCGCATGGTCGCGCAATGCGCGCCAGGCCGGCGTGTGGGGGCCGTAGGTGCGATCGATCATGGTCGCGATTGTACAGAAACTGCGCGTGCGGCCGTGTTTCTAAACTTTCGCCGACACGAGGCGAGCGAGAACATAGAGGCTGCGTGGAGCACCGACTCGAGTTACGGTAGCCTTTATACGCGATGGTTTCGAGAGTGGCGCCGATAGGAAGCAGGCACGCCGGTGTCGTCGACCCGTTGGCGCGCTACCTGCATCAAGCCGCGGGCAGACTTTTACAAAACGTCACATCCGGGGCCACGCGACGTCCTACTCATCATCGAGGTCGCCGACACCACGCTCCGCTATGACCGAGACGTCAAAACGCTTTTGTACGCGCGTAGCGATCGGCCCGACCTCAGTGCGGCGATCACGATCGACTCGCTACCCAATGCGCGCATCGAGCTCAGCGCTCTCTTCGCGGATTGATCGTCGCGGCTAGGGCCGCTCCCATGGCCGCGGACAAGCGACTTGACCCACTGTAAGGACCTTCCTTACAGTAAGGATCATCCTTACCGTTCGGGCCCCTAGCGATGATTACCAGCAAATTGACCAGTAAGGCGCAGACGACGATCCCACAACCGGTTCGAGCCGCGCTGCGTCTCAGCGAAGGCGACGAGCTCGCCTACCAAATCGAAGCGAATCGTGTGATTTTGACTAAGGCGAGTAACAGCAAGGTCGGCGATGATCCGTTTCGCACGTTCACCGAATGGAGCTCGGCAGCGGACAAGAAGGCGTATGGCGATCTTTAGGCAGGGCGACGTCATCAAGGTGCCGTTCCCTTACACCGACCGCTCGGCTCGTCAGTATCGGCCGGCGCTCGTCGTGTCCACGGGCGGCATCGAAGCCGCACACGGACTGCTGTGGGTCACGATGATTACGAGCGCAGAGAACCGTGGTTGGGCCGGCGATTTGTCCGTCGGAAGTCTCGCTCTGGCCGGGTTGCCCGTACCCTCCGTCATTCGTACGGCGAAGCTCGCAACGATCGAGGTCGGCGACGCGACGCGGCTCGGCAGAGTCTCGACTTCGCTGCTCAAACGGGCCATCGGTCGAATCGCTCGGGAGCTCGGCGTCGAAGCGTCTCAAGATCGCGGCTAAAGCCGCTCCCACAGGAGGGCAGCTGCCACACAAGGGCCGCTGCCACACAAAGGCCGCTGCCATCCCTAGAGGCGCACTTTGTAGTAATCGACGTACCAGTCGACGAAGCGCTTGACCCCGACCTCGATCGGCGTGCTCGGGCGATAGCCGACGTCGGCGGCGAGGTCCTCGACGTCGGCCCAGGTATCCGGAACGTCGCCGAGCTGGAGCGGCAGCAGATTCTTCTGCGCCTTGCGGCCCAAGCACTGCTCGAGCACCTCGATGTAGCGCATGAGCTCGATCGGCCGCTGGTTGCCGATGTTGTAGACGCGATAGGGCGCTTGGCTCGTCGCGGGGTCCGGGTCAGCGCCCGACCATTCGGGGTTCGGCACCGCGACGCGATCGAGCGCGCGCACGACCCCTTCGACGATGTCGTCGACGAACGTGAAATCGCGCTTGTGGTGGCCATAGTTGAAGACGTCGATCGGCTTGCCGGCGAGCATGCTCTTCGTGAACAAGAAAAGCGCCATGTCGGGACGGCCGAATGGCCCGTAAACCGTAAAGAACCGCAAGCCCGTCACGGGCAGCCGGTACAAGCTCGCGTAGGCATGCGCCATGAGCTCGTTGGATTTTTTCGTCGCCGCATAGAGCGACAGTGGATGATCGACGTTCTGGTGGACCGTGAACGGCATCTTCGTATTGGCGCCGTAGACGGAGCTCGTCGAAGCGAAAACAAGATGCTCGACGCCGTTGTGGCGGCAACCCTCGAGCACCGTCATCGTGCCGACGAGGTTGCTGTCGACATAGGCGAACGGATGCTCGACGCTGTACCGAACGCCGGCCTGCGCGCCGAGATGCGCGACGCGCTCGAACCGCTCGGCCGCGAAGAGCTTCGCCATGCCCGCGCGATCGGCGAGATCCAGCTTGACGAAGCGAAACTTCCGGTGCCGCTCGAGCTCGGCAAGCCGCGCGCGCTTGAGCGTCACGTCGTAGTATTCGTTGAGGTTGTCGAGCCCGACGACGTCGTCGTCGCGCTCGAGCAAACGCCGCGCCGTGTGATAACCGATGAACCCGGCGGCACCGGTGACCAAGACTTTCATTTGAAGATCGCGGCTGAAGCCGCTCCCACAGCGGTACTAAAGGCGACCATCGACGTCCTCTTTTCGCAGCACGTGCTTGATGTCGAACGTGACGTGATTGGGGCACCCGTATGCATGGATCCCCTTGGCGCCGAGCGCGACGAACTCGCGGTGCGCGACGGCGATGACGACGGCATCGTAGGAGCCCACGGCGGGCTTCGCGACGAGCTCGATGCCGTACTCATGTCGTGCATCCGCAGGATCGACCCAAGGGTCGTGAACGTCGACGGCCACGCCATACGATTTGAGCTCAGCGACGACATCCGCGACCTTCGTATTGCGAACGTCGGGGCAGTTCTCCTTGAACGTAAGGCCGAGCACGAGTGCGCGCGCACCGGCGGGCTGAATGTTGCGCTTGATCATGAGCTTAACGATGCGCAACGCGACGTGCAGCGCCATGCCGTCGTTCAAGCGCCGGCCGGCAAGGATCATCTCGGGGTGATAACCGATCTCCTCTGCCTTGGCCGTCAAATAGTACGGATCGACGCCGATGCAATGGCCCCCGACGAGCCCGGGCCTGAACCTGAGGAAGTTCCATTTGGTCCCGGCGGCTTCGAGCACATCCTGCGTGTCGATGCCGAGCCGCTCGAAGATCAGCGCGAGCTCGTTGATGAGCGCGATATTGAGGTCGCGTTGCGTGTTCTCGATGACTTTCGCGGCTTCGGCCACCTTGATGCTCGGCGCCTTGTGCGTGCCGGCCTTGATGATACTGCCGTAAACGGCGTCGACGAAGTCCGCGACTTCGGGCGTCGACCCGGACGTCACTTTCTTGATCGTCGTCAAACGATGCTCTTTGTCGCCGGGGTTGATGCGCTCGGGGCTGTAGCCCGCGAAGAAATCGCGGTTGAACTTGAGGCCCGAGAGCCGCTCGATGATCGGTATGCAATATTCCTCCGTGCAGCCCGGGTAGACCGTCGACTCGAAGACGACGATCGCGCCCTGGCCGATGACGCGGCCGAGCGTCTCGCTCGCGCCTTTGAGCGGTGTCAAGACGGGTCGCTTGTTCCGGCCGACGGGCGTCGGCACGGTGACGATGTAGAAGTTGCACGCCTTGAGGTCGTCGAGCTGCGTCGAGTACGTGAGCTTCTTCGCGGCAGCGAGCTCCTCGGCCGACGCTTCGAGCGTGCGGTCGCGGCCCGCACGGAGCTCCGCTACGCGCTTCTCGCTGATGTCGAAGCCGACGGTCGGATAGCGCTTGCCGAACTCGACGGCAAGCGGCAAGCCCACGTAGCCCAAGCCGATGATACCGATGCGGACGTCGTCCAAAGTCCTCATGTCGCCTCAATCGCGGCTAAAGCCGCTCCCACGAGTTGATCGCGTCACGACCCCGCGTCAGGCCGCAGCCCCACGAATCTTCGCCATGATCGCTTCGTGCGCGGCAAGCTCCGTCGCCGAGGCGATCAAGACGGGAAGCACGAGCCCGGCGCGTTCGACGCGGGCGATCTGCCGTGTGCGCTCCGCGCCCGCATCGGCCTCGGCGGCATCGAGCGATAGGCTCGCTTGCCCGCCCGTCATCGCCAGATAGATCTCGGCGAGAATCCGCGCATCGAGCAGCGCCCCGTGGAGCTCGCGCTCTGAATCGTCGATCTCGTAGCGCTTCGCGAGCGCGTCGAGGCTATTGCGCTGCCCCGGATGCATGCGCCGCGCGAGCGCGAGCGTGTCGAGCACCGCGCAACATTCGCGGACGTCGTGGGGAACACTATCGAGGCGGCGCAGTTCCTCGTTGATGAAATCGACGTCGAAATCGGCGTTGTGAATGATGAGCTCGGCGCCTTGCACGAACTCGATGAACTCGCGCGCGACGTTCGCGAACGTCGGTTGCGCGGCGAGAAAGTCGTCGTCGATTCCGTGGACTTGCAGCGCGCCCCAGTCGACGGCGCGCTCGGGGTTCACGTAGCGATGGAACGTCCGGCTCGTGCGCCGGCGATTCACGAGCTCGATGCAGCCGATCTCGATGATCCTGTGGCCGGCCGCCGTCTCGAGACCCGTGGTTTCCGTATCGAGCACTACTTGGCGCATAGCTCGAGGCCCTGGTTCGCGAGCGCGTCGGCGCGCTCGTTCTCGGGATGGCCCGCGTGACCCTTGACCCAATGCCAGGAGACAGCGTGGCGCTCGGTCAACGCCGCGAGCGCCTCCCAGAGATCCTGATTCTTGACGGGCTTACGGCCCGCCGTACGCCAGCCGCGCGCGCGCCAATTCGGCAGCCACTCGGTAATGCCGCTTCGCACGTACACCGAGTCCGTATAAAGATCGACGCGACACGGCTCGCGCAACGCCTCGAGCGCGCGAATCGCCGCCGTCATCTCCATGCGGTTATTCGTGGTCTCGGGCTCGCCGCCGCAGAGCTCCTTCTCCGTATCGCCGAAGCGCAGCACCGCGCCCCAGCCGCCCGGGCCCGGGTTGCCGCGACACGCCCCATCCGTGAACACCGCGACCTTCTTCATCCGCCCGCGCGCGCGCGCGTGGCGCGCGTCGTCGGCTCGACGAGCCCACCGACGGCGCGCAGGCGCGGCCGTTTCCAGGCCATGCGCACAGGCGTCAGCGGCAGCGTGCGCTTTTGCGCAGAGACGAGATAGCCGCCCGCGAGCATCGGCAACCAGCGTTGCGCGAACCGCTCGCGCGGAAACGTTCCGAGCCGCCGGAACTGCTCGAACGGCAAGGTATGGCAGTAAGGAACCGCGTCGCCGACGTCGAAGGACAGAAGCTCGAGCCAATCGCGGATTCGCCGCTCCCGGATCATGCGTCGCGTCCCGGCCGGATAACCGCCGCGCGCGAGCAGGTGGCGCAGGCCCCACGCACCGCCCGGCACGAAGCTCAAGACGATGAGGTGCCCGTCGGCGCGCAGGATTCGATCGACCTCGCGGATGAGCGCGTGCGCCGAGGGCGTGCGCTCGAGCGTATGCGGCAGCAGAACCGCATCGATGGAGTCGCTGGCGACCGCGAGGTGGCCGGGATCGCTGACGACATCGGGCTCCTCGCCCGCGGGGCCGAACGTCAGCAATGCCCTGCGTTGGGTGCGCGCATACCGGAGAAACGTGTCGCGGGCGCCCCAGGCGCCGATCTGCAGCAGCTGCTCGCCGAACACGCGGTCGAGCGCTTGCCGGATCAAGCGCTGCTCGTTGGCGAGACAGCGCCGCCCGACGGGCGTGCTCAACCACTCGGTGATCGTCATGGGGCAATTCTAGCGTGAGACGATCTATTGTAGGAGCGGCTTCAGCCGCGATTTCGAAGAGTCGCGGCTAAAGCCGCTCCCACCCGTCTTGTGTGAGCCAGTTCCCTTGCGCGGCCGCGCTCGATCGGTACGATACGCGCAGAATCAACAGAATTTTGGGGCCTGCATGTCCACCGTCCAGCCTCGACGCGGCTCGCTCGTGATCCTATTTGCGCTCGGCGTCGGGCTCGCCGGCTGCGAGTCGCTGCGGACGGCCGCGCCGCCGAGCGCCGCGGCCCTTGCGGCCGCACCCCCGACTCCGACGGTAGCTGCCGTAGTACCCGAGCGCGTACCGCGGCCGGCCGTCGTCCTCGAGCCTATCCCGGAGCCCACGGACCTCTTGAGCCGTCTGCGCGAGAATTTCGCGCTGGAGACGGCGAGTGACCCGACGGTCGAGCGCGAGCTCGCGTGGTACGTGCAGAATCCCGAGTATCTCGAGCGCGTCTTCACGCGCGGCGCGCGCTACCTCTACTACATCACGGAAGAGCTCGAGCGCCGCGGCATGCCCGCGGATCTCGCGCTGTTGCCCGTCGTCGAGAGCGCCTTCGATCCATTCGCTTACTCCCATGGTCGCGCCTCGGGCCTTTGGCAAATCATCCCGGGCACGGGTCGGCGCCTCGGGCTCGCGCAGAATTGGTGGTTCGATGGCCGCCGCGACGTCGTCGAGTCGACGCGCGCGGCGCTCGACTATCTGGAAGCGCTGCATCTGCAGCTCGGCGGCGATTGGCTCCTCGCGGTCGCCGGATACAACTCGGGCGAAGGCAACGTCGCACGCGCGCTCAAGCGCGCGCAAGCCGCCGGCGAGCCTACGGATTTTTGGGGCATCCGCCGTTACCTTCCCATCGAAACGCGCACGTATGTCCCGCGGCTCATCGCGATTCGCGCGCTCGTCGCTGCGCCCGAGGCGCAGGGAGTCGCGCTCCCCGAAATCGCGAATGCGCCTTACTTCTCGATCGTCGAGACCGGCGGCCAGATCGATATGGCGCTCGCCGCCGAGCTCAGCGCGCTCGATCTCGATCAGCTCTACGAGCTCAACCCGGGGATCAACCGCTGGGCGACGGATCCCGA
>DATBLZ010000167.1:0-5334 GCA_036555065.1 Gammaproteobacteria bacterium
GATTGCCGGGCGGCTCGTTCATCTGCCCGTAGACGAGCGAGACCTTGTCGAGAACGCCGCTCTCTTTCATCTCGTGGTAGAAGTCGTTGCCCTCGCGCGTGCGCTCGCCGACGCCCGCGAATACCGAGTACCCGCCGTGCGCCTTCGCAATGTTGTTGATGAGCTCCATGAGCGTGACGGTCTTGCCGACGCCGGCGCCGCCGAAGAGCCCGATCTTGCCGCCTTTCGAGATCGGCATGATGAGGTCGATGACTTTGATGCCGGTCTCGAGCAGCTCCGTCGCAGCGGCTTGCTCCTCGTAGCTCGGCGCCGGCCGATGAATCGGCCAGTGCTCCTCGGCGCCGATGTCGCCGGCGCGGTCGATCGGGTTGCCGAGCACATCCATTATGCGGCCGAGCGTTTTCTCGCCGACGGGCACTTTGATGGGCTCGCCCGTATTCGTGACCTTGAGGCCGCGCTGCAGGCCCTCGCTCGAGCCCATCGCGATCGTGCGCACGACGCCGTCGCCGAGCTGCTGCTGGACCTCGAGCGTCAAATCGCGCTCCTTGATCTTGAGCGCATCGTAGACCTTGGGGATCGCGTCGCGCGGAAAGCCGACGTCGACGACCGCGCCGATGATCTGGACAACTGTACCCGTGCTCATGAGTGCTTACCTTTCCCTAGACTGCTGCCGCACCGCCGACGATCTCCGCGATCTCGCGCGTGATCGCTGCCTGGCGCGCCTTGTTGTATTGGAGCTCCAGCGCATCGATGAATTTGCCCGCGTTCTCGGTCGCCGCCTTCATCGCGACCATTTTCGACGCCATCTCGCAGGCAACGTTTTCGACCGCGGCGCGATAGACCTGAGTCTCGATGTACCGCGTTAAAACGTGCACGAGCAGGTCGCGCGCCTCGGGCTCGTAAATGTAGTCCCAATGGTCTTGGAGCTCGCCCTTGTCGATCGGCTCGACGGGCAAGAGCGTATCGATGCGCGGCTTTTGGCTCATCGTGTTGACGAAATCGTTGTAAACGAGGAACACGCGGTCGACCTCGCCTTTCTGGTAGGCGTCCGTCATGGTCGTGACGGCGCCGACGAGATCGGCGACTTTCGGGATCTCACCCAAGTAGCTCGCCGTCGCGACGATATTGACGTTGAGGCGGCGGAAGTAGGCGAGCGCCTTCGCTCCGACGAGGCACAAATCCGACTCGACGCCTTGCTCGCGCCATTGGCGCAAGTCTGCGACGACGTGGCGGAACAGATTGACGTTGAGCGAGCCGCAAAGACCTTTATCCGTGCTGATGATGATGTGGCCGACATGCTTGACCTCGCGCTTGTCGAGGAACGGATGGTGGTAGTCGGGGTTCGCCTCCGACAAGTGCCCGATCACCGTGCGGATACGCTCCGCATAGGGCCGCGAGGCTTCCATGCGCTGCTGCGTGCGCCGGAGCTTCGACGCCGCGACCATCTGCATCGCATTCGTGATCTTCTGCGTGCTCTTGACGGTCGCGATCTGACGGCGAATTTCTTTCCCGCTCGGCATATCTAGGCGCCGCCCTTCGGTTTGTCCTTGGCGTCACCCTTCCCTTCAGGCTTGGCTTCGGCTTTCGCTTCAGCCTTCGCCTCGGGTTTCGCGTCGGCCTTCGCATCGCCCTTCGCTGGCGCCGCGAACGTGCTCGTCTTCTTGAAGGATTCGACGGCTTTCTTCAGATCGGCCACGACGGAATCGTCGTAATCACCGCTCTTATTGAGCTTGTCCAATAAGGCCTTGCTGTTGGCGCGCGCGTGCGCGTGCAGCTCGGCCTCGAACTCGACGACTTTCTCGACCGGGACGTCGTCGAGGTAGCCCTCGTTGACGGCATAGAGCGACAACGCCATCTCCGCGACCGTGAGCGGCGAGTACTGCTTCTGCTTCATGAGCTCCGTGACGCGCGTGCCGCGGTCGAGTTGGCGACGCGAGGCAGCATCGAGGTCGGAGGCAAATTGCGCGAACGCCGCGAGCGCGCGGTATTGCGCGAGCGCGAGCCGCACGCCGCCGCCGAGCTTCTTGATGACTTTGGTCTGCGCGGCGCCGCCGACGCGCGACACCGAAAGGCCCGGGTTGATTGCGGGGCGGACGCCGGCATTGAAGAGGTCCGTCTCGAGGTAGATCTGCCCGTCGGTGATCGAGATCACGTTCGTCGGCACGAACGCCGACACGTCGCCGGCTTGCGTCTCGATGATCGGCAGCGCCGTCAGCGAGCCCGTCTTGCCCTTGACCTTGCCCTTGGTCTCACGCTCGACGTACGCGGCGTTGACACGCGCGGCGCGCTCGAGCAAGCGCGAGTGCAGGTAGAAGACATCGCCCGGGTAGGCCTCGCGGCCCGGTGGCCGGCGCAAGAGCAGCGAAACCTGCCGGTATGCCCAGGCCTGCTTCGTGAGGTCGTCATAAATAATGAGTGCGTCCTCACCCTTGTCGCGGAAGTACTCGCCCATGGCGCAGCCCGCGTACGGCGCGATGTATTGCGTCGCGGCCGATTCCGAAGCCGTCGCGGCGACGACGATCGTGTGCTCCATCGCGCCGTGCTCTTCGAGCTTGCGCACGACGTTTGCGACCGTCGAGTTCTTCTGCCCGATCGCGACATAAATGCATTTGAGGCTGCCGCCCTTCTGATTGATGATCGTGTCGATCGCGACGGCGCTCTTGCCGGTCTGACGGTCGCCGATGATGAGCTCGCGCTGGCCGCGGCCGATCGGCACCATCGAGTCGATCGATTTCAAGCCCGTCTGCACGGGCTGGCTCACCGACTGCCGGTCGATGACGCCGGGCGCGACTTTCTCGATCGGCGAGGTCCCGGCGGCCTTGATGGGGCCCTTGCCATCGATCGGTTTGCCGAGCGAATCGACGACGCGGCCGAGCAGCCCTTCGCCGACCGGCACCTCGAGGATGCGGCCCGTGGTTTTGACGGTGTCGCCTTCCGAAATGTGCTTGTAATCGCCGAGCACGACGGCGCCGACGGAGTCCTGCTCGAGGTTGAGCGCGAGGCCGAAGCTCCCGCCCGGGAATTCGATCATCTCGCCGTACTGGACGTCCGCGAGCCCATGGATGCGGCAGATGCCGTCGGTCAACGCGATGATGGTGCCGACGTCGCGCGCCTCGGTCTTCGCCTCGAAACTCTCGATCCGTTGCTTGATCAGCGCGCTGATCTCGGAAGCTTTCAGTGCCATATCTCTATCTTTCCCTCTCAAGCGATCAGCGTCTCGGCGAGCCGCTGCAAGCGGCTGCGCACCGAGCCGTCGATCATCCTGTCCTCTGCTCGCACGATCGCGCCGCCGAGCAGCGTCGGATCGACCGTGATCTCCAATTCCACCTTGCGCCCGAGCTTGCGCTCGAGCGCCGCCGCGACCTTGGCGGCTTGCTTGGCATCGACCTTGATCGCCGTAATGAGCTGTGCTCTGACCTTGCTCTCGGCCTCGATCTTGAGCGCCTCGAATTGCCGGGCGATCTCGGGCAGCACGCTCAAGCGATCGTTCTCGCTCAAGAGCTCGAGCAGGTTCTCGCCGGCGCCGCCTTCCAAAACCTTCGTGCCGGGGAGGCCCTTGCACAGGTGCGCGACGAACTTCGCGCGTTGTGCGTCGTCGAGCTCGGGACGGCGCAAATGCGCGCGCACGGTCTCGTCGGCGACGATCGCCCCGGCCGTCGCGAGCGCGGACGCCCAGGCGTCGAGGTCGCGCGCCTGGCTCGCGACGTCGAAAACGGCCTTCGCGTAGGGCCGCGCAATGGTGCTCTGGTCAGCCATCCTTCAATCCCTATAAATCGCTCGCGAGCTGATCCAGCAGCTCGCGGTGCGCCTTCGCGTCGATCTCGCGGCCGAGGATTTTCTCGGCGCCCGCGATTGCGATCGCCGCGACCTGCCCGCGGAGCTCGTCGCGGGCTTTGTTGATCTCGACTTCTGCCTCGGTGCGCGCGGCCTCGAGACGGCGCTTCTTCTCGGCCTCGCCTTCGGCCTTCGCGGCCTCGACGAGCTCGCCGCCGCGCGTGTTGGCCTGATCCACGATGCCGCGGGCTTGCTCGCGCGCAGCTGCAATCACCTTCGCCGCCTCGGTTTTCGCCTCGGCCAAATCCTGGCGCCCCTTCTCGCCGGCCGCGAGACCCTCGGCAATCTCTTTCTGCCGAGCTTCGATCGCCTGAATCAGGATCGGCCAGATGTACTTCATGCAGATCCAAACGAAAACGATCATCGCGATCGTCTGGCCGAAAAAAGTCGCATTAAAGCTCACGAACGCTCTCCTCGCGCACTCGACACATCACGCTAGCCGCCGACCGCCCCTTGGAGCTGGCCAATGAACGGATTCGCAAACGCGAAGTAGAGCGCGATACCGACGCCGATCATGGCAACCGCGTCGAGCAACGCGACGACGAGAAACATTTGGTTGCGCAACATCGGCGCGAGCTCGGGCTGCCGCGCAGCGCCTTCGAGGAAGCGGCCGCCTAAGAGGCCCATGCCGACGCCTACGCCCAGAGCGCCGAGCCCGATCAGAAGTGCCACGGCGATTGCCGTCATGCCAATTACAGTTTCCATCAATGTCTCCAGTCGAGAATGGTTCGAAATGAAACGCCCGCTGCGTGCCCTAGTGCTCGCCCGTCGCGTGAGCCTGATCCAGGTACACGATCGTCAGCATCATGAATATGTAGGCCTGCAGCGTGATCACAAGGATATGGAAGATCGCCCAGCCCAGGTGCAAAGGCAGCTGATACCAACCAATGAGTCCGATGAGAATGAAAATCAGCTCGCCTGCATACATGTTGCCGAAGAGCCGCAGCGACAGCGAGAGCGGCTTCGCGATCAGCGACACGCCTTCGAGCACGAAGTTGAAAACTATGTAGAGCGGCGCGACGACGATGCCGGCGCCTTTGGTCGGCGGCGCGAGCGGATGGAACGTGAGCTCTTTGAGGAAGCCACCGAGGCCCTTGACCTTGACCGAATAGTAAAGAACCAAGATGAACACGGAGATCGACATCGCGAACGTGATGTTGATGTCGGTCGTCGGCACGACCTTGAGGTACGGGACTCCAGCGGCGCTCGCGGCCGTCGGCAGCCAGTCGACGGGGATCAGGTCCATGAGGTTCATCAAGAACACCCACGCGAAAATCGTGAGCGCGAGCGGTGCTACGAGCTTGTTCTTGTGCTGAAACGCGCCGCGAACCGAGTCTTCGACGATCCCGACCAGCATCTCGACGGCGGTCTGAAGCTTGCCCGGCACGCCGCTCGTCGCGCGCTTCGCGACGCGGCGGAAGAGCACGCTGAACACGAGCCCGAGAATCACCGCGAAAGCCGTCGAGTCGACGTTGATCGTCGTCCAATCGACGAGGCCGC
>DATBLZ010000175.1:0-8401 GCA_036555065.1 Gammaproteobacteria bacterium
TTGTCGAACGGCGGCTGATAGGCCTTCTCGTAGTCCTGCACACCGACGAGCGTGCCATCCGTCTTGTAGGTCCACGCATGATAGGGACACCTGAAAGCCGTGGTGTTTCCTTCGTCGTAGCGACAGACCCGCATGCCGCGATGGGCGCAGCTGTTCAGGAAGACGTGGATCTTGCCGGCAAAGTCTCGCGTCAGAATGACGGATTCCGCGCCCATCTTGGAGACGAAGTAATCGCCGCGATTCTTGATCTGGCTCTCGTGCCCGACGTAGAGCCAAGCACGGCTGAATATCCGCACTTTCTCTTGCTCGTAGATGTCGTCATTCACGAAGATCTCGCGGCTGATCTCGCCGGCGGCCGTATCGACCATGTCGCGGGCTGAAAAGTTGGCGCTCATGACGTCAGTCTCACTGGGATTCCACCTAGGGTACGATCTTATCCAGCAGCTGCTGCGCCAATTCAGCGCCCGGCACGGAGATGCCCAACTCCTGCGCAAGCTCGAGGCCGAGGCGCAGATCCTTGTAGAAAACCTCGCGGGAGTGAGGGCCAAACGAGAGCTCGGACCATTGGTCGGCGACCCAGCTCTGGGCGAGGCCCTCATGGATGACCTTCTCCAGGATTTTCGGCTCGAGCCCGGATTCGACACCGACTTTCATGCCTTCGTAGGCGGCAAGCATATTGACCGTGATGATGATTTGATGGGCGAGCTTCGCACGAACACCGGCGCCGCGCGCGCCCACGTGCTGGATCTTCGGTCCCGAGGTCTCGAATAGCGGACGGCACTTCTCGAGCGCCTCTCGGGAACCTCCGACCATGTAGGACATGGTCTTCGCCTTTGCGCCTCTCTCGCTGCCGCTCACCGGCGCGTCGATGATCTCGACTCTCTTCTTTGCTACTAGCGGTGCGAGCTTTTCGATCGTCGCCGGTGCGATCGTGCTGTGGATCACGATGATCGTGCCGGGCGCCGCTGTCTCCAACAGGCCCTTCGGTCCGGCCACCACCTCTTCCACCTGGGCATCGTTGAGAACACAGACCTGAACTATCTCCGCATGCCTGGCGACGTCCGCGTTGGACCGGCCGACCTTGGCGCCCACCCGAGCCAGCTCCGCGAGCGGTTCCGGACGGGTGTCATAGACCATCAGGTCGTAGCCCGCTTCGGCAAGGTTGACGGCCATGTACTTGCCCTGCATACCAAGGCCGATGAAGCCAGCTTTCATTAGATGAGTCTCTCAGCGGCGCTCAGGGACACTATTGTTCACCAAAATCGAGCGGCAGTCCGACGTAGTTCTCGGCGAGGGTGCTCAAGCCCGCCTCTGAGTGGAGCACGTAGTCGAGCTCGGCTTCCTGGAATTTCACGGCGATCGGCCTGTCGTCCGGAAAGCGGTGCGTCAGCATCGTGAACCACCAAGAGAATCGCTCCGCGCGCCAAACGCGGCGTAGACACCGCCCTGAGTAGCCGTCGATTCCTGCCTCGCTTCCATCTCGATAGAATTCGATCAATGCGTTGGCGAGGAACTTAACGTCGGTCGCCGCGAGGTTCAGCCCCTTAGCGCCGGTCGGCGGCACGATATGACCGGCATCGCCCGCGAGAAAGAGCCGTCCGAAGCGCAACGGCTCCGCGACGAAGCTTCTGAGCGGCGCGATGCTCTTCTCGAGCGACGCCCCGGTAACGAGGCGCGCGCGCCCCTCGTCATCGAGCCGCAGCCCGAGCTCCCGCCAGAACGCATCGTCCGTCCACGCTTCGAGCTCGTCGGTCAAGGGAATCTGGAGGTAACAGCGGCTCCGTGTGCGGCTGCGCATCGAGCACAGGGCAAAGCCGCGCGGACTGTTCACGTAGATGAGCTCGTCGCCGACCGGCGGCGTATCGGCGAGCACGCCGAGCCAACCGAAGGGGTAAACTTTCTCGTACTCGACAATGGCGCTGCGCGGCACGCTCGCCCGGCACACGCCGTGGAAGCCGTCGCAGCCGGCGATGAACTCGCAATCGAGACGCTGCTCGCGACCATTCGTGTGGTAACTCACGTACGGACGTGCCCCGTCGAAGCCGTGAACAGAGACGTTTGCAGCCTCGTAGACGGTCGGCAACCCGGCGGCGGACCGTGCTTCCATCAAATCGCGCGTGAGCTCGGTCTGCCCGTAAACCATGACGTTCTTGCCGGCGCTCGAGCGGTTGAGATCGACGCGGCGTCGCGCGCCGTCCGCAAGGATTTCGAATCCCCTGTGGACGAGACCCTCGTCGTGCATGCGCGCGCCGACGCCGGCCTCGTCGAGGAGATCGACGCAAACCTGCTCGAGCACGCCGGCGCGGATGCGGCCGAGCACGTATTCCCCGGTCTGGCGTTCGAGCACGGCGGCATCGATGCCCGCCTTGTGCAACAGCTGACCGAGCAACAGGCCCGACGGGCCTGCGCCGACGATCGCTACTTGCGTGCGCATGTCAGTCGCCGCGATCGCCCTCGGCGCAGACGAAGTTCGCCGCGTCGTCGGTCGAGCCTTCGCCCGTCCAGCGCGCCTGCGCGGGATAGGGACATAGCGGCCGCGTCTGGGTGCCGCCTTCGATCGGCTTCGACGCGAGCACGCGGTCCGGCACGCGGTCTTGTTCCACCCAATCGACGACGGTTTGAAATAGCCCTTGCGGCTGCGGCCCGTTGCCGCCGGCGCAATGCATCACGCCGGGCGCCATGAACAGTCGCGCGAAGTCCTGCGTGCGCTCGTAGCCGCCCTGTTCGTTCGCGACGCGATCGTAGTAGTCGATCGTGCCCCGTGCATTGATGAGCTGGTCGCCCCAGCCGTGCCACAGCACGAGCTTGCCGCCGCCGTCGCGAAACGCCGCGAGATTCGGATTGTCGGACGCCATCAGCGGTCCGACGTTATCGACCGTATCCTTGAAGACCGCGGGGAAGGTTGCATAGTGGACGCCGATCCAATCCCACGCGGGATCGAAATAGACCCAGTATCTCATCTGCTCGATCGTGACCGGGAACGGCATCGCGCCGCCGAGTGCCGTCAAATCGGTGCCACGCGGGCTCCCATACCACAAACGCTTGTTGCCGCGGCTGCCGAGATTACGCGCGGCGACCTCCGGCACGCGGCAAGTGCCTTCGCCCCGTTTGCAGGCCACGGGGCCTTGCCACATCTTGTCGATCGCGGAGGCCTCGCCCGGCGTCAAGCACGTCGCGTCCGATGCCGCGCACTCGGCGGTCGTGATCGCGTGATCCGCCGACGCGCTATATTCGCAGATTCGCGGGTCGGTCAGCACGCCGTCGGTAACGCCATCCTGCGCGTCGCAGGCCGCGACGGCCTGCGCGGTCGCGAGCCGCTCCTTTGCGGCGAGGACGGCCGGCTCACCGCCGCCGATGGGACCGCCGTTGTCCTCTACTTGAGCAATCGCCGGCCAGAGCATCGCGCCCTGGAATCGATCCCAATGAATCGCCGGCGCGCCGGCCAGAATCCCGTCGTAGTCATCCGGATAGTCTTGCGCCATGCGCAGCCCCTGCCGCCCGCCCGTCGAGCAGCCGTTCCAATAGGAATACGTCGGCGCTCGGCCATAGAACGCCTCGACGAGCTGCTTGCCGATCACGGCCATCATATGCAGCGAACGATAGGCGAAGTCGACCTGGAGCTCCGTGTTCGGCTTGCCGGGCTCGAGCATGCCGAAGCTGCCGTCGAGCGCAGCCGCGAACGGATTCCCGGGCGGCGCGCGGCCCGCATGGCCCGTGTCGGTGGTCGCCGCGGCGTAGCCCGCGGCAACGGCTTGGTTCGGCGCAGCCACCGAGCCCGCGTAAACGCCGCCGCCGACGGATTGCCAGCGGCCGTTCCACGCCCCGCCCATCGGCAACCCGACCCAGATGTTGATCGCCCGCGGCACGAGCACTTTGACGAGGCAATAGCTCACGCTGCCCGCGGTGGCGGTCTCGACCGACAAAATGCTCGCGGCCGGGCCGTCGGCCTGCAACGTCGCGGCGCCGATGCCGCCGGCGTCGCACGTCGTGGTCGGGCTCTGCGCCTGTGCCAGGGGCGTGCCGAGGAGAATGCTCGCAAAACCCAAAACACCGTATGCGCGCGCGGCGCGTCTGCCCTGTTTAGAAGTCATAGTTGAACGTCGCGTAGTACTCGCGTGGGCGCGCATAAGCGATCTCCGCGTAGCCGGCGCCGCTCGTCAGCGACGAGTTGCCGCCGATTGGGTAGAGCTCATCGGTCGCGTTGTTCACGCCGAGGATGAACCGCCAATTGCCGGCGCTCGGCGCGAGCGCGAAAGACGCATTGACCACGGTGACGGAGTCGAGCTGTGCGATCTCCGGCGTGTTCGTTGCATCGAAGAACATCCTGTCCGTGAACGCCACATCGAGGCGCGGCGTCAAAACGAGATTGCCGGGGCGTGCGTCGTAACCGATGCCGAAATGCGCCTGCTGATCGGGCGCGAACGGCAGGGCGTTACCCACGACGAGGCCGGGCGGCAAGATCCCGGCCGGAACGTTGTCGAGATTTTCGAGCGCCGCATCGAGCACACCGATGCTCGCCTCGATGATCAACGCTTCCGTCGGCACCCAGGTCGCCTCGAGCTCGGCGCCGTCGATGCCGGCCTTGCCGGCATTCGTCAGGAACGGCGCTACACCGGCCGGGGCCGGGCCCCGGTACGTGATCTGCATGTCCGTGTAGTCGGAGCTGAACACGGCGCCGTTCAGGCGGAACGTGTCGCCGGCCAGATCGAGCTTGAAGCCGACCTCGATCGTCTCGGCGTATTCGGGCTTGAACGGGTGTATCTGCGCCTGCTGCGCGGGCGTCAGCACGGCATTCCAATGGCTGTTCCAGCCGCCGCCCTTGAAACCTTCGGAATAGCTCACGTAGCCCATGCCCTGGTCGGACCAACGGTAACTCAGCGACGCCGAAGGCGTGAAGTCGTCGAACGTGTCCTCGTACCACTGGACCGGCACTTGCTTCACCGTCGGGTTCGCGAAGTCGTACTGATCGGGATACGCGCGCTTCGTCTCCTCCGTGTAGCGGCCGCCGAACGTGACGTCGAGCCGCTCACCGAGCGCAAACGTCCACTGCGTGAACGCGGCCCAGCTGTCGTTGTCGACGGTGTTGTTGTCGCTATCGGTTTGGAACCCGGGGGCGGGCGTATTGAGCTGAACCGTGACGATGTCCTCCGAATCCTGCTGGAAGTAATAGACGCCGATGACGCCGGTCAGCGCTTCGCTTTGCATCGTGAGCTGGAACTCTTGGCTCCACTGCGAGCCGTCGACGTCGTAGAGCGTGTGGAGAATTCGTAGCGGCGTGTTGTCGGCGTCGCGGTTGCCGGCCCAGTCGAGATTGCGCGCGGAGCTGATTGACTTGAAGACCCACGTGTCGTTCAGGTCGACCGCGATGTTCGCGGAGACCCCGGTCTCCTCGAGCTCGCTCGTGAGCGGGTACGTGCCGTTGTTTGCGAATGGACCGCGAGCTTGGAGATCGTTCGCGCAGCGGTCGTCCTGGATCATCGGCACGTTCTGGTCGGGCGGGCCACCCGGCGGAGCGACGTCCGTCATTCCGGGGCATCCTGCATCGTAGCTGGCGACGCGCGGGAAAGTCTGTGCTTCGTTGATGGCCGCGAACACGAGCGGCGAGCCGTTCTCGTCCGTCTTCGTGTAATCGAGCGCGAAGGTCGCCGTCACGTTGTCGCCGGGCGTCCACGCAAACTTCGCGGTCGCGACCTGCACGTCGGTGTCGCCGAGATCCGTGCCGTCGGTGCGCGTGACGTAGCCGTCTTGCTGGCGCATGCCGATCGAGAACCGTGACTTGAAGTTGTCGGAGAACGGCGCGTCGAACGCCGCGAAGCCGTCGATCAGGCTATCGGAGCCGAAGGTGCCGCGCAGCGTGCCGCCGGCCTCGTCGCCTGGCTGGTTGGTCGTGACGAGGATCGCGCCGCCGATCGTGTTCCGCCCGAACAGCGTGCCCTGCGGCCCACGCAGGGTTTGGATCGAGGCGATGTCGCGCAACCCCATCGTCGCGCCGACGGCGCTGCCGATGTAGACGTCGTCCATGTAAAGGCCGACGCCGGGATCGACGGTCGAGGTCGGGTCCGTCTGTCCGATGCCGCGAATGAACACTTGCGAGGAGTTGTTGTTGCCGGCGAGCGGCGCGTTGTCGGCAAATTGCAGGTTTGGAACGAGCTGATCGAGCTCCGTCGTCTCGAAGACCTGCCGCTCGGCGAGCGCATCACCGCTGTAGACGGACACGGCAATTGGAGTGTCTTGGAGATTCTCCTCGACGCGGCGTGCGGTGACCGTGATCTCCTCGACGCCGGCGGCGCGCTCGGGCGGCTGTGCGACGAGGCGCACGGGGAGGACGGCTGCAAGCACGGCTACGCTTATGACCAAACGCATGTTCGTCTCCTTCTACTCCTTCGGGTCGCTGACCCAGACTCTGCGGCACCTTGCGCCCCCGGAACATGGATGAAGCTGCCGGCCACTTGGACTTTTCTCATGCGGCGCTACTATACGAGCGTGGCTACGCCAGCGACCGCCCGGCAGATTCCGAGTTTCTTCCTCTACGGTGAAGCGCCGCGTGAGTATGACGAGCCGACGCTGCACATAGAGACGATCGAGTTCCGCAGCGCGCGCAATGACTGGCGCATCGGTCCGCACGTCCACCGTTCGCTCTATCAGCTGATTTTCGTAAGTCGCGGCGAAGGCGTTGCGCTCGCCGAGGGCGAGAGGATCGCGTATCGATCGCCGGCACTCGTCGTCGTGCCGGCCGGCACGGTGCACGGTTTCGAGTTCGAGCCGGGCACGCATGGATTCGTACTGTCGATTACCGCCGACGTGCTGCACGAGATGGCACGCCGTGAGCCCGGCGTCGATGCGCTCTTCCGAAACGCCGCCACGTTGCAGCTCGACGGCGACGCGCTGCGCGCGACCGACCTCGAGCAAGCTTTTGGAATGTTTGCCCACGAGTCCGCGCGCTCCTCGCCGGGCCACGCCTTGGCGCTCGACGGATTGCTCGAAGCGATCCTCGCGAATGCGATTCGGCTGTCGACGGCGCTCGCGGGCTCCCCGGATACTGCCGTGGGACGACACCAGGACCTCGTGGCCCGGTTTCGCGAGCTCATCGAAAGCGATTTTCGCAAGAACAAGTCGCTCGGGGACTACGCCACGGCGCTCAACGTCTCGGAATCGCGGTTGCGGAACGCCTGCTTGAACGTGACCGGGCAATCGCCGATGCAGATGGTGAATGCGCGCATCCTGCTCGAGGCCAAGCGTGAGTTGTTCTACACGAGCGTCTCCGTGAGCGAGATCGCCTACGCGCTCGGCTTCGACGACCCGGCCTACTTCACGCGCTTCTTCTCGCAACGCGCCGGGATGTCGCCGAGCGCTTTCCGCACCCGGCGGCCGCGCGCCTGAGCGGCGCGGCCGGTCACTCGGGCTTGCGCGCGCGAAACACGAACTGATCGGTGTGGCCGCGAACGGCCGGGTCGAACACGATTTTCGTGTGGTCGTCGGCCGGGTTCGCGAGCATGCTCGACTCGGCTTCGATCGTGAATCCGGCCTTCGTCAACGCGTCGCGGGCCTGCTGCGGCAGCATGCGATGCAACGCCGCGTTGTCTTGGCCCGCGATGCCGACGTGATCGATCACGCCGAGCACGCCGCCGGGCTTCAGCGCCGCAAAGACGGATTGCAGAAAACCCACGGCGACGGCTTCGCCGCCGGGATTGCCGCCATAGCCGTTATAGACGTCGTGCAGGTTAAGGGCGATTAGGGCGGCGTCACCGACGCCCACGACACCCGCTTCCGCCAGCGGCGCGTGCACGGCTTGCACGTTGCCGAGTCGCGCGTGCAATGCCTGCTCCGCCTCGCCTTGCACGAGGAACGGCGGATTCGACGCGTACACCTTGCCCGTGGGACCGACGGCTGCCGAGAGCACTTCGGTGAACCAGCCGCCCGCGGCAACGAGCTCGACGACCGTGTCACCGGTCTCGATGTCGAAAAACTGAATGCTCTCGATCGGCTTGCGATCCGCGTCGCGCGCTTTGTTCTCGGCCGCGCGCTCGGGCGACGCGAGCGCCGCGCGCATTCTCGCGACCTGCTCGTCTTGCGCTTGCGCGGTCTGCGCGAAAATGGCGGCGATCCCGAGTGCGAGCATCAGCCTCAACGGGTTATTACGGTTCATGGGGTCCTCCAGCCGCGGCGGCGGTCGTTCTTTTACCGCATAGTCTAGTAGACTTTGCCCATGCGCAAAAAGATGAGCGCTCGGCGCATCGCGCCGTTCGCCGCCGTAGCCACCCTCCTCGCTTCCTGCACCTCGGAAAACCCGGGCGACACGCCCGCCGCAGACCGCGCGGGCACCGCCGGCGCAGGGGGATCGGCGCGCTACACGACTTGGCGCACCTACTCGGGCGGCGCGCACGCCTCGCAGTACTCCGCG
>DATBLZ010000186.1:0-9838 GCA_036555065.1 Gammaproteobacteria bacterium
GGTGCGTCCGGCGACGATGTCGAGGATGGTCTCGGCGCTCGTCGATGCCGGCCTTGCACGGCGCCTCGAGGACAAGGAAGACGGACGCGGAGTGTTGGTCGTGTCAACGGCCAAGGGCAAACGCGCATTTCAGCGCGCGCACCAGAGGCGCCTCGAGCAGCTCGCCGAAGCCCTGAAAGGCCTGGCACCCGACCAACTTGACGCGATGCGGAGCGCCACGGAGGCGCTCGACCGCCTCACTGCAGTGCTCGACGCCTGAGGGCGCGGGCCATTGATACCCGCGCCTAAGCCGCGGCCTGCCTACGGATTTCACAGTTGCTGACGCCGGGACCGAGACCGGTTTCACAGGTTTTTCCGGGGCCACACCGTATCGTGTGTGCTCTTATTCCGTAAAACCGAAACCTGTGCCCGCCAAGACTGAAGACCTGCCGCTGACCAAGACGATCGCGAGCACCGCGACGATCAAGCTCGCGCGGATTCCCGAGTCGGACTACTTCTATACGCCGATCGAGGAGCGGTTCGAACGCCTGACACGCCTCGCCCGCCGCGCGCTCAACGTGCCCGTGGCCGCAGTCACGCTCATCAACGCCGAGAAGCAGTGGTTCAAGTCGATCAACGGCTGGATCAAGAACGAGCTTCCTCTGGAGGCGAGCTTCTGCACGCTGACGGTGCAGGCCGGCAAGATGACCGTCATCGAGGACGCGACTCAAGACCCGCGCACGCAGAAGCACCCGCTCGTCGTTGAGCCGCCGAACTTTCGTTTTTACGCGGGCCAGCCGCTTTACGACGAGAACAATACGATCATCGGCACGTTCTGCTTGTTCGACGTACGTTCCCGCGCCTTCTCCGAAACGGATCGCCAGACGCTTGCCGATCTCGCAACCATGAGTCAGCGAGAATTCCTTGCCGACGAGCTCCGCGATGCGCACACGGCGCTCACGACTAAGCTCGGCGTCGCCCGCCGTGAGGCGATGATGGATCATCTTACGCGCCTCTGGAATCGCCGTGGCGCGTCCGTCCTGCTCAAGGCCGCGTTCGACAGCGCCGACCGTAACGGAAACGAGCTCGCCGTCGCGCTGCTCGATCTCGACAATTTCAAGCAGATCAACGACACGCACGGTCACCAGATCGGCGATGAGGTCTTGAGACGGGTCGCGAGCCGCCTCGTCTCCTGCGTGCGCGGCAATGACGCGACTTGCCGAGTCGGAGGCGACGAGTTTCTGATCCTCATGACCGACACGAATGCCGAGATCGCGGCCACGGTCGCCGATCGAATCAAGCGCGCGGTCACGGAGAGCTTGATCCCGACGCGTCAGGGACCGATTCGCATGACCACGAGCGTCGGCGTCTCAGTGCGTAAGCCGAAGGAAAACATCACGCTCGACGAGCTCATCGAACGCGCCGATAAAGGTCTAATGGCGGCAAAGTCGCGCGGCCGAAGCCCGAACCGCTGATCTTCCGAAGACTAAGCTACTGAAACTCGCGGCCGTCCTCGAGGACGATCTTGCGCAGGAAGAAAACCGTCGGGTCTCCGCGCAGCGGCGAGCCATAGGCCGTCACTTTCGTGCCGGGCTTGATCATCTCCGGGCGCAACCCGTTACGGACGAGCATGTTTGCAGGTGCGCCTTCGACGAAGTTGATCGTGCGCGTCTCGCCGTTCTCGTCGGTCTGGGTCAACGTCATCGCAATGTGCGGATTCTTGAAATTCAGCGTCGCGACTACGCCTTCGAACGCAGTCTGCTGACTGAAATCGTAAACGGCAAACGAATGGTGGGCGAGCGCGGGCCAGGCGAGCACCGCAGCACAGATCAGGCAAAGAATTCGCATGGAAATACGCATGTCTATATCGGCCGGGACGATACCAAGGACCCTCGGAAAAGGCCAGTTGCGGTAGAATTGTCAAACATTCAAGCTGACGCGAGAACATTCATGTCGAAGCCCCAATCGAGACTTCTCCCGCTCGCCCTGGTTGCAGTATCCGGGCTTGCGGTGGCGCCGGCGCTCGCCGAGCGCGTCGCTGCGCCGCCGCCGTCGCCGGAGAAGCAAGCTCGGATCGACCTCGGCAAGCAGTACGAAACCGCCTGGGACTTGTATCAACACTTTCTCGCCGAAGCGGGCGGCGGCCATGAGCTCACGTGGGAGACCGTGCCCGACTGGAGCGGGGTCTGGACGCTCGAGGGAAACATCTTCTTCTTCGATCAAGACCAGGCGAGCATGAACGCGCTGCCGACGGCCAAGCTCACGCCCGAGTACGAGAAGAGGCTGCTCGACAAGCTCGATCGCGTCGACCGCGGCCTCGAGTACGACCCTTTGAGCGCCGGCGAGCCTGCGGGCATGCCGAGGTGGCTCGCGGAACCCTTCCTCCGCGACTTCGCGGTCACGCCGAAGCAAACCTGGCTCATCAACGAGATGATGAACGAGGTTCGGCGCGTCTACACCGACGGCCGCGGTCATCCGACGCCCGAGGACGCGTATCCGCTCTGGGAAGGCGACTCGATCGGCTTCTGGGACGGCGACAAGCTCGTCATTCACACGGCACAGATGCGCTCGGGCCAATATCAACGCATTCAACCCCACTACAGCGAGCAAGTAGAAGTCGTCGAGATCTGGCAGAAGACCGACGCGAGAACGATCACCGTCGACTCGTGGATCTACGACCCGCCCGCGCTCGTCGAGCCCTGGTACACTAGACGCTTTTACAAGCAACTCACGAACGACGATAACTACTTGCGGATCCGTTACTGGGATTTCAGAGAGAATCAGAACAACGAGGTCATCAAGACCGACGAAGGGGCGTCCGATTTCGCCGATTTCACTTTTACGGACAAAGATGACCAATAAGGACTCGAGGAGAACTGCAATGAGGCAGACTTTGGTAGGCCTGCTCGGAGGCCTCGTGCTCGCAACGCCCAGCTTCGCTCATCACTCTGCGGTCATGTTCGATGACACCAAGGAGGTTACGGTCACGGGCGTCGTCAAGGAGTTTCAGTACACGAACCCGCATTCCTGGCTGCTCGTCGATGTCACCAACGAGGACGGAACCGTGACGACATGGGGCTTCGAAGCCGAAGGCCCGAGCACGCTCGGCCGTTCCGGCATTCGCAAGAGCGATTTCCCCGCAGGAACCAAGATTACGATCACGGGCAACCCGATGCGCGACGGTCGGCCGGCCGCCATTTGGGTGCGCGCAACGCGCGATGACGGAAAAGAGTTCGATCCGCGCGCCGGATTCGTGATCCGCTAGCACATCGCGGCTGAAGCCGCTCCTACATTGCTGTGCACGGCGTCGGGTCCCACTTCGACCGCTCGGCTTCGCGGCGGAAATTCGAGCTCGTGATTACGCGACTCGTGAAATACTCCGGGTCCTCGACGATCGTGAGCACGACGAGCCATTCGGTACCGTCGTGTTGGGTCAATAAGTCGAAATACTCCGTGACGACGGTATTTTCGCCGTAGGGAACCCCGTTCTTGCGCAAGTAACCGGCACGCATTCCGGTCGTGACGACCTTGAGCGTGCCATTCGCGGGCGGCTGCCCGAAGCCCGCGCGATGAAACTCCCATTCGGCCTTCGAAATCCCTTGCCAGCTACGCTCGCCCGGACTCTGCGGCGCGTCGCTGAAGTCCAGGAAACGCGTCTGCATCCCCGCGTCGGTCTCGATTCTGAGCGTCGAATCGTCGTCCCACGAGATTCGCAACCGCCCCGGTACGCGCATGATGGCCCCGACGCCGTAAGACTTGCAGGCATTGCCGTCGGCCGCATCGCGCTCCGGATCCCATTGGTCCGCGACCGCCCGAGCAGCCGCATTGAGCGGCAGCCCCGGGTAATCGTTTTTCGGCGGCGTCAGCATTCGAAAGCGCCAATCTTCCGTGACGATCGAAACCCATTGGCCGGTGAGATCGATCGGCGCGACTGCGCGTGCCGGCCCCTGCGGGCGCGGCGGTCCGAACGGAAACTGAGCAGACGCCGATTGCGCCATCAAGAGCAGGAACGCAGCCGCGATCGTCGCTGCTGTGCCCCGCCTTCGCACGATTGTCGACATCTCAAGCTTCCTACTGCTGTTCACTGAGGCTCTTGTATGCCGCTTCGAGGAACTCGTCGGTGGTCCAAAAACTCGTGCTCGTCCCGTAGACGGGCTCGTAGTCCATGGCCGGCCGTGCGGCCTTGATCTCCTCGAGCGTCATGCCGGCGTCGATCATGCTGCGCAGGCGGTCACGTATGACGATCACCATCTCGCGATAGTCGAGAACGTCGCCGAGGCCCGAAAGGCGCCCGTGGCCGGGGACCACGAGTGTGCCGCCGTCCTGGCCGTATACCGGAATGATGAGATCGACGACCGCATCGAGCGCGTCGAGAAGGCCCTGGTAAGTTCCGCCGGCCTCGAGATCGATGACCGGCCAGCCCGTCGTCGAGAACACGTCGCCCGTCGAAACGACGTCGGAATGACGGAAGTACACGAGCACGTCACCGTCCGTGTGCGCGGCCGGCACGTGAATGATGCGAATGCCCTCGCCGTTGTAGAAGAGCCGTTTCTCGGCGTCGAAGAAGGTATTCGTCGGCCACAAGCCCGTCGGCACTTCCGCATCGGTGCCGAGCGTCCCGCTCAACCGCAAAAGCACGTTTTCGTGCGCGATGACCTGCGCGCCGCCGCCTTCTGCATACGGCACGGCGCCGGGCATATTTCCGCCGGTCACGGTGTTGCCCGCCAGCCGGAGGTTCGCGTTGCCGCCGATATGATCGGCGTGGTAATGCGTGTCGACGATGTAGCGAATCGGCTTGCTCGATAAGCGCGCAATCGCCGCGATGATCTTCGGCGCCAGCGGCGCAAATTGCGCGTCAACGAGCAGAACGCCATCGTCGCCGAGCTGGACGGTGATGTTCCCGCCGGCGCCGACGAGCATGTAAATGTCATCGCGTACGTGGAGCGTATGGATCTCGACTTCGTCGAAGTTGCGTTCCGCCTGCGCGGCGGCGTGGACGGCCGAGAGCAAGCCCGCACATCCCAGCACGGGGAGCGACAGCAGTCTTGCGGCTCGCGCGGGCGTCATTGGGCTCGTGCCTCGGGCCGCGGCAATGCGGCAATGACCTTGCGGTACTCCGGGTACATGGTCGCGGCGCCGCCGCGCGTCGCCTCGTACGGAATTCCATGCTTCTGTGAGTATTCGACGAGGAACGCATTCTGTCCCGGCAGATAGTGCGGGAAGTACCCCTTGGGGAACACGGTCTCGATGACGCTCTCGCACGGGTACGGCCCCATCCGACCCTCTGCGTCGTACGTGTAGTCGCGATTCCGGAAGAACGGCTCCTCGAGATACGCGGGGTCGTCCACGTAAACGTGCCACGTCAGAATGTCGCCATGGCGCGTGAAGTGCTCGGTCAGCGTTCCGTTCCAACTGCGCGGCACGCCGTTGCGCCTGAGCCACCCTTCCTTGAGATGAGTGGTTCTGACTCTGAGGGTCTGGCCGACGAACTCCCCCGTCGAGAAGCCCATCGCATGATGCTGTGCGTATTCGGGCGGATGCTCGCGTCCGTCCATCCAGATGGTCCGAACGGTATTCCACGCGAAATGCTGAACGTGAATGGCGATGAGCTCCTGCGTCGTCGGATTCACATCCTCCCAGATGCGAATCTCGGCGAAGCTGCTCGCATAGTCGACGGGATGCACGCGGCACTGGTAGAGCGGCAGCGACAGTATCGACGCGCTCCAGGCCTCGGCACGCATCCGCGCCGCAGCATTGATGGGTAAACCGCCGTAGTCGCCGAGCTCCGGACCCGGCAAACGGTCGGGTTGGTCCTCGTGGTACTGACCCGTCCAATGACCGACGAGGTTTACTTGCCCGAGAGCGGGAAGCGCCGCACCGAGCAATAACGGGACCGCGAGCCATCTTACCCGACGTGCGCGGGAGACTCCTGCCATCGAGCTCTTCCTCCTGATGAGCGCGCGCAATCCTAACATACCCGCGACGACGCCCTGCGTTCGTTCACGGTACAATGCGGCGCCGCACTCACAACTCGAAGTAAAGGCACTCATGAGCACTGCTGAACCACGAAATGAGCAGCTCGTCCGCGAGTTTTTCGCGGCCCTTTCGTCGGGGAACCTAGAGGCCGTGCGGCCTCGCCTGCATGCACACGCGACGTGGGAAGCGACGGCCCGGACGATTCCTGGCGCCGGCATCACGCGGGGCCGCGACAAGATCATCGACGAGTTTCTCGCGCCCGTGCGTGGGCTCTTCGTGCCCGGCGACCCCAAGGTCAAGGTCCTGAATATATTCTCGAAGGGCGATTGGGTCGCGGCAGAAACCGAGGGACTCGGGAAGCTCAGCAACGGCAAGGAGTACAACAACCGTTACGCGTGGATCGTCGAGATCAGGGACGACAAGATCTTCACGCTGCGCGAGTATATGGACTCGGCTTACGTCCTCCAGCAGCTCGGTTAGCGCATGGCGGCGAGCTACGATATCGTCGCGATCGGCTCGGGCCACAACGGGCTCGTCGCCGCCGCGTATCTCGCGGCCGCGGGCAAGAAAGTCCTCGTACTAGAGCGCAACGCCTGGTTCGGCGGCGGCGTCGTGACCCGCGAGCTGACGCTCCCCGGCTTTCGCCACGACCAACACTCGATGGCGCACATCTTCATTCAAGCGAATCCGCTGCTCAAAGACGACGAGCTCGGACTCAAAGCGCGGTTCGGGCTCCGGTACATCGTCCCCGAGCTGCCGATGATGTCCGTATTCGAGGATGGCCGCACGCTCGGCCTTTATCGAGATCGCGAGCGCACGTGCGCGGAGATCGCGAAGTTCTCGAAAAAGGACGCTGACGCGTATCGCTGGGTCGCCGGCAAAGCTGCCGAGTACTTGCCCATGATCGTCGCGTCCTTGTACACGCTGCCGGCGCCGGTCGGCGCGACCTACGCGCTCATGGATCAGAGCCGCGAGGGCCGCGAGCTCTGGCGCTACATGCAGATGAGCTCGCACGATCTCCTCTGCAGCATCTTCGAGCACGATCGTGTACGCATGCACTTCGCGCGCGTCGCCGGGGAGAACCTCGTCTCGCCCGACGAGAAGGCGACCGGCATGGGCGTTTTCGTGTTCGTCGGCTTTCTCGAGGCATATGGAATAGGAGTGCCCGTCGGCGGCTCGGGTCGTTTGACGGACGCGCTCATCGCATCGATCGAAGCCAATGGCGGAACCATGCTCGCCGAAGTCGATATCGCGCGGGTTCTCGTCAAGGGCGGCCGCGCCGTCGGCGTCGAAGCGACGGATGGCCGCAGTTTCGCGGCGCAGGACGCGGTCATCGGCGCGATTCATCCGCACGATCTCGGCAAGATGGTGGCCGGTCTCGATTCCAAGGTCGTCGCAGCGGCAGCAGCGACGCAGATTTCCGAGATCGGCTGCATCACCGTTCATGCAGCGCTCGACGCCCCGCTCGTGTTCCGCGCCGGACCGCACGTCCGCGCCGTCATGATCGAGCTTCTGCCGAATGAATACGCAACGATTCGCAAGTCGTTCGACAACCTTCGCTACGGTGAGCTCTCCGCGTATCCGCTCGTCGGACTCGGAAGCTTGACGATGTTCGACCCCTCGCGCGTCCCACCCGGCAAGGCGACGATGCACGTGTGGGATTACGTGCCATTCGCGCGCGCGGACGGCAAGCACTGGGACGACGTCAAAGACGATTACGTCCGGCGCATGCTCACGCACATGGGAACATTCATCGCGAACGTCGACGACACCAACGTTCTCGCCTATCACAGCGACAGCCCCGTGGACATGGAGCGCACGTCATCGAGCTTCCGGCGCGGCGACCTCCACGGCGTGGCCTCCACGACTTACCAGTACGGCGCGCATCGGCCAACGCCGGATCTCGGCCAGAACGCCGTTCCGGGGTGTGAGCGTCTCTACCTCGTCGGCCCGTTTCAACATCCCGGCGGCGGAGTTTTCGGTGCGGGCCGAGCGACAGCCGTGCGCGTTTGCGACGATCTCGGCATCGACTTCACTAAGGTCGGCAAGCGATGATGACTCTTTACTCTCCCGACAACTCGCCGCTGATGCAGATCAGCGCGATCGAGCGCAGCGGCAACGAGCTCCTCGTCAAAGGCAAAGTGTTCGGCACGATGCCCGTGACCGCGCGCCTCAAACCGAGCGAAGCACGGAAGGGACTGCGCATGCTCGGACTTCGGCTCGCGCTCTTCTTGCTGACCTTTCTCGTGCGGAAAGGTTAGATCGCGGCTAAAGCCGTCCCTACAAACTTATCCTGGCCACGAAGCTGTCGCGCGGCGCGGGTCCGAGCAGACCGAGCTCGGCGAGCACATCGGCCACCGAATAGACGATCGCCGGGTCGATGCCGGGCGTCGTTGCCCACTCGGTGACCGAGAGCCACTCTGCGGCGTCGACGGGATCGAGGCCATAGCGTGCGGCGAGCTCGGCGGGCGTTGCAGGATCCGCGCGCACGGCCGCGGCGACCGGAAACACCTCGTCGAGCAAGAGCGCAATCGCGTCGCGCTTGTCGCGCAGCGCCTTGAGCGAGGCGCAGACCACGAACGCAGGCCATGGAGCGATGAGCTCATCGACGCGCCGGAGCCGGCCTGCATCGACGAGGGGCTTCGTCATAAACTTCTCCCAGAAGAAAACGTTCGCGCGCCCGGCGCGAAACGCCTCGAGCGCGCCATCGAGGCCGCCGACGACCTCGAACTTGACCTGCTCCATCGGCCAACCTCGGCTTCGGGCGTAGGCGCACGCCATGAGATGCGAGCCCGAGCCGCGGCGACTGATCGCGTAGACGTTGTCGACGTCGCGCGCCGCAGCCAGTCCCGAAGCGGCGGGCATGTGCACGCCCCAGATTAGCGGCGAGCGTGTGTACAGGCTCACGATCCGAAACTTGGAGCCGCGGCTCGCTCCGACCACTGCGCCCTCGGTCAGGAGCACAGCAACATCGAGCGCTTCGTCATCGAGCGCGGAGACCATAGCGCCGGTCCCGCTCGGATAATCCTCCCACTGCGCATCGACGCCCGCGGGACGCAGCCCCTCGCCGGCGAGGAGCTTCCACCACGGAAAGTTGAAGTGCTCGGGGACGCCGCCGATTCGCAGGTTGATCACAGAATTATCGCGGCTGAAGCCGCTCCAACACTCGAGGACTATGGTGCAAGGTAGGCGGCAAGCGCGGCGAGGTCGGCATCGCTGATTTCCGTCTTCCGGAACGGCGGCATGACCGACACGCCCGCACGCACGAATGCCGATGTGATCTCCGGCGTCAAGTCGGTCCGCTCCTCGAGGGCGCCGGGCTTCGCGCCCTTGTAGAGAACGTCGAGCGCCTGCGTGCCCGGGTGCCGCGGCCCAGGCGCATGACACGGCGCGCACCAATACTCAAAGACCTCGTTGCCGCGGCGCTCGGCGGTCGATTCTTGCCCAAGCGCCGCACCGGTCGCGAGCGATGCAACGGCGATCGCCGCAAGGAAACCGAATTGTCGTCTGCGCATCACGCCTCGAGCGCGGGAGCGATGATCCACGAGTACAAAGCCTCGCTGCCGTGATCGAGCACGAGCTCGACACCGGGGCTCACGGCACCGGTGCTCGTGATCTCCGCGCGGCCGCGAGCGCAATGCGCGACCACGTCGGCCATGCACGCCGCCCAATGCGCGCCGCTGTCGTTGAGCGCCATGCTCTCGTTGAGCATCGCGAGCGGCCCCGTCAGCGAGTGCTCGACACCGGCACCGCCGCGCTTGTGCTCGGCGCGGAATACGATGCGCATGCCTTGATCTCGCGCGAGCTGCTCGAAACAGAACATCGGCCCGTGCGCCGTGAGGCCCGCGATTGCGGCGGGCCCTTTTTTCCATTCGTGGTAGAG
>DATBLZ010000001.1:0-26224 GCA_036555065.1 Gammaproteobacteria bacterium
CTGTCCCCCTCTAAAGGTAAGACCCTTGGTTTGCCAGGCGACTCGCTGAAATCCGGGTCGAAATGCCAGTAGTGCAGAATCATGTTGACCGGCGTTGTGGCCATGTCGGGAGACCAGCGCTGCACGGGAGCCTCAGTGCGAATTCGACTCACTTCCTTTCTCGACAACCCTGTCATCGCCGCGATTCGTGACGCATTGGTTGGCCGACCGCGAATGCCGTAATCCTCGCTCGCGACCTGAACGAACGCCGCCTTGGCGACGGCCGCGAACTCCCCATATCCGATGCCGCAGAGGAGAAGCAACCGCACGATAGGCTTCAGGATCCCGTGGAGGCACTCGAGCATTGCCTGTTGGACGGAAGATCTCATGGTCGTTCCTCCCCGATCAGTCGAAGGAGCTCGGCTTCCTCCCAAACGGTTACCCCTAGTGAAACCGCCTTGTCCAATTTGGAGCCGGGGTTCTCGCCGGCGATTACGATATCCGTCTTCTTCGATACGCTACCCGCCACTTTGGCTCCGAGTGCTCTGAGCTTTGCCTTTGCTTCGTCGCGCGACATGCTCGTGAGCGTGCCGGTCAGTACAATCTGCTTACCGGCGATATGCGAATTGACGGGCGCCGTCACACGTGGTCGAGGCCAATGAACTCCCTGCTTCAGTAGCCGGCGGATGACTTCCCGATTGTGGCGTTGTGCAAAGAACGCTCGAACATGCCCGGCGACCACGGGGCCGATATCGGGCACCTCCTGAAGACGCTGCTCGTCGGCATCCATGAGCTCATGGAGCGACCCGATATGCGTTGCCAGCGCGAGCGCCGTCGCTTCGCCGACATCGCGGATCCCGAGCGCATACAGAAACCGCACGAACGTCGTTCTCTTGCTCTTCTCCAGCGCGTCGAGCAGGTTTTTCGCGGATTTCTCGCCCATGCGCTCGAGTTCGACGAGCCGTTCGAGCGTGAGGCCATAGACATCAGCGGGGTCGCTCACCAAACCCGCATCCACGAGCTGATCGACCAGCTTTTCGCCTAGGCCTTCGATATCCATCGCCGCGCGTGAAGCAAAGTGTCGAATCGTTTCCTTGCGTTGTGCTGGGCAGAACAACCCGGCGCTGCAGCGCGCGATCGCCTCCCCTTCGATGCGCACGACTTCCGAAGCGCAGACCGGACACTTTGATGGCACAGCCACGGGCACGGCATCCTTCGGTCGGCGTGCGCTCACGACCTGCACGACTTCGGGAATCACGTCTCCAGCACGACGGATAACGACTGTATCGCCGACTCGCACGTCTTTACGGCTTAGCTCGTCAAAGTTGTGCAAGGTCGCGTTGCTGACCGTAACTCCCCCGACGAATGTCGGCTTCAGGCGCGCTACCGGCGTCACTGCCCCGGTCCTGCCCACCTGGAACTCGATGCCGAGCACTTCCGTCATTTCCTCCTGGGCCGGAAACTTATGCGCGATTGCCCACCGTGGAGCCCGCGAGACGAATCCAAGCGCTTCCTGCCAAGCCAAATCGTTGACTTTGTAGACCACGCCGTCGATGTCGTAGGGTAAATTGGGCCGCTTTCGACCGATATTCGAGTAATAGGCCAAACAGCCCTGAATTCCCGCTACCAATTCCCAGTCGGGCGAGGTTTTGAGGCCGAAGGCACGTAACGCCATCAGGACGTCCGCGTGCGTGGCAGGCAGGGCCCAGCCCCGTACCTCGCCGAGGCCGTAGAAAAAGACGTCGAGCGGGCGCGCGGCCGCGAGCTTGGGATCGAGCTGCCGCAGGCTTCCGGCGGCTGCGTTTCGGGGGTTCACGAACGTTTTCTCGCCACGCTTCACGGCTTGCCGATTGAATTCCTCGAAGCCCGCGCGGGGCATATAGACCTCGCCGCGCACTTCGAGCAACGCCGGCAGCTGAGGGCCTCTCAGCCGCAGCGGCACGGCCTGAATCGTCCGCACATTGTGCGTCACGTCCTCGCCTGTCGTGCCGTCCCCGCGCGTTGCGGCGAGCTTCAGTGCACCGTGCTCATATAAGAATGAGACGGCAGCTCCGTCGAGCTTGGGCTCGGCCACGTAGCTCACGGTGCCCGCCTCGATATCGGCTGCCGCGAGCCGGGTCAAAACGCGCCTATCGAAGGCGGCGAGCTCCTCCTCATTGAAGCAGTTCTCAAGGGAAAGCATGGCCCGCAAGTGCGTGACGGGCTTGAGCTCGCTCGCGGGCGTGATTCCTACCCGCTGGCTCGGCGAGTCGGGTGTTACGAGCTCCGGATTCGCCGCCTCGAGCTCCTGGAGCCGGCGCAAGAGCCGATCGTACTCGGCATCCGCGACCGTCGGTCTGTCGAGCACGTAGTAGGCGTAGTTATGCTCCTCGATTGCGGCCCGAAGGCTGCGAACCTCGGACGCTGGGTCGCTGCTCGCCGATCGTTGCTTCACCGTCATCGCAGGCGCCTCACGCGTGCGCGTGCTGATGTCGGTATTCGATGATCTCTTCGCGCACGTAGCGCTCGCGTTGGATGCTCCACGAGCTCCCGCGCTCGTCGTGGAGCTCGGCGTCCAAGTCGTGCGCGAGCGAACGCGCCGTTTCGACCATCATGTCGAAACGCGCCACCGGGTCGCCGTCGCCGGGCAAAACGATGAAGAAACTCATGCCTGCGATCGGTTTGCCGAGATTCGTGAGATCGAAAGAACCGGGCTCCGTCAGGCTGGCAACGCTGAATAGCGCCTCGGGGCTCTCGTCGCTCAGACGATGGAAGATTCCGTACCGTCCATGCTGGAGGCCGGCCGAGCGCAGCGCGAGAATCGCTTTTTCCGCACTGAGCTGCTTGTTCTTTGGGATGAACCTAACCGTAATGACGCGATCGGGACGAGACGTCGCGCGTATGCCTACCGCCTCGGCGTCTGCCGGCCTGGGGGACTCGGGCGGTGCTTCCGGTTCTGCGGGCGAGCTTGCGCGCTCGGAGTCGAGCTCAGGGCGCGACGGAAGCCAGCGCCGCGCCAGCGCGCGCTGCGGAAGGAACCGCTGCAGCACGCCTCGACCCCACAAATACACACCGAGGAGCAGCGCCGCACCCAGCCCCAAAAGCACCCATCGCAATTCCACCATCGCCGTCGAGTCTACATCGCAGCAAGTTGCACGGCCTCATCGATGTCCACCGCAACGAGTCGCGAGACTCCGGGCTCTTGCATCGTGACGCCGGCCAACTGGTTCATAGCCTCCATTGTCGTCTTGTTATGGGTTATGAGCACGAATTGCACGCGGCTCGACATCTCCCGAACGATTTCCGAGAAGCGGCCGACGTTAGCATCATCGAGCGGCGCGTCGACCTCGTCGAGCAGACAAAACGGCGCTGGGTTGAGCTCGAATATCGAGAATACGAGCGCGACCGCAGTCAGGGCTTTCTCGCCGCCCGACATCAAATGAATGGTGCTGATCTTTTTCCCCGGCGGCCTGGCCATGATCGTTACGCCGGCGCTCAAGAGATCCTCGCTGTCGAGCTCGAGATAGGCATGACCGCCGCCGAACAAGCGCGGGAAGATCCTACCGAGCCCCTGATTAGCGTTATCGAACGTCTCGCGGAATCGGGCGCGCGTCTCGCGATCGATCTTGCGAATCGCATTCTCGAGCGTCTCGAGCGCCTCTGTTAGATCCACGAATTGCTTGTCGAGGTACTCCTTGCGTTGGGACTGCTCGGCATATTCTTCGATGGCGGCAAGGTTTATCGCGCCGAGCCGCTGGACGCGCTTGTCGATCTGGTCGAGCCTGTCTGTCCATTCGGCGATGTTTGCGGTCTCCGGCAAGCCGGTCGAGAGCGCATCGAGCTCGAAACCTGTTTTCGCGAATTGCTCCGCGACGGTTTCGGCGCGGACCTGGGCTTCGCGGGCGCTCATGCGCACGGCTTCGACGCCTTCGCGCGCTTGCGCGACGACTTTCTGCTGCTCGCTGCGGCGCGCCTCGGCGTCGCGGACCAATGTTTCGCACTCCTCGACGCCGGTGCGCGCGCGCGAAAGCTCGTTTTCGACCGCCAAACGCTCATCGAGCTTCGCGACGAGGGTGCTTTCTTCGTTCGCGAGCGGCGCGAGAGTCGCCTCGAGCTGAGTGTTGAGCTCGGATTCGCGCTTGAGTAAGTGCTGCTGTTGGGTCTTGATGCGTGTGAGTGCCGCACTCGCTGATTCCTTGGAGCTGCGGCGCGTCTCTACCTGAATTGCGATCTCCTGTGCCGCCGTTCGGTCGTGCTCAGCGCGCTTGCGGGCCTGCGCGAGCTCTTCCTGCTGCTGTTTGCGCTCCCGCTCGAGCCGCTCGCGCTCGCGCTCGAGCTCTGGACGAAGTGCTTCCGCGGCACGCAACTGTTTGCGGCTCTCGACGAGCGCCGCTTCGATTCCCTTCTGATCCGTCGCGAGACCGGAGATGCTCGCCTCGAGTGCGGCCGCGCGCTTGCGGGCTTCCTCGAAGTGCGCCCTGCTCGTCTCGAGCTTGGTTCGCGCCTCGGCATAGGCTTGCTGTTTCTCGTTGGCCACGAGCTGTGCAGCAGCGCGCCGCTGCTCGAAGTCTTCGAGGCTGTCGCGGACGCTGGCGAGAGTCCGGGACGCTTTGTCGGCACCGCCACTCGTCGCGGCGATTGTTGCCTCGAGATGCTCGATCTCCTCGCTGCGGACGAGGACGCCCATGCGCGGGTCATCGCTCTTGTGAATGCGCAGCCAATGCGCGCCTATCCACACGCCGTCCCGCGTAATGACCGATTCTCCGCCGGCGAGCGTTTTGCGTTCACGCAAGGCGTCGGCCATCGACTCGGCAGTTCGAATTCCGCTGACCAACCCCAAAGCGGCCGCCGGAGCTTTGATGCGATCGCGGAGCCAGCCGCTTCTGCTCGACGGGCTCGGCTGCTGCTTCGTATCGCTTTCCTCGATGACTGCGATGCCCGCCGCACTGATGCTCGCGAGGTCTTTGGCGAGCGCCGCCAGGTTCGGCACCGTGACCGCCTGGAGGTACCCATCGAGCACCGTTTCGACGGCGGTCTCCCAGCCGGCGTCGACTGCGAGCGTTTGCGCGAGGCGCGGCCGATCATTGAGCGCGTGCCGCTCGAGCCACCCGCCGACCTGCTGCGAAAGCTTCCCGAGCGCCGCTTCCTGCAGAGCTTGCAGCGAGCTCAGCCGGCCACGATCGTTTTGGAGCTTCGCGCGTAATTGGTCGAGCGTCTCTGACGTCGTCGACTCCTCGGCGCGCAGCTCCTGCATGCGCTCCCATATCGATTCGAGCGACCGAGTCGCGTTGCCGGTGTCGGCACGCAGCTTCTCTTCCGTTACCGCGAGCTTTTCGATGGCGCTTTCGAGCCCAGCGAAGCTCATGGCCTCGCGCTGGCTGACCTGCTCGCGGTAGCCGCGCTGCAGCCGCTCCAGCTGCGCGGCCAACTGCTCGATTCGCGCGTCCTCGACTTGGATGGTCCGCTCGGTGGCCGCAATCTCTTGTGCATTGCGCTCGGCGCTTGCACGCGCGAGCTCCATGCGCTTCTCGGCATCCTCGAGCAGACGCTCCGAGCTTCGCAACCGTCGATGTGTTTCCTCGAGATTCGGATTGAGCTCCTCGAGCAGAGCTTCGAGCTGCTCGATCTCGACCTGATCGCTCGCGATGTGCCCGGAGACCTCCGCGAGCTGTTGGCTCGTTTCCTCCAGATCCCCGCGCTGCCGCTGCATGAGCGATTTGCGATGCTGAATGCCTTGCTCGAGGCGGGCAATCTCCGCGCCGACGCGATAGTAGTTTCCCTGCACCGCATTGAAGCCCTCGTTGCGCTCGGCCAGCGCGACGCGGTGCTTTTCGATCTCCGTTTCGATGCTCCCTTGGCGGGTAGCAGCCTCGTCTAGACCGCGCTGCTTCTCCTTAAGCGCCTTCTCATGAGTTTCGACCTCCGCCCGCAGCTCGCGCAGACGCAGCACGAGCACCTCGGCGCCGACGCGGCGTTCGTCCGCTTTGAGCTCCTTGTACCGTTCGGCGGCTTTGGCCTGACGATGGAGGTGCGATATTTGCTTGTCGATTTCCTCGCGTAGGTCTTTGAGCCGCTCGAGGTTCTCCCGCGTGTGCCGGATGCGGTGCTCCGTCTCCTTGCGGCGTTCCTTGTACTTGGAGATGCCGGCGGCTTCCTCGATGAACGCGCGCAATTCCTCGGGCTTTGCCTCGACGAGACGCGAGATCATTCCTTGCTCGATGATCGAGTACCCGTGGGAGCCCAAACCCGTACCGAGCAGAATGTGCGTAATGTCTTTGCGCCGACAGCGGCCGTTATTCAGAAAGTAGAGCGACGTTCCGTCGCGCGCGACAACGCGCCGTACCGACACTTCGGCGTAGCCTGCGTACGGGCCTGTAATCGTTCCATCGGCGTTATCGAAGACGAGCTCGACGCTGGCTTGGCCCACGGGCTTTCGGCCGGCGCTGCCGTTGAAAATGACGTCGGCCATCGAATCGCCGCGCAGGGTCTTCGCCGAGGCCTCGCCGAGCACCCAGCGGATTGCATCGATGACATTGGACTTGCCGCAGCCGTTGGGGCCTACGATACCGGTGAGATTGCTGGGGAAGAGAATGGTCGTCGCGTCGACAAAGGATTTGAAGCCTGAAAGCCGTATCTTGCTTAGGCGCATAGTCCTCCGCTTCGCGCGTGCTCTGTGAGCCGCGATGGCTCCGATAACAGGCGTAGTGTAAAGTAAAAATCAGTCCAACACGACTTCTGCCGCCAATTTCCGTGGCCAAATCCACGTCCGGAAAACCGTCTCGCTCGAGCTTGGAAACCTTTCCGAACCCGAACCCCAAGAACGATTACACGATTCGAATCCGCGTTCCGGAATTCACGTGCCTCTGCCCGAAGACCGGCCAGCCGGATTTCGCGACGCTCCATCTCGAGTACGTGCCGGACGCCCTTTGCGTCGAGCTCAAGTCGCTGAAGCTCTACGTGTGGTCCTACCGCAACGTCGGCGCGTTCCACGAGGCGGTAACGAATCAGGTGCTCGCCGACCTCGTCCGCCTCCTAGCGCCGCGCTTCGCGAGGCTCACGGCGGAATTCAACGTCCGCGGTGGCCTCTATACGACTGTCGTCTGCGAGCACCGTGACCCGGAGTGGCATCCTGCGCCGCCGCTCGAAACGCCGTAGGAAGAGCCGCGAAATCCGAGCTGAGGCAGGCTTCCGTTCATGATCGGCGTATGTATAATCGCCGCCTTCGTATGGCAAAGACCTCGCGGAAAAAGCGCCCACCCAAACGGATGAAACCCCCGCGGAAAACCGCCGCGGTGAGAAGCACGAAGCGCGTTTCCAAAGCCGGCGCTGCGCGAGCGAGCTTTGCCAAGAGCACACCAAGCAAGAAGGGATCTCAAGGCAGAGCTGTGTCGAGCAATAATTCTCCCAAACGGGCCGCGACTGCCAAAAGCGGCCCAGCCACGACCCGCACCTCCCCGCCGATCAAAACCCGACCGTTCCCGCCACGTCCGATACCGGCTCGCCCGACCTTGAGCCCGACGAAGGTCAACGTTTTGACGGGCCCGAGCCGCGACTTCAAGCCCTACGAGCCCAAGCGCGGCGAAGCCTATATGAGCAACACCCAGCTCGAGCACTTCAGGCAGATCCTGCTCGCATGGCGACGCGAGCTCATGGAAGAAGTCGATCGGACCGTGCATCACATGAAGGACGATGCCGCGAACTTCCCGGATCCCAACGACCGGGCGACGCAAGAGTCCGAGTTCGGGCTCGAGCTGCGCACGCGTGATCGGGAGCGCAAGCTCCTCAAGAAGATCGACTCGGCGCTCAGCCGAATCGACGAGGGCACATACGGGTACTGCGAAGAGACCGGAGACGAAATCGGCCTACGGCGCCTCGAAGCGCGGCCCGTGGCGACGCTCTGTGTCGAAGCGCAGGAACGGCGCGAGCTCGCCGAACGGCAATTCCGGGACCGCGAGGACTACAACCGGTAGTAGTCGGCGCAACGAGGCTCGGCGCTTGGCTTATGTCGGCCGTTTCGCTCCCTCGCCCTCGGGACCGCTGCATCTCGGCTCACTGACGACGGCAGTCGCAAGCTACCTACATGCGCGCCAAGCCGGCGGCGATTGGCTCGTGCGCGTCGAGGATATCGATCCGTTGCGCGAGCTCCCCGACGCCGCAGGCGACATCCTGAGAACACTCGATGCCTACGGTCTTCACTGGGATCGAGAGGTCGTTTACCAACACACGCGCTTCCCCGAGTATCGAGCCGCCGCGCAAGCTCTGCTCGAGCGCGGCGTTGCCTTTCGGTGCAGCTGCAGCCGCAAAGACGTCGAAGCGAGCACCGGCGGGCGGCGCCGGTACCCCGGGACCTGCCGCTCCCGTATCGCGCATCCGGGCGCGACTGCGATCCGCGCGCGCGTCAACCCTGGAAAACTCAGCTTTATCGACCACTTGCAAGGTTTTGTTGAGGTCGACCTTTACGAGACGGCGGGTGACTACGTCGTTTACAGACGCGATGACTTGCCCGCGTACCACCTCGCGGGCGTGCTCGACGATCATTGGCAGGGCGTCGATACGATCGTCCGTGGCACGGACTTGCTGTCGTCGTCCCTGGTCCACCTGCACCTGCGGCGGCTCCTGGGGTTCCCCGAGCCGCGATACTTCCATGTACCGGTGCTCAGCGACGCCCAAGGCGTCAAGCTGTCCAAGCAAACGGGTGCCGCCCCCGTGGGCCCGGGCTATTCCGCGGAAACCGCGGTTCGAGTCCTCGAGCTTCTGGGGCTCAAGGTCCCTGACGAGGTTCGCGGAGCGCAGGGCTCCGAGCTATGGGCTTGGGCGACCCGATATTGGCGTATCGAGGAACTAATCGGACGCCGAAGCATCCATATCGCTTAGCAGCGCACGCGAGCGGAGACATTCGAGGGGACCATGACCTATCAGGCCAGAGTGATCAAGAAATACCCGAATCGCAGACTCTACGATACGGCCGAGAGCCGCTATATCTCTTTCAAAGACATTTGCCGGCTCGCGGCCAACGATATCCCGTTCACCGTCGTTGAAAGCGCAACCGGGAACGATGTCACGCGAGCGGTGTTGCTGCAGATCATCGCCGACCTCGAGGTCGGCGAGCGTCCGTTCTTGAGCACGGCGATGCTGACGAGCATCGTGCGCGCGCACGGCCAGCCCGGAGCGTATGACCCGCGGCCGGCGCTCGAGGAAGCCGTAGGCAGCCGCGCGCTAGGCCGCGACTCGGCTTATCGGGGCATAGGACGCCCGCGAACGGAATAGCTAGGCCGCGACGTCGCGCATGCTGAGCCGGATGCGGCCCTGGCGGTCGACCTCGAGAACTTTCACCTTCACCACGTCGCCTTCCTTGAGCTTGTCGCTGACCTTCTCGACGCGCTCGTTCGATATCTGCGAGATGTGCACGAGCCCGTCGCGCCCGGGCAGGATCGTCACGAACGCGCCGAAATCCATGAGGCGAGCGACCTTACCCTGATAGACCCGCCCGACCTCGACGTCGGCCGTAATGAGCTCGATGCGCTCTTTAGCCGCGCGTCCCGCCGCGCCGCTGACGGAGGCGATCTTGACGGTGCCATCGTTCTCGATATCGACCGTCGCGCCCGTTTCCTCCGTAATGGCGCGGATCACGGCGCCACCCTTGCCGATGACCTCCCTGATCTTCTCGGGGTCGATCTTCATCGTGATGATCGTAGGCGCCCACTCGGACATCTTCTCGCGCGGCTTGGCCAGCACCTTGTTCATCTCGCGCAAAATGTGCCGGCGTCCTTCACGTGCCTGCTCGAGCGCCGTGGCCATGATCTCGCGCGTTATGCCGTCGATCTTGATGTCCATCTGTAGGGCCGTGACGCCCTCTTCCGTCCCCGCGACTTTGAAATCCATGTCGCCGAGATGATCTTCGTCGCCGAGAATGTCGGTCAGGACGACGAACCCGCGCTCCTCCTTGATGAGGCCCATTGCGACGCCGGCGACCGGCGCCTTGGTCGGCACCCCCGCATCCATGAGCGACAGGCTCGTGCCGCACACCGAGGCCATGGAGCTCGAGCCATTCGACTCCGTGATTTCGGAGACCACGCGAATGACGTAAGGGAACGTATCCATCGGCGGCATCACGCCCTCGACACCGCGCCGCGCGAGTCGGCCGTGGCCGATCTCGCGGCGCTTCGGCGAACCGATGAAACCGACCTCGCCGACGCTAAATGGCGGGAAATTGTAGTGCAGCATGAACGGCTCGCGGCGCTCGCCCTCGAGCGCGTCGATGATTTGCGCGTCGCGACCGGTGCCGAGCGTGGTGACGACCAAAGCCTGTGTTTCGCCGCGCGTGAAAAGCGCCGAGCCATGGGTGCGCGGAAGCACGCCGACGCGAACGTCGATGGGCCGAACGGTGCGCGTATCGCGACCGTCGATGCGCCGCTCCCCGGCGAGAATTCTGCTGCGCACGATTTTCTTTTCGACTTTTTGGAATTGCGCTTCGACTTGCGCCGCGGTCCAAGTCGAGCTCTCAGGTTCCGCGAGCGCGGCAACGCAAGACTGCTTTATGTCGGCGATTCGTGAATACCGCGTCTGCTTTTCCGGGATCGCGTAGGCTTCCGTCAATTGCCCGGCAACCGCCTGCTCGACCGCGCTAACTAGCGCCTCGTCGACCGGCGGAGCCGTCCAGGAAATCTGCGGCCGGCCCGCCTCTGCGGCAAGCGCCTTGATCGCTTTGATCGCGACTTGCATCTGCTCGTGGCCGAACATCACGGCGCCGAGCATGACGTCCTCCGAAAGCATGTGGGCGGCCGACTCGACCATGAGCACTGCAGTCTCGGTGCCGGCGACGAAAAGATCGAGATCGCTGTCGGCAAGCTCCGTAGCCGTTGGGTTCAGGAGATACTTGCCGCCGTTGTAGCCGACGCGCGCGCCGCCGATCGGGCCCAGGAACGGGAGGCCCGAGAGCGCGAGCGCCGCGGAAGCTCCGAGCATCGCTGGGACGTCGGGATCGATCTCCGTGTTCATCGAGAGCACGGTTGCAATGACCTGGACCTCGCGCTGAAAGCCGTCTGGCCATAGCGGCCGAATCGGCCGATCGATGAGCCGTGAGGTCAACGTTTCCTTCTCGCTGGGCCGACCTTCGCGTTTGAAGAAGCCGCCCGGAATCCGTCCTGCGGCATACGTCTTCTCTTGATAGTTGACCGTCAGCGGGAAGAAGTCGCGCCCCTCCCCGTCTTTCTTTTCGCCCACGGCCGTCACGAGCACGACCGTATCGGCCATGTTGACGACAACGGCGCCGTCGGCTTGGCGGGCCATGACGCCGGTCTCGATCGACACTTCATGAGCGCCGTATTTGAATGTCTTGCTTGCTTTCACGATTAATCTTCCTTAGGAGTGCCGCCGTGTCTCGATTTCAATTGGCGGGCGTCAAACGAATCAGAGCCGGGTAAGCCGGCTCTGCGGGTGTGATCTTCTGCGGGGATCAACGCCGCAGGCCAAGTCGGTCTATGAGCTCCTGATAGCGGCCTTTGTCTGCCGTCTTGAGGTAATCGAGAAGCTTGCGGCGCTCGTTGATCATCTTCAGCAATCCGCGCCGGGAATGGTGATCTTTCACGTGTCCCGTGAAGTGGTCCGAAAGCTGGTTGATCCTTGCCGACAGCAAGGCAACCTGCACTTCCGGCGAACCGGTATCTTTGGGGTTCCGACGATACTCGGAAATGACTGCGGACTTTCTGTCCGACTTCAACACCATGCCAAACTCGCTCTCGACCGTGCGTGCTCCGACGGTCGTCTATTAATTGCCGTTGGGTCTAACCGCATATTCTAATCGCTAAGTCGGGTTGTCTCCAAGCCGCTCGGGTAGAAATAGACGCTGGGACTTGAGCTCGCCGCTCGCGAGCACGTTGCCAACCCCGAGGAAAACCTGCTCGGGTCCATAGAGCCGGACGCGTCCCGCCGGCCACGACGTGTCTGCAAGTACCGGTTGCCCGTGGCCCAGGCGCCGTGCCTGTTCTGCGTTGAGCAAGACGGTCGGCCAACCGGCCAAGGCCGTATCGGCCGGAAGGAGCACGCTGTCGAGTCTTGCGAAGCCTTCTGTCGCCAGGGCTCGGAGCTGCTCGAAGCCGTGCATTTCCGTCTCGGAATAGGGCCCAACCGACAAGCGGCGCAACGCGGTGACGTGGCCTAACGTACCGAGCTCGCGGGCGAGGTCGGTCACGAGGCTGCGCACGTACGTGCCTTTGGAGCACTCAACGCGAAAACGCATCATCGGCCATTCGATTTCCTCGAGCTCCAAGGAGTGAATCGTTATCGTCCGGGCCGCGCGCGCGACCTCCTCGCCGCGGCGCGCCAAGGTATACAACCTACTGCCCCGATGTTTGAGCGCCGAGTACATCGGCGGAACCTGCGCGATCGCCCCGACGAAGCGCGAAAAAAGAGCCAGAACGTCCGCGCGTGTTCGCGCTGGAGCCGCGCTCTCTGCGATTACCTTGCCCTCGGCGTCACCGGTATCGGTTGCGGCCCCGAAGGTTGCGCAGACTCGATACGATTTCCGTGCATCGAGCAAGAGCCCTGCGACCTTTGTCGCGCTCCCGAGGCAGATCGGCAACATGCCGGTCGCGAGCGGATCAAGGCTGCCTGTGTGCCCGGCTTTCTCCGCTGCGAACCAGCGCTTGACGGTTTGCAGCACGCGGTTGGACGTAACACCCATCGGCTTGTCGACGAGCACGATGCCGGCGACGTTGCGGCGGCCGGTGGCCCGAACGGGAGACACGCTAGCGGTCAGAGCGAGGGCCGGGATCCGGCGGCTTGCCCTGTCCGTGCTGCGCGAGGATTCGGCTGACCTCGGCGCCACGGCGCGCCGCCTCGTCATGCACGAAGCGCAGCTCCGGCATGTAGCGGAGCCGGATTTCGTGGGCAACGCGCCCCCGCAGGAATCCAGCCGCGTTGCGCAGGGCCGCCTCGACGGGCGCCCAATCCGCATCGGGATCGAGCGTCGTGTAGAAGAGTCGCGCGACACGGAGATCCCCGCTGACCTCCGTGGCGCTGATCGTCACGCCGTGCAGGCGCGGGTCTTTGACCTCTGATTGCAACAACGCGTTGACGACGCGCGTGAGCTCCGTCGCGACGCGCAAATGCCGGGAGCGCTCGCGGAGCATGGTTAGAGCTCCCGCCGTACCTCGGTGCGTTCGTAACACTCGATTTGGTCGCCGATTTTCACGTCGTTGTAGTTACGCACGCCGATACCGCATTCCGTGCCCGCGCGGACTTCCTGCACGTCGTCCTTGAAGCGCCGCAGCGAGTCGAGCTCGCCCTCGTAAATGACGACGTTATCGCGCAGCACGCGGATCGGGTTGCTGCGACGAACGTATCCGTCGACGACCATGCAGCCGGCAACGTTGCCGAACTTGGGCGAGCGAAACACCTCGCGGACCGCGGCGAGCCCGACGATTTGCTCGCGCACCTCTGGCGCCAGCATGCCGGAAGCCGCCGCTTTAATCGCGTCGATAGCTTCATAAATGATGCTGTAGTAGCGAATGTCGACGTTGCTTTCCTTGATCGCACTGCGTGCGGCCGAATCGCCCCGGACATTGAAGCCGATGATCATCGCTTTCGACGAAACCGCAAGCTGGACATCCGATTCCGTGATGCCGCCGACGCCCGCGCCGACCACCGTGATTTTCACTTGCTCGGTCGACAGCGCCTGAAGAGCATCCTTGAGCGCTTCAGCGCTGCCATGAACGTCCGCCTTGACTACGAGCTGGAGGCTCTTGACGCCGCTTTCCCCGAGTTGCGTAAACACGTCGCCGACTTTTGCCGCCTGTTGTAAAGCGAGCTTCGACTCGCGCTCCTTGTTCTGGCGCAACATCGCAACCTCGCGTGCCTTGCGCTCGTCGGCCACTGCGAGCACATCGTCACCTGCAAACGGCGTACCGGAGAGCCCGAGTACGACCGCCGGAATCGAAGGTCCAGCGCTCTCGAGCGCGTTGCCCGAGTCATCGAACATTGCCTTGATGCGCCCGTACTCTTGGCCTGCGAGCAGCATGTCGCCGACTTTGAGTCGCCCACGATTGACGAGCACGGTCGCGACAGCGCCGCGGCCGCGCTCGAGGGTCGCTTCGAGCACGACGCCGGCAGCCGCACCCTCGGCCGGCGCTTTGAGGTCCAGAAGTTCCGCCTGAAGCATGACGGACTCGAGCAGTTTTTCGATGCCCTGCCCGTTTTGCGCCGACACGTTGACGAAGAGGGTATCCCCGCCCCATTCCTCGGGTATGACGTTCTGCTGAACGAGCTCGTTCCTAACACGGTCTGGATCGGCGTTACCACGATCGATCTTGTTGATCGCAACGACTATCGGCACGTCGGCCGCACGCGCGTGTTGAATGGCCTCGATCGTTTGCGGCATCACGCCATCATCGGCGGCCACGACGAGTATGACGATATCGGTGACTTGAGCGCCGCGCGCGCGCATCGCGGTGAACGCGGCATGGCCAGGAGTGTCGAGAAACGTCAGCGCCCCCTTAGACGTCTGCACGTGATAGGCGCCGATGTGTTGCGTGATGCCGCCGGCCTCGCCGGCAGCTACGCGTGTGCGCCGAATGTAGTCGAGCAGCGACGTTTTGCCGTGATCGACGTGTCCCATGACCGTTACGACGGCCGGCCGTGCGACGAGCGTCTCGGCGTTGGCGGACTCGTCGGCACCCGTCAGGAGCTCGGCTTCGACGCCCGTATCCTTCCGAGCCGTCGCCGTGTGCCCCATCTCCTCGACGACCAAAATCGCCGTGTCCTGATCGAGAACCTGATTGATCGTCGCCATCGTGCCCATCGACATGAGTTGCTTGATGACCTCGGCGGATTTCACTGCCAAGCGCGACGCGAGATCGGCGACCGAAATCGTCTCCGGGATCTCGATCTCGCGGACGACGGGCGCGGTTGGCCGCTCGAAGCCGTGCTGCGCATCTGCGCTGACGTTGACGGCTCCTCGCCGCCGCACTTTTTTCTTGCGCCGGCGTGTCGCGATGCCATCGGCGACGTGCAAAGTGTGGTCCGGCTCATCTACGACGGCTTCGGGGCCCCGTCGCCCTTGCTTACGGGCACGTTCGTTCTCGAGTCGGGCCTGTGATTCGCGCTCTTTCGCAGCGTCGGCGGCTACGCGGCGCTCCTCTTCGGCCTTGCGTTTCGCCGCGTCGTCGGCGAGGGCGCGCTGCCGTTGTTCCTCCTCGGCTCGTTGCCGCTGCTCGGCCTCGCGCCGCTCGCGTTCAGCGCTCTCGCGCTTCTCGCGTTCCGCAAGCTCGCGCCGCTCGCGCTCGAGCCGCTCGGCGTCCGCACGCTGCTGCTCCTCGGTGCGCCGCGCGGCATCGAGCTCTTCTTGTTGCTTGCGCGCCTGTTCTTGGAGGACGTCGCGCTTTATGTACGTGCGCTTTTGGCGGACTTCGACGTTGACCGTTCGCGAGCGGCCTTGTCCGCTTGCGAGCTTGAGCTCGCTCTGCGATTTGCGGTTGAGCGTGATGCGGCGCGGCGCGGCCGCCGTGGGATCCTTGCGGCCGTGCGAGCGACGTAGATGCGTCAGGAGCTCGAGCTTCGCGTCCTCGCTGATGACGTCATCGGCGCCCGAAACCTTGATGCCCGCCTCATCGAGCTGCACGATGAGCCGATCGACCGGGACCTTCAGTACCTGCGCGAATTCCGCGACAGTAACTTCCGCCATGCAGCTCTCCTGCGCCTTTAGGCCTTTTTCTCACCCTCGAACCAATGTTTGCGGGCGGCCATGATGAGCTCCGCCGCACGCTTCGGCTCGAGGTTGTCGATCGATTCGAGATCGTCGACTGCCTGTTCCGCCAGATCTTCCCGCGTGACTATCCCGCGGCTCGCGAGCACGAACGCGAGCTCCTTGTCCATGCCTTCGAGAGTAAGGAGGTCCTCCGCCGGCTCCGCCTGATCAATGACCTCCTCGCTGACGATCGCCTGCGTGATCAGCACGTCGCGCGCCCGCGCACGCAGCTCGTCGACGATGGTCTGGTCGAATTCCTCGATGGCCAAGAGCTCCGCGGCCGGCACGTATGCGATCTCTTCGAGCGAGGAGAATCCTTCTTGCACGAGGATCTGCGCGACGTTCTCATCCACATCGAGCTCTTTCATGAATCTTTGCACGAGCTCGCGGGCTTCGACCTCGCTCTTCTCCTCGGCGGCGGCCTCGGTCATGACATTGAGCTCCCATCCCGTGAGCTCACTCGCGAGCCGGATGTTTTGCCCTCCACGGCCGATTGCCTGTGACAGCTTTTCCTCCTCGACGGCGATATCCATGCTGTGCGCGTCTTCGTCGACGACGATCGACTGCACATCGGCCGGTGACATTGCATTGATCACGAATTGCGCCGGGTTCTCATCGTGAAGGATGATGTCGACGCGCTCGCCGGCGAGCTCGTTCGAGACTGCTTGCACGCGCGACCCCCGCATGCCCACACACGCGCCGACCGGGTCGATGCGCGGATCGTTGCTGCGCACGGCGATCTTGGCACGCAAGCCGGGGTCGCGTGCCGCCCCCAGGATCTCGATGAGCCCCTGCCCCACCTCGGGCACCTCGATCCTGAACAGCTCGATGAGGAATTGCGGCGACGTCCGCGTCAGGAACAGCTGCGGCCCGCGCGGCTCTGCGCGAACCTCGGCAAGCATGCTCTTGATGCGATCCTGCGGTTTGATCGGCTCGCGGGGAATAAGGTTCTCGCGGGGAATGAATCCTTCGGCATTGCCGCCGAGATCGACGTAAGCGCCATTGCGATCGACGCGCTTGACGATGCCCCCGACGAGCTCGCCGACCCGGCCCTTGTACTCTTCGACGACTTGCTCACGCTCCGCCTCGCGCACCTTTTGCACGATCACCTGTTTCGCAGTCTGGGCGGCGATACGCCCGAACTCGACCGACTCCATCGGACGTTCGACGTATCCGTCGACGGTTGCGTTCGGGTCCATGTCGAGCGCGTCCTCGAGGCGCAGCTCGCGCTCGGGCTCCTCGAGCGCGGTCGAATCGTCGGCGAATACTTTCCAGCGCCGAAACGTCTCGTACTGGCCCGTTTCGCGGTCGATTGCAACGCGCACTTCGATGTTCTCGCCGTGTCGCTTGCGTGTCGCGCTCGCGAGCGCCGCTTCGATCGCCTCGAAAATGACGTTCTTGTCGACGCCTTTTTCGTTCGACACGGCATCGACGACCATTAGGATCTCTTTGTTCATGCTCTATCGCTCAAAACTCGATTCATTTCTGCGGCACGAGCCGCGCAACGCCGATTTCCGGCAAATCGACTCTCCAATCCACGCCATCGACCTCGACCGTGACTGTGTTGTCCTGCACGTCCTTGATCCGGCCTTTGAGACGCCTGCGGCCGTCGCGCGGCCGGATGAGCTCGATCCTGACGTCGTCGTTGACGAAGCGTCGGAAGTGCTCGGCGGTGCGGAGCTTCCGATCGAATCCCGGCGAAGACACCTCGAGCACGTAGCTGCCCGGCAGCGGGTCCTCGACGTCGAGAAACGCCCCGATCTGGACGCCCACGAGCTCGCAATCTCCGAGCGTCACGCCACCCTCTTTGTCGATGTACAACCTCAACAACCCTTTGCGCCCATACGTGACCTCGAGGTCGACGAGCTCGTAACCCAAGCTCCGCAGGGGCGGCTCCAACATCTCGAACAGCCCACGCTTGTCGACCACGCGATTCGCGCCCCGGCACCAGAAAAAAAATGGGCACGAGGCCCATTCACTGCCGCCAAACAAAAAGCCCCATACGGGGCCTTCTACCTAACTCATTTCTTCAACAATCAGCCGTAAGTTGCTGATTGAAAATGCGCTCCGGGTTCGCTGTCGCGAACCCGCGGCCCGCCTAAGACAAGCACCATGCTACCAAGGTCCGGGGGGCAGCGCCATCCCCGCTGGGTCAATCGGTCTGGATCGATTCGAGATAGAGCACGAGGCGCCGCATGAGCTCGCGCGCCTCGCGCTCCGCCGTGATGTCGGCGCCTTCCTCGACCCAGAACTCATATCCCCAGATGGGCATCACCCGCGTGCCGTGCGCGAGCACGGGCGAGCGTCCGTCGATGGTTTCGCGGATGGCGTCGGCCGGGAACCGGCCTCCATTGCGCTCGCTGATGAGGGTGAGGTCGGGCACTGTCGTGGCAAGACCGCGGGCGACAGGCCCGTCGCCGTGCGCCTCCGAGCCGTGGCAGGCCGCACAAAAACGTTCGAAAAGCTCGGCGCCGGTCAAGTCAGCCAGGTCGAACGTTTGCGCCGTGGCCGCGAGCGCGGTCAACATGTAAATCGCGCCGCCGAGCAGCAACAGCGCGATTAGAGATAGGGTGAGGCGGCTCGCCATCGGCGCCTTGACCGCTTTGGCCGCGCAGCAATGTTTGTACTTGCGGCCGCTGCCACACGGACAAGGCGCGTTTCGCCCGATCGAGGACACAACGCCTCCTCATTCTGAGCCGAGCGAGAGCAACGTGAATGGGTCGACCCGAGCCCCAAGCACCCGTACGCCCCAGTGGAGGTGGGGCCCCGTGACCCGGCCCGTCGCACCCGCGAGACCGACGACCGCGCCTCGCTCGACGACGTCGCCTTCGTTCACCTGGATCCGAGAGAGATGCAGGTAGACGGAATATACACCCATTCCGTGATCGAGAAAGACGGCGTTGCCGCTGAAGAAAAGGTTTTGGCATAGCACGACGCGGCCGCGGTTCGCGGCGCGCACGGGGGTGCCCGTCTCGGCCTCGAGGTCGGTGCCCGAGTGCGGTGCGCGGGGCTCGCCATTGAAGACTCGGCGGTGGCCGAAGTTGCGACCTCCGTCGACGCCTTCGAGCGGCACCGCAAACGGTCCCCGCCAGAGCCGCTCCGGAGTCGTCGTGGCGTAGATGGCCGCGATCGTCCGGTCCTCGCGCGCGGCACGAGCTGCGTCCTCGACGCTGAGCTCGACATAACGCGGCTCGACCTCGAGTTGGGTCGTCGGGAACGTGCCCGCGGCGACCTCGACCTCTTCCGTGCGGACCTCGGTCCGCGCGTCGGCGAAGCGTACGTTGATCTTGAGGTCGTGGGTTCCGGGCTCGGCCTCGAGGTCGACGCCCACGAGGGCCAGCCACTGGCTGCCCGCGTGCGCGAATGCTGCAGTGCGGCCATTCCATTCGATCGTCGCCGCCGCCAAACCCGGCTCATCGGGCAGGACGATCTCGAGCGCTTGGCCTTGGGAGGCCGCGAGGGCAGCCAACAGCAGAGTCGTTTCGATCACGAGCTAAATCTTACGAAATCCAGTGACTTGCAGCCCATACGCCCGTCATAGTCTAATAGTGCCTGCGCATTCGCTGCGAGGTTCCCTCCCCATGCCGACCTACCAGATTCCCGATATCGTCGAGGTCGAGCTCGATCGACTCGAGCTGCCCCAGGACGTCCCGGTCGACGCCAATTTCAATGAAAAGCCGCTCGCAGAGTGCAGCAAGCGCGAGGTCGAGATGGCGCTGCGGGCCTTTACGGGGCTCGTCCGGCAGTCGCAGAACGAGATCGAGGCCAGCATTGCGCGGCATATCGAGTTTCGCCGCCGGGTGGCCCACCTTCAAGCCTATCGCGCGAATTTCGACGACATCTCCTGGGTACGCGAGACGCGTAGCTGACCGTCAGCGCAAGTGCGACGTCCGGTAGTGATCGGCGAGCGCATCCTGCCCAAAATCTTCCGCGAGGCTTCGCCAGACGGAATGGACGTGGTTGCCGTCATTCTGGACGTTGTCGTACTCGAACATGAAGTCCGCGCCCTGTAGCCGGAAATAATGCGGGGCGTGCCGCTCGGGCGGCCCCATCCACGCGAACTTGAGGTCTTCGATATCGAGGTTGGCGAGGTATTGCGCCGCGAGCTCGGGCCGATAGTTGCCGACGACTTCGTCGATGACTCGCCGCACCCACTGCTGCTGAACCTCGTTGAGGTCGGCGACGGCGACACCCTGTGGAACCAACGTTTGGCGCCACGCCTCCCACTGCGAGCGCTCCTTGTTGATGTTGCCCGAGAAGATCTCCGCGGGCGCGCGGTCCGCAACGATCGCCTCGGCGCGCTGCGCGTCGCTCAACGACATCAAGAGCTCGCGCGCGAGATCCTCGAGGATCCCGTGCACGCGAAGTCCGGCGAGCGGGCCGCCGACGACCTCGGCCGGGTTAGCGCCGAAGAACGACGGGGTCACCGTGACCCGGTCGGGTGAAACTGCGACGTTGAGCGAGACGTGGTGGCCTTCGAAACGCCACGCCCACGGCCCATCGACCGAAGGCGTGCCGAATACGACGAGCCGGTAGTGGTCGACGCTACGCGGTAGCCCTGCTTCGTCGAACGCGTCGAGAATCTCCTCGAGTTGCATGATCTGGGTAGCCTTGAGGTACCCATTCGAGCTCAACAGTGTTCTGAGCAAGTCGTGGACGAGGCGCCGCTGGACCGCCGACATGTATTCGAGCGGTAAGCCGACGCGCACCGTGGGCCAGTACTGCCAGTTCACGCGCTCGGGAGAATCGACGGGCAGCATGAGATTGGCTTTGCGGCCCACGCCGAGCATCGCTTCGGTCGGCCCCGCCTGCTCGACGGTGGCGATCAACGCCGCTGCGACCGCGGCCATTTGCTGTTGCACCGCCCCGTCTTCTTGGGCAATGCACGGCACGGCCAAGAGGAGCCCACTCAGCGCGACGAACGAGTGTCGGTTCATGACGATTGTTCCCACCCCGGAGGCCCAGAGTGTACTGGTGTTCGCGCTGGACGGACAGGCGTCGAGGCGGCAGGGCATCTCCTGCTCGAGCCCCGCTTCGCGGTCGAGCACCGAGCCGTGCTCGCCGGCACAGGCTTCACGGCGCTCCGCCGGCCGCGCGGGCAGTGCGTCGGCCACGACGGCCAGCGCCGCGCAAGCGAACCAAACCACGACCTTTGAGTGGGACATCGGCAGTGTGCGTGACCTGCACACACGCTAGCCTTGTCCCCCACGCGACGTCGCCCCACGTTACCTGCGAGTTCGACGAGAAATGGGCCGCGTCGCTTACTGCGCTGCGTTGGGGCTCGGTGGCACCACCGGAGTGAGGTCCTCGCAAGGCTCGGGGCTGTACGGCACATTCGATGCCATCAGTGAATCCGAGCCCGAGTACGTGGCCGCGAAATACGCCGGATCCTCGGCGGTGTAGCTGCGCGTGAGCCGTAGCTTCTCGGCGTCGAGCGAAAACCGTTCGACGACATGGAGCTCACCGCTGTGCGGCGTCGTCCCGACCAGGACACCGGGCGTGAAGCCGACCGTGTCGACGACGAGCACGTCGTCCTCCCAATGCCCGATCGAGTGGCCGACGCGGCTCGGCTCGAGGTCCGCGGGATGCTCGCTCAGATTCATGTAAACCGTGCGCTGGAGCCCGAGACGCCCATAACTGAGGTTGATAACGCCGTCCTCTTCCGCAACCCGATTCACGGGCTCGCCGGCCCAATCTGCGAGAATGCTCGTGTTTTGGCACGCGCGCGCAGCCCGCGTGCCGAGATCGAGCGCCGCCATCGCGGCCTCGCCGGCCGGCGTTAGGGCTACGGAGGCCACGCGCGGCCGTTGGCCGCCGGCGAACGGGTTCCGCCCGGTTGTGGCCGCCTCCGTGCCGCGCGCACCGGGAATCTGGTTCTGCCCTTCCGGAACGTCGCCCGGTGCGAACTCGCCGACGCGCGAGAGCGGCACGAGCGTGCCGCGCTGGCCCCGCGGATCCGTCATCACGACCTGCTCCTGGGCCCAGTCGCCGAAAATGTTCGGCTCGCCGCTCGGCAGCCGCGCGACGCGGGTTGCCGCTTCCGCGGGCGCGGCGGGGATGCGTTGTCCGTAGCGGTCGAGGCTGCTGCCGTCCTCGAAGATCAACGTGCTGACGTAGCAGGCGTTGGCTTCGGCACGGTCGGGTGAGCCCTGGATCGTGATCCGCTCTCCGACCGGGAACATCTCGGGGGTCCAGCCGGAGCGGCGCAATGTCGTCGCCGAGCGCATCTCGCAACGGTGCTCGACGACGCTGCCGTCGGGGTTGGTCACGTTGAAGTACACCCAGGAGTGCGGGTTGACGAACGCGAGCTTCGTAATCTCGCCCGTGAGCTCGATGTCCTCGTTCATGGCGAAGTTGCCGAAGCCGTGATGCGCGTGTGTCGCGCTCGCGGCAGCCAGGAAAACGAGGGCGATCGCTGACTGTCGAACCATGGTTCCTCTCTCCAGCGGTTTTAGGGAGTGTAGGGCATCGGCTACACTTAGTGGAGAGCCGCGCAAAGACGCTGCGACGGAGCGAAGCCTATCCGAGCATGGGGGGAGTACTGATGAAACCAATCTACAGCCGCGCGGCAGTCGTTTTGCTGCTCGCCGTCGCCGGCGAAGCTGCCGCCGATATCCCGGAACAAGTGCGCGTGGACTCGGGGCTCCTCAAGGGCACGACCGGCGCCAGCCCCGACGTTCGACTGTTTGCCGGCATCCCGTTCGCTGCGCCGCCGACGGGCGAGAACCGCTGGAAGGAGCCGCAGCCCGTGGCTCACTGGGACGGCGTGCGCGATGCGACTGCGTTCGCGCCGCGCTGCATGCAAGGCGGCGGCGGCCCACCGCGCGAAGGTGCACCGCCTCCGCCGCCGACCTCGGAAGACTGTCTCTATCTCAATGTGTGGACCACCGCTCCGTCGGCGGACGCCAAACAGCCCGTGATGGTCTGGATCTACGGCGGCGGCTTCACGGGCGGCGCGGGCTCCGAGCCGCGCTACGGCGGCGAGAATCTCGCCAAGAAAGGTGCCGTCGTCGTCACGCTCAACTATCGCCTCGGCGGCTTCGGCTTCTTCGCGCATCCGGAGCTTTCGCGCGAATCCGGGCGCAACGCATCCGGCAACTATGGAATGATGGACGCGCTCGCGGCCTTCGAGTGGGTGCAGCGGAACATCAAAGTGTTCGGCGGGGATCCGGACAACGTTACGGCGTTCGGCGAATCCGCGGGCGGCATACTGATCACTGCCCTACTCGCTTCTCCTCGCGCCGACGGTTTGTTCGACCGCGTGATCGCGCAAAGCGGCGCGTGGACGAGCCCGCCCGGCGGGACGGGCCTTGCGAATACGCTCGCGCGCGCCGAGGAGGCCGGAGCGGCGGCGGCCAAGGAGCTCGGAGCTGCGTCACTCGCAGATCTCCGCGCGAAGCCGGCCGACGAGATCCTTCGCGGCTTGCGCAGCGCCGGCATTGTCGTCGACGGTTACGTCTTGCCGGAGGATCCGGCACGCGTCTTTGCGGCTGCCCGTCAGCACAAAGTCGACGTGCTCGCAGGCTCGAACAAGGACGAAGGGGCCTTCTTTCAATTCGGCGGTCCGCAAACCGCCGAGCGATTCACCGGAACCGCCAGTCGGCGATTCGGGACGCACGCAAACGAGTTCTTGGGAATCTATCCGGCGGGCTCCGATGAGGAGGCCAACCGGTCGTATCTTGCCTCGTTCAGCGATGAATTCGCGTGGCAGATGCGGGTGCTCGCACGAAGCCAGGTCGAGGTCGGCGCCAGTGCGTACCTCTATTACTTCACGCGTGTGCCGCCTGCGCCGCCGGGCCGCCCGTCGCGCGGCGCGACGCATGTCGCGGAGGTCGCCTACATGTTCAACAATCTCCTCGACGGGACGCCCTGGACCGACGCGGATCGCGCGCTCGCCGAAACGATGTCCTCGTATTGGGTGAATTTCGCGCGCTCGGGCAACCCGAACGGTCCGGGACTTCCCGAATGGCCGGAGTATTCGGCCGATGAAGCCGGCAATGCAATGGTCCTCGGCGATCGCGTGGAGCCCGAGACTATTCTGACGCCGTCGGCGACCCGCCTCGACTTCTTCGACTCGGCGTATGCTCGAACCTTGGCAGGGGGTACGCAGTGAAAGCTCGACAAGAATGCCGCCCAAAGCCGCTCCGGTTCCGGATGGCACCTCTGTTCGCAGCGACGGCGGCCCTATCGCAGCTTGCTGCCTGCACGGCACCGACCGGCAGCCAAGGCGAACCCGCCTCGGGGCTCGAGCGCATCGACGGCCACCCGAACTTGAACGGTATCTGGCAAGCCGCCGGCACCGCTCATTGGAATATCGAGGCCCATTCGGCGGAGGCGATCAAGGAGTTCTGGCCGCTCGGCTCGCTGGCATCGATTCCCGCGGGCCAAAGCATTGTCGACGGCGGCACGATTCCGTACCTGCCCGAAGCGCTCGCGAAGCGCGACGAGAACCGCGCCGGCTGGCCGAAATCGGATCCCGAGGTGAGTTGCTACATGCCGGGAATCCCGCGCGCGACGTACATGCCTTTCCCGTTCCAAATCGTTCAAGGGCAACGCGACATCCTCTTCGTATACGAGTTCGCGAGCGCCAATCGCATCGTCTACATGAGCGACCACCAGGAGCCGCCCGTCGACAGTTGGATGGGCTGGTCGAACGGCCATTGGGACGGCGATTCGCTCGTGATCGAGGTCACGGGCAACAACGACCGCACGTGGTTCGATCGCGCGGGCAACTATCATAGCGCCGCGATGAAGGTCACCGAGCGCTACTCTCTCATCGACGGCGATCACCTGCAGTACGAAGCGACGATCGAAGATCCGCAGACGTTCTCGCGGCCGTGGACGTTGCGCGTGCCGCTCTATCGCCGCATGGAGCAGAATGCGCAGCTACTCGAGTTCAAGTGCGTCGAGTTCGCAGAGGAGCTGCTCTACGGGCACCTCAAGAAGCAACCGGAGGAGTAGATCTCATGACACATCGATACATCCGCGGGCTCGCCGCCGTTGTTGTGACGCTCGGTTGCGCTGCTACCGCGAGCGCGCATCACTCCTTCGCGGCAGAATTCGACGCGAATAGACCCGTCGAGCTCAAGGGCAAAGTGATCAAAATGGAGTGGATCAATCCGCACTCGTGGATACATCTCGAGGTCACCGACGCGACCACGGGCGAGACTTCGGTCTGGATGATCGAAGGCGGCGCGCCGAACGCGCTTTTGCGCCGCGGCTTCAATCGGGATTCGCTGCCGGCCGGCACCGAAATCTCCGTCCAGGGCTTCCAGGCGAAGGACGGCTCGCAGCGCGCGAACGGCCGCGACATCACGTTCGCGGACGGCACGAAGCTCTTCGTCGGCTCCTCCGGAACCGGCGCCCCCGGTGAGCGCGCGCAATAGCGCAGCCTCAGCGCGGCAGCGCGAACACGAAGACGTTGGCGCCGCCGTCGGCGGCGGGCAGCTCTGGCGTCACTCGCCGGGCGGCGCCGGCAACGAGCGACTGCCCCGTCGTCACGGCGACGTACTGCCGCCCGTCGACCGCAAAGCTGATCGGATAGCCGCTGACGGGTGCCTCGAGGTCCGTCTCCCAGAGCACCTGGCCGGTCTCGGCATCGTAAGCCTTGAACTTCCCTGCAACGTCGCCGCCGAACACGAGCCCGCCGCCCGTCGTCACGAGCGACATGACGCCCGCGCGCTGCTCGTGATGCCAGAGCGTCTCGCCCGTTTCCGCTGAAACCGCCCAGATGGTGCCGACCTGATCGGTGCCCGGAGCGATGATGTACTCGCTGCGGAAGCCGTAGACCAAGCTCGGATCGCGCTCCCCGGATTGCACCGTCGCATTCATGCACATGTTCTGCATCGGCATGTACATCGCGTTCGTCTGCGGGCTGTATGCGCCCGCGGGCCAGTTCTTGCCGCCGTTCGTGCCGGGGCACACGGTGAGCGTTTGGTCCTTGTGCGTGAAGAGCATTTCGGGATTGACGTGAGCCTTACCCGTTGCGCCGTCGATGCTCGTGATGACGTTCTGCATCACGGTCGGCCGCGCCCAGAGGAATTCGCCCGTTATGCGGTCGAGCGTATAGACGAGCCCGGTCTTCCCGGGAATGCCCGTGATGACCTTGCGCTCCTCTCCGGGTCGGACCCGCGGATTGATCCACGGCACGGCCGCGGGATCGGGCGCGACGGCCGTATCGACGAGCAGCCGCTCGAACGGATGATCGAGGTCCCAGTGGTCGACGACGTGCTGGTAGTACCAGACGATCTTGCCCGTATCCGGGTCGAGCGCGAGGGTCGAGTTGTGATAGAGATGCTCTTTGTCGTTGCCACCGAGAATGAACTTCGGCGCCGGGATCGTGACCGACGTGCCGATGTAGATGCGTTTGAGCTCCGCGTCGTAGCTCGGCACCATCCACGTGCCCACGTGCCAGCGCTGCTCGAGCGGCACGTTGCCCCAGGTCTCGTCTCCGGGCTCGCCCGGACGCGGAATCGTGCGAGTGCGCCAGAGCTCGCGGCCGGTCTTCGCATCGTGCGCGGTGAT
>DATBLZ010000141.1:0-16562 GCA_036555065.1 Gammaproteobacteria bacterium
TCGCATTGGGCTCTGCTTGTGACTTTGTCGAGCCTCGCGGCCATTCCCGCACGCGCCGAATGGCGCTGCGACTGCACGACGATCACGGATAGCTGTCGCGCCGACGTAACGATTCAAGGCAGTTGGGTCGAGGTCAGCAGCGACCGCCAAGAATGCTCCAGAGTCGACTACTTCATCGACGGCCTGCCGTTCGTAGCCGTCGTCGTCGGCGGGGTACAACGGCAAGACTGGATCGCGCGCACCGAGGGCTCGCAGGTGCTCGTGCAGAGCTGTCAAGTGTGCCGCGACAACGCCGGCGCCGACACTCCGGGGCCGGCCGCAACCCCGCCGGCCGCCGCCCGCGCGCCGACATCCGCGCTCACCCCGATCATCAAAGTCGTCCCCGAATATCCCGAAAGCGCGCGGCTCCAGGGCATCGAGGGCCGCGTCGAGCTCAACTTCACCGTCAATTCCTCGGGCGCCGTCGAATCGCCGACCGTTACGGCCTCATCGCCGACGGGCGTATTCGATCGAGCGGCGCTCGCGGCGATCAGCCGTTGGCGCTACGCCCCGGTCGCGCAAGACGCCCCGGCGCGCAATGCCTCGGAGGTCCTCGTTTTCGCGCTCGAAGGAAACACGCGCGGCGACGAGCGCGGGCGCGCCTCCGTCAACAACGGCGGACCGCGCAACGAGTGCGTGCGCGAGAATTCGGTTTACAACTACGGCGACGTCGTCGACGTCGAGCTCATCAACGCGTGCGCCGACCCGCTGCTCGTATACAGCTGCGCCGCGGGCACGGGCCGACACGCGGATCGCTGGGTATGCGCGAGCCTCGAGGAAGCGGCGCGCGTCCTCGTCGCGCCGGGCGACGTGCGCGTCGGCATGCCGGTCAACGACACGGCAGCCGGGCGCGGCGTGTTCGAGCTCACCGACCGCTATCTGATCACGCGCGCCCCGAATACCCAATACTGGTGGGTGGCCTGCGGCTCCGCAGACACGGCTTGCCGCGAAAACGCGCGCCTCTGGATGCGCTCGCTCAACCAGCAGAGCGCCGACGTCGATCCGCAAGCGCGGTCCTCGCTCGCCATCGGCCGCTCTTATTAGGGCGAGTCAGCGGGATTCACGCTGACCTGAATCCGAAAGACCTTCTCGCCGTCGCCGGCTTCGAGCCGGGCAATGATCTGTCCCACCGTCGGCGCCGGCGCGACCAGCGTCACGGGCATGATATTGTGGCCGGGCACGAGCCGCGTGCGCCAGCGGATGCGCTGCTCGCCCGCGTGCCCGACGAGCTCGATGCCGCGCGGAAGCTCGATGAGCAGCGCCGCATCGGACACTGCGCTCTTCGCGGTGAAAACGAGATTCAGCTCGCGGCTTTGGCCCGCGGTCATGACGACGCTCGGCAGACCTGCGGAGATTCGGGTGCGCGGCGCCTCGACGAGTAGTCCCGTGTAGATAACCGTGAGCACGCTCGCGCCGAACGCAGCGACGAATGCCAGGGCGACCAAGCGCGGCGCGCGGCGCCCGGCGGGCCTCGATTCGCCACTCACGATTGCACTCTATCATGCTGTACAGACGCCGTCGTCGGTCTCATCATTTAGCGTCATGCAGGGATTTCTCAAAGCCGTTGCCTTGCTCGCCGGGTCCGTCGTGCTCGCGGCGCCCGGCGCCGCGCGTTCCCTCCAGGAAGTGCGAAACCACGGAACGCTGCGCGTCGGCGTTGCGCTTGCGGCGCCGTGGGCGATGCGGGAGGCAGACGGGGCGCTCAGTGGTTTCGAGATCGATGTCGCCAACAAGCTAGCGGCCGACATGCGCGTGCGCGCCCAGATCGTCGTTTACGAGTTCGCCGAGCTGATTCCGGCGCTCGAGGCCGGCGAAATCGACATCGTCGCTGCCGGGTTGGCGATCAAGTCCGAGCGCGCGCTGCATGTGAACTTCAGTCAACCTTATGCTACGAGCGGAATTGCGCTCGCGACGAATTCCACGCGGACCTCGGGCGTGCAACGATTCGAGGAGCTCGACGACGAGAAGTACAAAGTCGCCGCGGTCGAAAACTCCGTCGCGGTCGCGCTCGCGCGCCGACTCTTGCCGAACGCGAGCTTGGTGCTGTTCGCATCGACCGAGGCGGCGAGCGCGGCGCTCGTCGAGGGCAGCGTTGATGCGTATCTCGAGGACGAGCCCGTGCCGACGTTTCTTGCGCTCGAGCACCAAGGCACGATCGATCTGCCGCTCGCGCGGCCGCTGCTGCAGGCGCGTGCGGGGTTCGCCGTGAACAAGGGCGACGCCGACTTTCTCGCGTTTCTCAATGCCTGGATCGTCGAGCGCGAGGACGACACATGGCTGCCGACGACGCAGCGCTACTGGTTCAAATCCCTCGATTGGCGGAATCGGTGAGCACCGCCGGGAAGGGTCTGCTCGCCGCCTCGTTCGCGGCTCTAGTCTTGCTCGCGGCCGCCGCGCGCGGCCAGGAAAGCGACCTAACGCTGCCCCCGCGCATCGACGCGAGCGCGCGCTCGACGACGCTCGCGCCGCCTGCCGAGGGCCGCGACGATTCGCTCGAGGAAATCATCGTCGTCGGCGGGACCGAATGGCGTCTGCCCGATCTCGGCAGCGAATGGCGCGCGCGCGCCGCGGCCGAGCAGGAGACGCAGCGCATCGACGTGTCGTTCTTGCCGCTCTACGATCCCGAGCGCGACCCCATCGACTACGACCCGTTCCGCATCAACCGCGAGATCCAGCGAGTCGGTTTCATCGAGCTCTTTCGCGTCGAATTCGGCGACCGGTCGAAGTAGTCAATCGCGGCTAAAGCCGCTCTCACCGAGCTATTTACCGAGCATACTGCGCAGCATCCACGCGTTCTTCTCGTGGATCTGCATGCGTTGCGTCAGCAAGTCTGCCGTCGGCTCATCGTGCGCGGCCGCAGCGATCGGAATGACCTCGCGGGCCGTTCGTACTACGGTCTCTTGGCCGATGACGAGCTGCTTGATCATTTCCTTGGCGGACGTCGACCCTTTCGCTTCCTTGATCGTCGTCAGCTCGGCGAAGGCCGCATACGAGCCGGGCGCCGGATGGCCGAGAGCACGTATCCGCTCCGCGATCTGATCGACGGCGAGCGCAAGCTCGGTGTACTGCTGCTCGAACATCAGGTGCAGCGTATTGAACAGCGGCCCTTCGACGTTCCAGTGGTAGTTGTGGGTCTTGAGATAGAGCGTGTAGCTGTCGGCGAGAAGTCGCGACAACCCATTCGCGAGCGCGGCGCGATCCTTCTTGGAAATCCCGATGTCGATGCTCATGGCGCCTCCAAGGATGTGTCGTTGACGCAAGTATACGGACTTCGCGCATTGTAGGAAATCGTATATTTGTGTCGTTATAATCTATTCTTCGGAATATTAATGGCACCTACGCTTCGATGGCCACGCAACAGCGCCACTTACCTTCGACCAAGCAACTGCGCTACTTCGTGGCGCTCGTCGAAGAGCAGCACTTCGGGCGCGCGGCCGCGCGTTGCTTCGTTTCGCAGTCGGCCTTCAGCGTTGCGATTCAGGAGCTCGAGAGCCTGCTCGGCGCAAATCTCGTCGACCGAACGAACCGCAGCGTCACCATCACGGCGCTCGGCAAGGAAATCGCCGTTCTAGCCAGGCTTTGCCTCCAGGATCTCAACGCGCTCGTCGAAGCGGCACGCGGACATGCGGAGCCGCTGCGGGGACCGCTGCAGCTCGGCGTCATCCCGACGATCGCCCCGTTCCTGCTGCCGCGCGTGCTGCCGAAGCTCCGCAAGGAGTTCCCGAGCCTCGAGCTCTATCTTCACGAGGACGTCACCGAGGGGCTTTACGCGCTGCTCATGGAAGGCGCGCTCGATCTCGTCCTGCTCGCGCTCCCCTATCCCCTGGCCGGCGTCGAGGAAATGGCGCTTTTCGAAGACCGCTTCCGTCTCGCCGTGCGCAAGGGATCGACGCTCGTCGATCCGACGAACTACCGCTTCAGCCGCTTGCACGCGGGCAGCGTCCTGCTGCTTCGCGAAGGTCATTGTCTGCGCGAGCACGCGATCGAGGCATGCAAGCTCCGTGATTCGAAAAAGCTCAATCCGTTCTCGGCCTCGAGCCTGTTGACGCTCATCGAGATGGTCGATGCAGATCTCGGCATCACATTCTTGCCGGAGATGGCGGAAGACTCGGCCATGCTACAACGCACACAGGTCATGACCTATCCGCTCGGCGAAGCCACGCAACGCACGATCGGCCTGATTTGGCGCCGTGGCAGCCCGCGCAGCACGGAGTTTCGCAGGCTCGGCGAGAGCATCACGCGGCACCGGAAAAGCTGAAGGCGGTTTCTGAAGAATCGCGGCTAAAGCCGCTCTCACATGAATGTCAGCGATCCGGCCATAATAAGAGCTTCAAGCGCCAGCGCCGCACGCCTAGACTCGCCGCTAGAGCTCATCGTCAGAGACTGCCGCCGTGCCGCGTAAATCAGCTGCCGAGATGGATCCTTTCAGCAGGGAAACGTTCCGTTTCCTCACGGAGCTCGAGGCCAACAACGAGCGTCCCTGGTTTCAAGTCAACAAGCACCGTTACGAACGCGCCGTCGTCGAGCCGGCGCTCGCGTTCATCGGCGCGATGTCGCCCCTTCTCGCGCGAATTTCCGCGCATATCCTCGCCATGCCGAAACGCACGGGCGGTTCGCTGATCCGCATCTATCGCGATACGCGATTCGCGTACAACAAAACGCCGTACAAAACGAACATCGGGATTCAGTTCCGCCACGAAGCCGGCGGCGACGTGCACGCGCCCGGGTTTTACGTTCACATAGAGCCGGACGGCTGCTTTCTGGGCGCCGGCATTTGGCGCCCCGAGCCCGATGCGTTGCGCGCGATCAGAGCACGAATCGCCGCGCAGCCGGATCAGTGGCAACGGGCCGTGACGGATCGGCGCTTTGCTGCCGAGTTCGCGCTCACGGGCGATCGCCTCGAGCGGCCGCCACGCGGATTCTCGGCCGCATCGCCGCATGTCGAAGACCTCAAGCGCAAGGACTTCACGGCGATCAGCCGGCTGACGCAGCGCGAGGTTCTCGGGCGGGACTTTCCCGGGCTCGTTGCCGCGCGCTTCAAGACGGCCGCGCCGCTGATGGCGTTCCTTTGCGCGGCGCTCTATCTCGAATATTGACCGCGACCGGACGGCGGTTGGCGCGCGCTCCCGGCCGTCGACACCGGATTCTCGGGCAGGTAGTAGCGCACGACGACCGGGGCCGAATCGGCCAGCTCGCCGTCGACCGCGCGCGGCCGAAAGCTCGCGTACTCGAGCGAGCGGATCAAGTCCCTCTGCTCCCGGCGTGTCGCGTCCTCGCTTGCGGCCAAGATCTCGATCTGTTCGGCCCTGCCGCTCTTGGTGATTGCGAATGCAACCTCGATGTAACGCGACGACTCCGTCGATGCGAGCGGGTTCGGCGCGTGCGTCGGCAACATCACGGGCAGCTCGGGCGAAAAAATCCGCGCCATCGATTCGCGCGCATCGTCGCCGAGCCTGAGCTCTGCAAAGGCCCGCGCGTAGAGCTTGAGGGCCAACTCGTCGACTTCGTTGAAAGAACGATTGTCGTTCTGCGCATACCAGAGGTACCAATCCGCAAGCTCGGCGAACGCATTTGCGCGAGCCGCAGCCGGAGCTCCGCTGCGGATTTCGTAGACTACCAAACGCATGAGGGTGGCCCAACCGCCCACGTTCCCAAAGGTTATTGGGCCAAAATGGCCGATCGGCTCTAAACAGCGGCCGATGAGCTCCGACGCGAGAAGCTGGTCGATTGTTCCGGACCGGCAGCTGACTGTTCGTATGAATGGAGCGCGGCGCAGGGCTTCCTTCTCGAGGTCCCGGAGCTCCCGGCTCGCGTAGTCGCCATTCACTACGAGAACCTCTATCGCCTCGGCGTAGTACTGCAAAATTTCCCGCGAAAGACGCTCGACGACCAGGCGCCAGGTGCCGAATGGGCACGCGCGGGCGTCCATGACAACAACCTGCTCGCCTCCTAGAGGGGTGCAAGGGACATAGATCCCGGGACGCAACTCCGCGAAGTCCGTGGCGCGGAATTCGTCGAGAAGCGCGGTACGGTCGTCGATGAGCTCGACGAAAATCGGCAGCATCCGCATGTCGTCGTAATGCTGCTGCGCGATCGTCACGAGCTCCTGCTGAAGGCCCCACGCGCGGTCGCCAGTGCCGAGCGCTTTTTCGCTGCGGATCTGCTGGCGCAACAGCTCCGCCTCTTCGACGGTGGCTGAAAACAAGCCGTGGCGGGCGCGCACGATCTGTCGCGCTTCTTGCAGAGCGATAATCGCGGACGTGTGCTCGCCGGCTTCCTGATGCAGCAAGGCCAGGCCGCGCAGCGGCGCGATCAGGCCCTCGGCGGTGGAGCCCTGCTCGGCCCGCACGTGCTCGATTTGCGCGAGTAAGCGTTGCTCGGATTCGACGGGGACATCCTCGGCCGCGGGCTGCCCGAGCGCCGCGCCGGAGGCCGCGGCGATACCGAGAAACCTGATGATGCTAATGATCATGGGCGCCCAGAAACCAAGGCTGGCAGCTGCCTGCCCGAGGCGCAAGTACGACCGCTAGTGCTAGGCTGTCGCCTATGACCGCCCACGTCGCACCCGACCTCTTCAGCTACCGGAAGTACTGGGCCGAGCGCCTGACGCCCGCGCCATACCTTCCGATGAGCCGCGAGGAAATGGATGCGCTCGGCTGGGACCAGTGCGACGTCATCCTCGTGACCGGCGACGCCTACGTCGATCACCCGAGCTTCGGCATGGCCGTCGTCGGCCGGGTCCTCGAGGGGCAGGGCTTTCGCGTCGGGATTATCGCGCAACCCGATTGGCGCTCGACCGCGGATTTCGAGCGGCTCGGCCTTCCTAAGCTCTTCTTCGGCATCACGGCCGGCAACATGGACTCGATGGTCAATCGATACACCGCGGATCGGCGGATCCGCAGCGACGATGCCTACACGCCGGGCGGCAAAGGCGGGTCACGCCCCGATCGCAGCGTCATCGTGTACGCGCAGCGCTTGCGCGAGGCGTTCGGCGACACGCCGATCGTCATCGGCGGCATCGAGGCGAGCCTGCGCCGCATCGCTCATTTCGACTATTGGCAGGAGAAAGTGCGCCGCTCGATCTTGCTCGACGCGCGCGCGGACCTGCTCGTCTTCGGTAACGGCGAGCGACAGATCGTCGAGATCGCGCATCGGCTCGCGGCCGGCGAGGCCCCGGCCGCAATCACGAACGTGCGCGGCACGGCGTTCGCGGGCACGCGCGCGGCGCCCGGCTGGACGGAGATCGATTCGAGCGATTTGGACGAGCCGGGTGGCGTCGACCCGCATCCCGATCCCTATGCGTTCTCGCCCCGGCAGGCGCTCGGCGGCGCCTCCGTGTCGGGTACGAGCGCCGCGGCCGAGCCCGGCGTCAGCGTCGTGCGTTTCACGCGGCGCGTGCCAAACACCGACCGTGATCGCAGCTACATTCGGTTGCCCGATTTCGAGCAGGTCGAGCGCGACCCCGTGCTCTACGCGCACGCGTCGCGCATCCTGCACATGGAATCGAACCCCGGTAATGCGCGCGCGCTCGCGCAGCGCCACGGCGGGCGCGACGTATGGCTCAATCCGCCGCCCCTTCCGCTCACGACGCCCGAGATGGATCGGATCTACGAGCTGCCCTACACGCGCCAGCCCCATCCGAGCTATGGCGCTGCGCGCATCCCCGCTTACGAGATGATTCGATTCTCCGTGACGATCCAGCGCGGTTGCTTCGGCGGCTGCACGTTCTGCTCTATCACGGAGCACGAGGGACGGATCATCCAAAACCGCAGTGAGGATTCCGTCGTCCGCGAGATCGAGACGATTCGCGACACGGTCCCCGGCTTCACGGGCGTGATCTCCGATCTCGGCGGGCCGACGGCGAACATGTACCGGCTCGCGTGCAAGAGCCGCGCGATCGAGGCCGCGTGCCGCCGCCCGTCGTGCGTGTATCCGGGAATCTGCCCGAATTTGAACACGAATCATGCGCCGCTCATCGATCTGTACCGGCGCGCGCGCGCGCTGCCCGGGGTCAAGAAGGTGCTGATCGCGTCGGGCGTGCGCTACGACCTTGCGAGCGAGTCGCCCGAGTACGTCAAGGAGCTCGCGCAACATCACACCGGCGGCTACTTGAAGATCGCGCCCGAAGCGATCTCCGAGGGACCTCTCTCGAAAATGATGAAGCCCGGCGTCGGCACGTACTATCGCTTCAAGAAGCTGTTCGACCGCTACTCGCAGGCCGCGGGCAAGGAGCAGTACCTGATCCCGTACTTCATTGCGGCCCACCCCGGCACGACCGACGACGATATGCTCGAGCTTGCGCTCTGGCTCAAACAGAACGGCTATCGCGCCGACCAGGTGCAGGCTTTCCTGCCGGGGCCGATGGCGACGGCCACGGCGATGTATCACTCGGGCAAGAACCCGCTGCACCGGATAACGCGCACGAGCGAAGAGGTTCATGTTCCGAAGGGGCTCAAGATCCGGCGTTTGCATAAGGCGTTCTTGAGATACCACGATGCCAACAACTGGCCGATGCTGCGCGCTGCTCTGAAGCGCATGGGCCGCGAGGATTTGATCGGCAACGGCAAGCAGCATCTCGTGCCGCGCTACCAACCCAAAGGCACGGGGCGCGCACGCGAAGGGCGCCGCGGGCCGAGGAACAAACAGACGTTCCGCACACAGCACGTGCGCTGAAGCAGGCAGCGCGCCCGCCTCGTATAATCGCGGCTCAGGCCGCTCCCACCACCCTCTCGCTCGCGCCATGAACACGACGGTCTCCGAGCCTCTTCAGCCAAAGTCGGCGAGCTTCGAATGGAGCGCGTTCAAATCCTTGCTCCCATACCTCTGGCCGGCCGGCGGCCTCGAGATGCGCGCGCGCGTGCTCATTGCGATTACGTTCCTGCTCGGCGCCAAGGTGGCCACGGTCTATGTGCCGATCCTGCTCAAGCAGATGGTCGATCTCTTCTCCAATCCGGCGAACTTGCCGCTCGTCTTGCCGATCGGGCTCGTCGTCGGCTACGCATTACTGCGTCTCGCCTCGGGCGCTTTCTCCGAGCTTCGCGATTTCGTATTTGCGAGCGTCGCGCAACGCGCGATCCGTAAGGTTGCGCTCCGGACTTTTCGCCATTTGCATGCGCTTTCGCTAGCGTTTCATCTCGAGCGTCAAACCGGAGGTCTGTCGCGCGCGATCGAGCGCGGCACCAACGGCATCGATACGCTGCTGTGGTTCCTGATGTTCAACATCTTTCCGACGATCATCGAGATCGCGCTCGTCTGCTTCGTTTTATGGAAGTTCTTCAGCATCTGGTATGTCGTGGTCACGGTGCTCTGCGTCATTGCCTACGTTGCATACACGATGCTCGTCACCGAATGGCGCCTCAAGTATCGGCGGCAGATGAACGAGACGGATCAAGAAGCGAGCACGCGCGCGATCGATAGCCTGCTCAACTACGAGACCGTAAAGTACTTCGGCAACGAGGAGTACGAAGCGAACCGCTTCGACCAGGCGCTCGCTCGCTATGAGCGCGCCTCGGTCGCGAGCCGCTCCTCGTTGTCACTGCTCAACATCGGCCAGGCGACGATCATCGCGATCGGTCTGGGCATCCTCATGACGATGGCCGGCCGCGGCGTGCTCGCCGGGACGACCTCGGTCGGCGATTTCGTGCTCGTGAACACCTACTTGATCCAGCTCTATATCCCATTGAATTTCCTTGGTTTTGTCTATCGTGAGGTCAAGCAATCCCTGACCGACATCGAAGCGATGTTCAAGCTGTTGAAGGTCAGCGCCGACGTCAAGGACGCGCCCGGCGCCGTGCCGCTCGCGCCGGGTGCAGGCCACGTCGAGTTCGACTCGGTCTCGTTCGCGTACGACGTGCGGCGCACGATTCTCCACGACGTCTCATTCACCGTACCGGCCGGCAAGCGGGTCGCGATCGTCGGCGCGAGCGGCGCAGGCAAGTCGACGATCTCGCGTCTCCTGTTCCGTTTCTACGACGTCGGCTCGGGCGCGATCCGCATCGACGGCCAAGACTTGCGCGCCGTCGCGCAAGCGAGCGTGCGCTCCGCGATCGGCATCGTTCCCCAAGATACGGTGCTCTTCAACGATACGATCTACTACAACATCGCGTACGGCCGCCCCGGCGCGACGCCGGGCGAGATCGAGGAGGCGGCGCGGCTTGCGCGCATTCACGATTTCATCATGGCTTCGCCGGACGGCTACCAGACGAAAGTCGGCGAGCGCGGGCTCAAGCTTTCGGGCGGCGAGAAGCAGCGCGTCGCGATCGCGCGCACGATTCTCAAGCGGCCGAGGATTCTCCTGTTCGACGAGGCGACGTCGGCGCTCGACACGCGGACAGAGCGCGAGATTCAAGTGTCGCTGCGCGAGGTCTCGCGCGGCCATACGACGCTCGTGATCGCGCACCGATTGTCGACGATCGTCGATGCCGACGAGATCATCGTGCTGCACGAAGGCCGCATCGCCGAACGTGGCACGCATACGCAGCTCATTCTGCGCGAGGGCTTGTACGCGGCGATGTGGCGCCGGCAGCAGGACGCACATGAGAACGCCGCGCCGGCCGAGACCGACTCCGTTCTGCTCGCGACCTCGGTCACGACCTGAGCGGCGTGGCTGCGCAGCTCAAGGTTCTACGCGCGCACCTTCGGGACCGGGCGAACCCCGGCGCAGCCGCGCATGCGCGGCGTTTCTTCAAAACGGCGCCCGGCGAGTACGGCGCGGGCGATGAGTTCCTCGGCATTCGCGTGCCGGTACTGCGCAAGCTCGCGCGCACCCACCGTGACCTGACAGACCGCGACGTGCGCTCCCTGCTTCGGTCCCGCTTTCACGAGGAGCGATTACTCGCTTTGCTCATGCTCGTCGACCGGTTTCGCAGTGGCGACAGGAGACGGCGAGCAATGATTTACCGTCTGTATGTTGCAAACCTCGCCTACATCGACAATTGGGACTTGGTCGATAGCTCCGCGAGCCAGATTGTCGGCGCATACCTCGAGAAGCGCTCGCGTAAGCCGCTCTATAGGCTCGCCCGCTCGCGCGACCTTTGGCGCCGGCGCATCGCGATCATGGCGACGTTCCATTTCATCCGGCTTGGCCAATTCGATGACACGCTGACGCTCGCGGCCCTGTTGATCGGCGATCGCGAGGATCTCATTCACAAAGCCGTCGGCTGGATGCTGCGCGAGGTCGGCAACCGCGATCGGGCGAGCGCTCAACGGTTCCTCAGCGCCCATTACCACGAGATGCCGCGCACGATGCTGCGCTACGCGATCGAGCGTTTCCCGGCAGCGCGCCGACGCGCCTATCTTGCCGGCACGGCCGCATAGGTCCGGGTCGTCGGTTTTCACGGATGTAGCGCAGAAGCAACGGACCGGTATTGCAGACGGGCTATTAGCAACTTAGCATACGCGAGGGCAGGGCTCGATCTGTAGCTTGCGGCATACCTGCGGAAGACAGCGGAAATCCCGCAACCGCCGTCGGCGGCAAAGCGTATCCGCTCAACTCGTCACTTCGATCAAGGGGGATCGAATCATGAAACGAAGACTCGGCAACTGCGTCCCGACACTGCTCGGCGCCTCGATTAGCGCCCTACTCATGTCCGCCGCACCCAGCGCATTTGCTCAAGATGAGCAGGACGAGGACCAAGCCGGCGGCGTGAACCTCGAGGAAGTCATCGTGACGGCCCGATTCCGCGAGGAGAACTTACAGACGACGCCCGTCGCAATCACGGCGGTCCTCGGTGAGGACCTCGAGGCAATGGGCTTCACGAACATGACGGAAGTCGGCCGCGCCGTGCCGAACGCGTACTTCAGGCAGGGCGGCAGCCCATGGGGTCGATCGAACCAAGTCTTCATCCGCGGCGTCGGCCAAGCAGACTTCCAGTTCACGCAAGAACCGCGCACGGCAACCTATGTCGACGACGTCTACTTCGCCTCCGTGTTCGGCTCCGTATTCGACCTACTCGACCTACAGCAAGTCGAGGTGCTGCGCGGTCCGCAAGGCACGCTGTTCGGCCGCAATGCCATGGGCGGGGCGATCCGCATGGTCTCGCGCAAGCCCGAGGGCGGCGGCGCCGGCAACCTCGAAGCGACTTTTGGCGACTACGATCGCGTCGACTTGCGCGGCTCGTACGATCAGACGCTCGTCGAGGACAAGCTGTTCCTGCGCATCTCCGGCTCCTCGAAGCACCGTGAGGGCTACCAGAACCAGCTCGATTTCACGTGCCAAATGATCAAGAACGGCACGCCGCAGCTCGCCGGCATCGGCGACGGCGTGGTCGGCTGGAATCCGGACCCCGACGGTCTCGGCCCGGCGCAAGGCAGCCCGATTCTCGGGGTCGTCAACAGCGCCGCGGACAACGCTTTCTCGTTCCCGAAACGCCGCATCGGCGGCGGTGCCATCGAGAACGACTGCATCATGAGCAAGCTCGGCGGTGAGGACGTCCAAGCCGCGCGCGCGATGCTGCGCTTCGCCCCAACCGACAACTTCGAAGCGACGTTCACGCTGCACTACTCCGACGACGATTCGAGCGTCCAGGCGTCGTATCTCGCCGGCATCGGTAATGCCGCGGGAGTCCAAAACACCGTGCCCGGCACGACGACCGGGCTTCCGGCCGGGTTGGTCGCGTATAACAACGACGTCATCGGCGGAAACTGGGGCATCGCCTACGATGCACGGTTCCTTTCTCCCGACCCGTTCTCGACCTATGCAACCTACGACGACATTCTCACGGGCGAGTCGTATCCGCCCGTCAGCACCGCGGAGAGCGAGGGCTGGTCCATGGCCTTCGATTGGGACATGGGCGAAAACCTCAACCTCAAAGTCATCGTCGCGGACCACACGGTCGCGGGCGAGTACTCGCACGATCAAGACGAGTCGCCGCTGCCGTTGTTCGTGGTCTGGGGACCCGTCGAGAGCGACGAATCGAGCTACGAGGCGCGACTGTCGGGCCAAGCGTTCAACGATCGTTTCGAGTGGACGGTTGGCGCGTTCTTCTGGGATGCCGAGCAGACGAACGGCGGGCGCGTGTCGCTGCCCTATTACCGCTTGCCGTTCCTCGTGTTCGACACGGACGATTTCAACGACGCCGACAACGAGGGCTACTACTTCCATTCGATCACGAGCTTCACGGACAAATTGTCGATGACGGCGGGCTTACGCTCGTCGAAGGACGACAAGCTCTTCACGTTCAGCCACTTCTTCAATGCGACGGTTCCCGGCGGCGGCGATTCCGACGACTGGAAGCTCGGCTTCGATTACCGGTTCAACGATCGCGTCATGGCCTACGTGCTCGGCGCTTCCGGCTACACCGCGTCGACGTTCAACGGCCGGCCGTTCACGCCGAGTCAACTCGTGGCGCAGCCGGCCGAGGAGCTCGTGAACTACGAGATCGGCGTCAAGACGGACTGGGACAACGTCCGCTTCAACACGACCGTCTTCTATAGCGATTACAAGAGCCGCGTCGCGGGCGTCGTGACGTTCACCGATGCCAACGGTCTGCCGAATACAACGGCCGTCACGGGCCCTGCCGTCATCGAAGGCATCGAGTTCGAGGTCTCGACGGCGATCGGCGAGTTCTGGGCGGTGAATTTCGGCACCGGGTATCTCGAGTACGACGCACCCGCGATCACGGCCGGTGGTCCAAGCGCGATCACGCCTTGCGGATTTGACTTCTGCGCTGACGCGCTTAAGGGTGCACCCCCGGGACAACCACAGCAGAATCTGACCGGTGGCGTATCGTTCTTCGCCTCGCTGCCGAACGGCGGAACGCTGACTCCGCGCGTCGATTTCTTCTGGACGGACGAGATCACCAGCTTGCAGCCGGGCGCAATCATCGATGCCTATACGCTCACGAATCTGCGTCTGACGTACGAGACCCCGAACCGCGATTGGTCGTTGTCGCTCGCGGTCACGAACGCGACCGATGAGTTCTACCACGTCAACAACTTCGACTTGCGAGCCTTCGATATCGGCACGTTCGAGGCACAGCCGGGTCGCCCGCAGGAGTACGCGGTGACGTTCCGGCACAACTTCGGACAATAGTCGCTCTTAGCCGCGGACCGCGGGGCGCGAGCCCCGCGGTGCCGGCAACAGCCGGAGATCGCGAGAGCGCCACTCTACGGCGCGCGGCTCGGCGCAGCTTGGTTGCCGCGACTCTGCTCGAACACTTTGGTCGCCATTGCGATCATACCCGCCACGTCGGACAAGTTTGCCGGCACGACGAGCGTGTTGCCTGCTTTCGCGAGATTGCCGAACTGCGTCAGATAGTCCTCGGCGACGCGCAATTGCATGGCCTCGATGCCGCCGCGCTCGCTGAGCGCCGCCGCTACGCGCCGCAACCCTTCGGCCGTCGCCGTCGCGACGGCCATGATCGCCTGCGCCTCGCCTTCGGCCTCGTTGATTTGGAGCTGCTTCGAGGCCTCAGACTCCTTGATGACGCGCTGTTTCTCGCCTTCGGCCTGGTTGATCTGCGCGTCGCGCACGCCTTCCGATGTCAGGATCACGGCGCGCTTCTCGCGCTCGGCGCGCATCTGCTTCTCCATCGCCGTGATCACGTCCTGCGGCGGATTGATGTTCTTGATCTCGTAGCGCAAGACTTTGACGCCCCAAGGCTCCGAAGCCTTGTCGAGCTCGCTGACGACGTTCGCGTTGATCGTCGCGCGCTCCTCGAAAGTGCGGTCGAGCTCGATCTTGCCGATCTCGCTGCGCAACGTCGTCTGCGCGAGCTGCGCGATCGCGAACTCGTAATTGGCGATACCGTACGAGGCACGTGTCGGCTCGAGGACTTGCATGTACAGAATCCCGTCGATGCCGACCTGGACGTTGTCCTTCGTGATGCAAATCTGCTCCGGAATGTCGGTCGCCGACTCCTTGAGGCTATGCCGGTAGGCGACGCGCTCGACGAACGGAATCAGGATATGAAAGCCCGCCTGCAGCGTGCGGCTGAACTTGCCGAGCATCTCGACGACATACGCGCTCTGCTGCGGAACGACGACGGCAGTTTTGGCGATGATCGTGATCGCGAGAATCGCGATCACGAGCACGACGAAGAATACGCTGAGCTCCATGGCTTCTCCTTAGGACTGCTTGAGCGGCCGGACGCGCAGATTGAGGCCGTCGACGGCGTCGACCTCCGCGGTCCCGCCCGCGGGAATCGCCTCCTTGCCGACGTTGATCGCCGTCCATAACGAGCCGCGGTATTCGGTGCGGCAGCTCTTTCCCGGGGCGAGCGCCTCGCGAATCGTGACCTGGGCGCCGATTGCTGCGTTGGTGAGACCGGCGGCGCGGCCGCGGATGCGGTCATAGAGCTGGCGCCTGATCGTGAACATCGTCGTCAGCGAGAGCACCGCAAACAGAATCCACGGAACCCAGCCCGGCAGACCCGGCGCTACGAGCTCGACGATGCCGACGATGATTGCGCCGATGCCGATAAAGACGAGATAGAACTGCAAATCGATCGCGAAGAGCTCGGCGCAAAGCAGCAACGTTCCGATCGCGACCCAACCCCACCAAGCCATGGCTTAAACCCCCTCGAGTCACGGATTAGCGCGCCGATTATCGAGGCAGGGCCGGCTCAAGTCACGCACTTTGCCTGGTGTATTCTTAAGCAATGAGGACCATGGGCCAGGAAGGCCGAGCGAGGCTGTGCGCGACACTCGCCGCCGTATGCGCTTTGGTCGCGCCCGTGCAAGGATTCGGCGCCGACGCAGACGATGAGGCGGCGGAGCTGCGCACGCGCTTTCGCGCCGCCTATGCGACCGCCGACGCGAATCTGGATGTTGCGGACGACATCGCGCTTCGCGGCTACGTGCTCTATCCCTACTTGCGCACCGCGCGAATCGAGCACGCGCTCGCGAACTCCGGCCGCAGCTGGAACGCCGCCGATGACGCGGCGCTCGAGCTCGTTACCGAGCAGGGCGCGGCACCGGTTGCGGCAGACCTCCGCCGCGTCTGGCTCGCGAGCCTCGCACAGCGCGAGCTATGGCAGGAGTTTCTCGATCATTACGACCCGACCGCGGCGACCGAAGCGCTCGAGTGCCAATACTGGAACGCGCGCATCGCACTTGAGACGACAGCGGACCTCGAGCCCGCAATCGCGACCCGTTGGCTCACGCCCTATCGCTTGCCGCCCGAGTGCGAGCCCGCGTTTCAATGGCTGCGCGCCCAGGGCGCCATGACGAACGAGCTCATCGAGCAGCGCGTCGGGCTCTTGCTCGACAACGGCGAAACTGGGTTCGCGCGCACGATCGCGCGCCGCTTGCCTCCGGAGTCCGCGAGCCGTCTGATCGAGCGCGCCGATTTCATCGACGCGCCTACGGCGACGCTCGACGCGTGGCTCGCGAGCCCCGACCGAAACACCGACCCCGTAGCCGTGCGCGACGGCTTTGCACAGCTCGCGCGCGCTGCGCCCGACGCGGCGCTCGACCGCTTTGCCGCGGTAGCCGCACGCGCCGGAAGCGAGGCGGAAGCCGCCGAGCTTTCGCTTGGGCTCGCGTTGGGGCTCGCATGGGACCGTCGGTCCGAAGCGCTCGAC
>DATBLZ010000002.1:0-56991 GCA_036555065.1 Gammaproteobacteria bacterium
CGGGATTCGTACGCACGCGGAACGTCGTTTCGACGAACGGAATCACGTCGTCCATGAGCTCGGGCACGAAGCGCACCTGCGCGGCCGATCGTGCTCCAGCCCGAGTCCTCGTCCCCGCCGCCGTGTGTAGACGTGCATGCGCCGCTGCGTTCCGAGCGTCGACGATCGGTACCAGACCTGGCGAATCGTCCCAAATCGGCTGGCAGCGGGCCGACGTCGATCGACCAGACGCCCTCGGCGCTCTTCTGCAAGGCAACGGGCGCGAACGGCGTCTGCCAATCGCCGGTTACCGCAACCTCGCTCGCTTTCGGCGCGTAAATGCTGATCGTGACGCGGCCGTCGGCGGCGACGCGCGGCGAGATCAATGAATCGTTCGGCGTCGGCGTCCGCGCGGGCGGCTGCGCATCGACGGCAACGGCGATGGCCGATGCCGCGCATGCGGCTGCGATCCTCCAGAGTACGTTCGCTCGAAGGCGCATAGTCGTAGCTCCTCGGGTGCTCAGTGCGTCATAGCGTAAACGATGTAGTTCACGCCGAACCGATACGCCAACGCGGTCATTGGCTGCGGGTAGAAGGCGTCATCGGCATGCTCCCACGCATCGCCGACGTCTTGGTTGTAATTGATCGCGATCATGAGGCGGTCGTCGTCGTCGTAGATTCCGCGCCAGTGCGGCTCCGGCAATCCCTGCACGTAACCGCTGCCGAAGTTGCCGCTGGGCCCACTGCCGCGGCCGCCGCCGCGGAAACCGCCGCGGTACCCACCGCCGTAGCCGCCGAGATGGCGCAGACCCGGAATCTGCGTGAATTTGTCGATGTCGTAGAGCACGTGGAGGATCTCGTCGGCATCGCTCATCTCGCGGATCGGGCGATCCGGGAAGAGCCGCAGCATCGTCTCCTGAAACGGCACCCATTCGCTTTCGTCGAAGAAGTCGTCGGCCATGAGAAAGCCGCCGCGCAGGAGATATTCGCGCAGCCGCGCGAGCTCCTCGTCGCTGAGCACCCAATACCCGACTTGCGTCGCATAGAGCCAGGGGTAGTCGAACAAACGCTCATCGAGGAGATCGACCGCGACGGGCGGCCCGAGGTCGACGCGCGTGAGGCGGCCGACGCCCTCATTGAAGTGCTCCTCGGCGTCGGGCCAATCTTGTGCCCACCAACCGAGGCCGCCGCGGCCCTGGTAGTCCGTATAAATCATGCGCGCGAAGTGAAACTCGGCCGTGACCGCGTCGGCCCGGCCGGGATCGCGCTGCGCCGAGGCGGCCGCGAGGATGCCGACTGCGGCGATCGTACCGGCGGAGAGCGTTAGGCCGCACAAGCGACGAAGACCGTCCATGGCCGCCCTACGATCCGCCGCCGCGCAGCCGGTCGCGAAGCGCAAGGCGGTTGATCTTGTTCGTGCCCGTGCGCGGCAGCGCGTCGATGAAGTGTACCTCGACGGGCCGTTTGTACTTGACGAGGTTCTCTTTGCAATAACCGAAGAACTCTTCCTCGCTCAACTCTCGGTCTGCCCGCAGCACGACGAATGCGACGACGACTTCGCCGAGGCGTTGGTCGCGCTTTCCGACCGTCGCGGCCTCGCGGATTTTCGGATGATTGAACAATACTTCGTCGATTTCGCGCGGATAAACGTTGTAGCCGCCGACGATGATCATGTCCTTTTTCCGATCGACGAGGAACAGAAATCCGTCGGCGTCGACGTAGCCGATGTCTCCGGTATATAGCCAGCCGTTGCGCAGGGTTTGCGCCGTTTCCTCCGGGTTGTTCCGGTAACCGAGCATAATCTGCGGCCCGCGCACGCGGACCTCGCCCGCTTCGCCGAGAGGCAGCACGCGCTCGCCGGATTCGAGATCGACGATCTCGACCTCGGTCTCGGGCACGGGATTGCCGACCGAGAGAATCTTGCGTTGATCGTCATAAGGATTGAGGCAGAAAGGCGCGCCTTCGGTCATGCCCCAGCCTTCGAGCAGCGGGCAGCCCGTACGCTCGAGCCACTGGCGGTGCAGATCCTCGGGGCACGGCGCGCCGCCGGATAGACAATACTTGAGCGCCGAGAGGTCGGCGCGATCGAAGAGCGGGCTTGCGAGCAATCCCATGTAGATCGGCGCCGGCCCGCCGGCGAACACCGTCACCCGGTGCTCGCTGAGGCCCGCAACGACCTTGTCCGGGTCGTATCTCGGCACCATGACGAGCGTGCCATGCGAATAGATCGGCACCCACGTCGCGTACTCGAGTCCCCAAATGTGGAACATCGGCGCGACGTTCAAGAAGACCTCTTTGCCGAGATTGAGCGGCCAAACCGAGACGTGCTGCAGCAGCGACCACATCAAGCTCCGCTGCGCGTGGTTCACGCCTTTCGGAATGCCCGTCGACCCGCCGGTGAAGATCAAGAGCCCGAGGTCATCGGCGCCCGGCAGCGTCTCGGGCGGCGCATCGAGCGCCGCGTCCGCGATCCACGCTGCGAGCGTCGTGCCTCCCGTGCCGAGCACGAGCGTATCGCGGATCCCTACCGTCCGCGCGATTTCTTCCGCCTTGGCTTTCATCGCCGGATCGCAGACGATCATTCTCGCATCGGCGCTCGCGAGCACCTTCTTGAGCTCGGGGATGGTGAAGAACGGGTTCACGGGCGCGACTTGCGCGCCGGCGGTCATGACCGCAAGCAGAGCCACGTCCATCTCGATCGTATTCGGCATCAGGAGCACGACACGATCGCCGGCCACGACGCCGGCAGCGCGCAAGTGGCGAGCGAGCCCGTTGACCGCGCGGCCGAACTCGCGGTAGGTGATGCGCCGATTCTCGTAGATGACAGCAGTGACGTCGGGCGCTTTCTCGACGGCGTCGCGCAGCACGTGCACGAGGCTCGGATACACGGGGAGCCTGGCATCGGTCGGCCGTTTGGCGCGAATGTGCGACGGTGCGGTCATAGTCGAGGCGCCCTTAGGACGCGGTTCCAACGAAGCCGAAGAAAGCGAGCACGACGAGCAGCGCAACGACGGCCGGCAGCCGATTGCGAAACTCGGCGCCGACCCACGCGGCCCGCCCATTGAACACCAAAAGTGCCACCGCGAGCACGGGGAAGAGGAGCGCTCCTGTAACCGTGTAAATCTTCTGAATCTCGCGGAAGCTATAGAAGAGGCCGATGATCGGCACGACCGCGATCAAGAGCAGGTAGGCCCGATACGGGACCGCCTGCGTTTCCACGGCGCCTCGAGCCGCCATACCGCGGCGCGAGCGCAGCCGCCAACAATCGGCGAAGAGGTACGGGATTGATTGCCAGACCCCGAGCAAGCTCGAGAACACGGTGCCCCACGTGCCGACCAGGAACAGCCACTTGAATGTGGGCCCAAGCACTTGCTCGAGGCGGCCCGAGAGATCCACGAGGAGCTCCGTGCCGCTTCCTTGCATGACGACGTTGCTGCCGACGATGACCATCGCGACGCCGAACACGGCCGTCATGACGTAGCCGCTCGCGAGGTCGATTCGGCACGCGCGCAAGTCGGCAGGCTTCGTCATGCCGGCTTCGCGGAGCCAATAGCCGTAGCAGAGCACCGTGACCGTGCCGCCGATGCCGCCGATGAGCGCAATGGTCCACGTAGTGCCTTGCTCCGTGGCGGGAATCCGCGGGACGAGCAAACCCCGCAGGACTTCGGCCGTGCCGGGCCAGAGCCGAATCGCGGTGGTCAAGACGCTTGCGAACATGAGCAAGATGCAGACGCGCATGAGCTGCTCGAAGAGCGCGTATCCGCCGCGCCACACGAGCACGAGGCCGACGAGTCCCGAGACGATGCCGAATACGATCTTGCCGGTCTCGGCCGAGGCGAATACGGGAAAGATCGCGTGCAAGGTCACGCCGCAGGCGCTCATCTGCGCCGCTCCCACGAAGAACGACCACAAGAGCAGGTACGGCAAGAATAGCCATACGACGACGGGGCCGAGACGCGTGGCGACGCCTTCGATGAACGTGGTCCCGGTCGCGAGCTGCCAGCGCGTCAGGCCTTCCGTTACGACGAATTTGAGGAATGCGCCGAAGACCGCGGCCCAAAGGATCGTCGTGCCGAGCAGGCCGCCGGCGAAGCTCGCGGTCGCGAGGTCGCCGCCGCCGACGCCCGTGGCTGCGAGCAGCACGCCCGGCCCGAGCATGAGCAAGAAGGAGTGGCGCGGCGCAGACTTCAAGGGATCCAGGCGTAGCTGAACTTCAGGAAGAACGTCCGGCCGGTCTCGGTGAGCTCGGTGAGCTGATCGTCGCGCATTTCGTTGTTCGAGTAGCCGGCGTAGAACACCGTTTGTGGATTGAGCTGATAAGAGTAGAGCAGTTGCGTCGCGCGCGAGTCCGAACGCGCGTCCGTGTTGGGGTCCGTGTACATCGCGACGTTCCGGTCCGTATGCCGCTGTTGCTGCGTCAAACGCAGGAATGCGCGCGCGCTGAATTGCCACGTGAAACGCAAGTCCATGACGTTAGCGTCATAGATCCGGTCGCCGCTCGCAGCGTCGTCGAGCTGCTCGGTCGTGTACTCGAGGTTCACCAGCAAATGGCGGTTCACGTTCCAGCCGAGCCACGGTCCGATAAGCACCTGGTCGGCCAGGCGCGAGTTCGTGAAATCGATCTCGTCGCCCATGGACATCTGCAGGCCCATGTTGAGGCCGCCGCGCGGCCGCGCTTGGCTGTAAGCCCAGAGGCTCCGCAGGTCGTAGTACTGACCGTTCCAATACCGCCGGTTCTGCGAGAGCCCGGTTTCCGCATACATCTGGCGCGGGCCTTCCACGTTGATGAAGGTTTCCTGCCAACGGCCGATGAGCTGGCCCGCCTGCGTGTGCGAGCTGCCCGTGTTCGCGCCCACGCGGAACTGGTTCCACCACTGCGAGCCGTCGCCGTGCCACTGGCGGTTGAAGCCCACGTTGTTGTTCACGACGTCGACCTGCGAGACGAATCCGGAATCGGCGCGAAATCCGGTATCGAAGCTCCGGTAGTTCGCGAAGGCTCCCCATTCGCGCGTCCCATAGTTGTAGTTCAGTTGTAGCGCGTCGCCCGTGAAGCTACCCGCGGGTTGACCTTGGGCGACGATCGCTGCGGGATACTCGGTGTCGGAGCCTAAATAGTTGAAGCTCAGGCTGTTGTTGGCGTTCATGCGGTAGCGGCCGTCGAAGCCCGCGACGTAGTTGTGATAGCCGTCGCCTTCGCGCGTCGTTACGAGCGCGCCCACGGCGGAGTTCGCGCCGAAGCCGCGCTGATATCGGCCGACGAACGCCGTGTTCGATTGATCGAGGGAACGGCTCGACGAGCTGAAGGCTCCGGGGAAGAGCAGGTTCGTGACGGCATCTTCGGCCGCGAACAGGCCGTAGGTGTTCTTACTGCTCGTGCCCGTGAGCTTCGCGCCGAAATCGGGATCCGCGACCGTGCGCGTGAATACGGCGTTGATCGGTGCCTCGAAGAAGTTCGCGCCCTCGAGAAAGAACGGGCGCCTCTCGGGGTAGAACACGGCGAATTGGTTGTTCACGTCGAGCTGCGGCACGTCGGCTTCGACCTGAGAGAAGTCCGGGTTCAACGCAAAATTGGCGATCAAGTCCGGCGTGAACGCCCAGCGCACGTTCATGCCGACTTCGCTGTCGCTGTCGCCCTCGACGAGCTGACCGAGCGCCGCGTCGCGCTCGTCGGAGCGCGAGGCTGTCACTGATGGAACCACCTCTAGACCCTTGCCGGGCTCGACGCTCGCAAACCCACTCACTTTGTCGAGCTGACAGAGATAACAGTTTCGGCCGCGCTCACGCGGTTTCGGCGCCAAGCGGATGCGATCCTCGCGCGGGTAATAGCGCACGGCCTCGAAGCCCCACGTCTGCGGACCGTCAGTGCGCTGAAAACGCAGCTGCGAGAACGGGATCGCGACCTCGACGACATAGCCTTCGGCGGTGATTTGGCCGGCCGAGTCCCAAATTGCATTCCACGAGGTATCCTCGCCGCCGTTGACGTCGTCCATCGTCAAGTCCATCTGCACGCCGAACGGGTTCACGAAGAACTCGAATGCACGCCGCTGGTCGTTGAACGTATCGAGCACGACACCGATGAAATCGTCGTTGAAAGAAGAGTCGCGGTCGCTGAGATAGGCGCGGATTTTCTCGGGCTCGGGATCGCGGGCGTCGAACGCGATCAGGAGGTGCGACCCGTTCTCGACCACGCGGACGAACGTCGCGACGGGCGCGGGCAGGTTCTCGCGGGGAAAGGTTTCGGTGTCGAGCTCGACGACGAGCGCGTCGTCCCAGAAGGGCTCGCTCAAGACTCCGTCGACTTCGACGCTCTCCGCCGTGTGCGGGACGGTGCCGATCTCCGTCACAGCGAAGAGCGCCGCGCTCGGCACGGCCTCCTCTGCGGCGAGTATGGGCGATGCGAGCAGCGCAACTGCAAGGACTCCGACGCTCGCTTCGCGGCCGCGGACCATACTCCATTCCCCCGGGAGGCGCCGAGCACTATAGGGGCCCCCGCGGTTGCGGACAACCGCTCTGACAATTTGGTAATGTTCAATCTCATTTTCGGGACCGGGACGATGCCGTACTTAGCCCCCTCTACGATCGTTGCGGCGATCCTGATTATTCATGTGCTCAAGACCGGTCGGGATTTCCGCTGGATCTTTCTGCTCATTTTCCTACCGTACATCGGAGCGTTGATCTACGTCGCCATGGAGATTCTGCCGTCGCTCACGGGCGGGCTCGCAGCGCGGCGCGCCGCACGCCGGGTCGGAAGGCTCGTCGATCCCGGGCGGAGCTTGCGGGAATATCAGCTCGACTACGAGCGCAGCCGCAACGTCGATTCTGCGACGCGTCTCGCGAACGAGCTCGTTCGCGAGGGTCGCTACGACGAAGCGATCAAGGTCTGCGAGGAGTCGCGCGACGGCGTTTTTGCCGACGATCCCACGTTGCTGTTGGCGCTTGCGTCCGCGCAGTTTGCGAAGCGCGAGTTCGGCAAGGCGATCGAGACGCTCGACTCGTTGCGCGCGAAGAATCCGCAATTTCGCTCGGCGGACGGGCACTTGCTCTATGCCCGCGCGCTCGAGGAGGAGGGGCGGATGGCGAAAGCCATCGAGGAATACGCCGCGCTCGCCCGCTATTATCCGGGCGCCGAGGCGCGCGTGCGCCTCGCGCAGCTGCACGAGAAGGCCGGCGATGCCGAGACGGCGCAGCGCCTCTTTCGGCAGATCATCGAAGACGCGCGGCTTGCGCCGAAGCATTTTCAGCGCGCGCAGCGCGAATGGATCGACATCGCCAAGAAGGCGCTGCAAGCGAGAAGCTGACGTGAGCGCAAAGTTCGTCAACGCGAGTCTCGTGCCGATCGTGGTCGGGCTCGTCGCGTGCAGCGATCAACGCGCCGAGCTCGCGGCCGCAACGGCGCCGGATGCTGCGACTTGGGCTCAGCCGCGGACTTCCTGGGGCGACCCGGATCTCCAAGGCATGTGGCCGCTCGACTACATCAACGGCACGCCGGTCCAACGGCCCGCGGAATTCGGCGACCGTCGGTTGCTGACCGACGCAGAATACGCCGAGCGCGTCGAGCGCCTCGCCGGCCTCAACGCGCGCTACGACCAGGAAGACGCCGCGAGCAAGATCGGCATGGGTCATTGGGCCGAAATGGGGGAGCCGAATCGTCTGACTTCGCTCATCAGCGAGCCGGCAAACGGGCGGTTGCCGCCGCTGACCGCCGAGGGCGAACGCCTCTCGGCGGCGATGCGCAGCAGTTGGACCGAGCCGCCCGTGTTCGACGGTCTCGCGGATTTCAACGCGCTCGACCGCTGCATCACGCGCGGGTTGCCCGCTTCTATGTTTCCGTTCATGTACAACAGCGGCATCGAGGTCATCCAAGCGCCCGGGTACGTCGTCATTCGCCTCGAGATCGTTCACGAGACGCGCGTGATCCCCGTCGATGGCCGGCCCGCGCTGTCGCCCGCGATCAAGCAATGGCTCGGCGATTCGCGCGGACGCTTCGAGGGCAACACGCTCATCATCGAGACCACGAATTTCAACAGTCAAACGCCGATGATCATCGTCGGCCCGGGCAGCCGGCCGGTCCCGACGAGCGAATCGCTGCGCGTCGTCGAGCGGCTCACGCGCACGAGCGCGACCACGCTCGACTACGAAGTCGCCGTCGAAGATCCCGTGACCATCACAAGACCTTGGAAAGCGGCGTTCCCATGGCGACTCGACCCGGCGTACGAGTTCTTCGAGTATGCGTGCCATGAGGACAACCATACAATTCGCGACTTCATTACGACGTCGCGCCACGAGCGCGGTTTGTAGATGGCCAAGAAACGCCCGAAGGGCCCAAGCGGCCGCGTCATAACACTCACGCATCGTTCGCGTGTGCTCGCCGACAATCCGCTCGGAGACCCCGTCGAGCGCCTCCACGATGTTTGGCTCCCCGCCCAGTACGACCAAGGACGCGGCCACGGGCGTGGGCAACGGTTCTCCGTGCTCTTCGATCTCGTCGGTTACGCCGGCGGCGGAAAATCGCATACGAACTGGCGCAGCTTCGAGGAGAACGTGCCGGAGCGCGCGGCTCGGCTCGTCTACGAGCAGAAGATGGCGCCGTGCATCATCGTGTTCCCGGATTGCTTCACGGCGCTCGGCGGCAATCAGTACATCAATTCGAGCGCGGTCGGCCAATACGCCGACTATCTGACGCGCGAGCTGATTCCGTTTTTCGACGATGAGCTCCGCACTCTGCCTGACCGCGCGCACCGCGGCTGCTTCGGCAAGTCATCGGGTGGCTACGGGGCGATCATTCACGGCATGAAATACGCGCGCTTCTGGGGCGCCGTCGCTAATCATTCCGGCGATGCCTATTTCGATTTCGTCTACGGCGCCGATTGGCCGAATACGCTCGACGAGCTCGCGAAGCACAAGCGCCCGCGCGGCAAAGAGGGGCCGTACGCCGCCCCGAAGAAGCGCGCATCGGGCGCGGACGATGGGCGCGTCAGGCGGTTTCTCGAGCGCGTGTGGAGCCGTGGCTCGCTTTCCGACGCCGAGGTTCACTGCCTTATGAATCTCGCGATGGCGGCGAGCTACGACCCGGACCCGCGGGCGCCCAACGGCTTCCGCGTCCCGTGCGACCTCGAGACCGGCGAGATGTTGCCCGCGCGCTGGCGGCGCTGGCTTGCGCACGATCCGATCAACCTCGTCGGCAGGTATACGCAGAACTTGAAGAAGCTGTCCGGTATTTACATGGACTGCGGCTGGCGCGATCAGTACCGCATTCACTACGGTTGCCGCATTCTCTCGAAACGCTTGCGCGAGCACGGCATCGCGCACGTCTATGAGGAGTTCGACGGCACGCATTCGGGCATCGACCATCGCATGGAGCACAGCTTGCCGTTCTTGAGCCGAGCGCTGCGTCGATGACGTCGGTCTCTTCGGGCGTCGTCATATATATGACTGCGCGTCTGCGCTGGCTCGCTGCCGTGCTCCTCGTCGCGGTAGCGCCGCAGGCCGCGACCGATCTCCCGCCCGAAGATGTCGACGATGAGCTCGTCGTCGTCGGCCGCTATCCGGGCCCGCCGCTCTGGAGAGTCAGCAACGGCGCCAACGAGCTCTGGATCTTCGGCACACTCGACACGCTGCCCGAGGACATGACTTGGGATTCGGCCAACGTCGAGCGCGTCATCGGCGACGCGGAGGCGCTGTTGTTGCCGCCCGGCGCGAGCGCGCGACCGCCGAACCCGTTCAAGCTCATCGGATTCTACCGGCAGGCCCGCAGGCTGAGCCGCAACGACGAGAATGCGCTGCTTGCCGACCTGCTGCCGGCTGATCTCTACATGCGGTATGCGGTGCTGCGCGACAGGTACATTTCCGACGAGAAGGATCTCGAGCGGCAGCGTCCGGCGATCGTCGCGATCCGGCTCTATGTGAAGGCGCTCGATGCGACGGGCCTCGCCATGGGCAGTGACATCCAGAAGACGATCGAGCGCATTGCGCGGCGGGCCCGCGTCGAGCGCGTCGACACCGAAATCAAGGTCGCGGTCCCGGATCTCCTCGACGGCGCAGCGGCGCTCTCGGCCGAGGCCGAGATCGAATGTTTCGCGACCATCGTGGCGAGCATCGAGACCGACCTGCCCGCGCGGGCGGCGCGTGCGCGGGCCTGGGCGACCGGCGACATCGCGGGCCTCAGGGCGCTCGATTACCCCGATATTCGCGGCGACTGCCTGTCGTTCGCCGCGTCCTCCGAAGGTCTGCGCGCGATGCTCGAGGACTCGCAAGCCCAATGGCTCGAAGCCGCCGAGCACGCGCTCGCCGCCAATCCAAGCACGTTCGCGACGCTCGATATCCGCGACCTCACCAGCGCCGACGGCTTGCTCGCGCAGTTGCGCGAGCGAGGCTACGAGGTCCGCGAGCCGCGCGGCGAATAACGACGCATGACGAAGACCATCGGCATCATCGGCACGGGCGACATGGGCAGCGCCGTCGGCGCGGCGCTCGGGCGCTCGGGTTACCGAGTCGTCACCGATCTCACGGGGCGGAGTGCGGCGAGCCGCGCGCTCGCCGCGCGTGCGGGCGTCGAGGATCTCGGGTCGTTAGCCACCGCGCTCGACGCGGCAGATCTATTCCTCTCGATCGTGCCGCCGGCCGCGGCCGTCGAGCTCGCGCGTCGGGTGCGCGCGGCTCTCGGGGAAACGCGCAAGCGGCCCGTGTTCGTCGACTGCAATGCCGTCGCGCCCGCGACCCTGCGCTCGATCGCGGCGCTCTTCGCCGGCGCCGGCGTCACCGTTGCCGACGTCGGCATCATCGGTCCCGCGCCGCGGCAGGGTGCTGCGCCGACGCGCTTCTACGTGTCGGGAGAGGGGCGCGCGCGGTTGCTCGCGCTCGAGATCCCCGAGCTCGCTGTCATCGACATGGGGCCCGAGGTCGGCCGTGCGTCGGCGATCAAGATGACGTATGCGGCGATGAACAAGGGCACGGACGCGCTTTACACCGCGGTGCTCATGGCCGCCGAGGAGCTCGGCGTGCGCGCGGAGCTCATGGCGGAGTTTCATGAGAGCCAAACGCAGGCGGCCGAGCGCATGGCGGCGCGGATTCCGTATCTTGCGGCGACGGCCGCCCGGTTTACGGGGGAAATGCGTGAGATTGCGGCGACTTTCGCGGCGGCCGGCGTCACGCCCGAGTTTCACCGCGGCGCCGAGTGGGTCTACGCGACGCTCGCGCGCACGCCGCTCGCCGCCGAGACGCGCGCGACGCTGCCGAAACATCGCTCGCTCGACGAAGCCCTCGCCGTTTTCCGGACCGCACTGCCGAAACAATGAGCGAGCTGCCGTACGCGCGGCTCCTGCCCGACGTCGTGCTCACGGCGCTCGAGTCCGTCGGCATTGCGTGCACGGGCACGATCCTCGCGCTCAACAGCTACGAGAACCGCGTCTACCAGCTCGGCACGGACGACGGCTTCGTCGTCGCGAAGTTCTACCGCCCCGCGCGCTGGAGCGACGCGGCGATCCTCGAGGAGCACGAGTTCTCGTTAGAGCTCGCGGCGCGCGAGATCCCCGTCGTGCCGCCGCTGCGGTTGCGCGGTCGCACGTTGCACGAGCACGCGGGCTACCGGTTCGCCGTGTTCGAGCGCCGCGGCGGCCGCTGGCCCGAGCTTGCGACCAAGGACGAGCGTATTTGGATGGGGCGGTTTCTCGCGCGCATTCACGCGCTCGGCGCGGCGCGGCGTTTCGTCGCGCGGCCGACGTTGTCGATCGAGAGGCTCGGCCACGAGTCGGTTGCCGAGATCAACGCCGGCGATTGGGTGCCCGCACATTTGACGCAGAGCTACCGCAGCATCGCGGCCGACGTGCTCGCGGCCGTCGAGCGCAACTTCGCCGAGGTCGGCGAATATCGCGTGCTTCGAATTCACGGCGACTGCCATCCCGGCAACGTGCTCTGGACCGATGACGGGCCGCACTTCGTCGATCTCGACGACTGCATGAACGGTCCGGCCGTGCAGGACCTTTGGCTGTTCCTATCGGGAAGCCGCGAGGAGATGGGCGCGCAGCTCGCCGATATCCTCGAAGGCTACGAGCAGTTCCACGCGCTCGACTACCGCGAGCTCAAGCTCATCGAGGCGCTGCGCACGTTGCGCATGGTTCACTACACGGCCTGGATTGCACGCCGCTGGGAGGACCCCGCGTTCCCGCGCGCATTTCCGTGGTTCACCGAGAACAAATACTGGGAGGAGCACGTGCTCGCGCTTCGCGAGCAGCGCGCCGCGCTCGACGAGCCGAGCCTGCCGCTTGGGTAGCAGTTCGGTACCTGCCATTTTCGAGTGCTACCATCACCGCACGATCCTCGACTCGCCCGGAGCCGGTGCGTGGAACGACGAATGCGCGTGATCATCGCCCTGGTGACGCTCTGCACGCTGACCTCCGTGGTGTTCGCCCAGCGGGGGTTTCGCCGCGGGTTCGAGCCTGACCCAGACCGGCCGCTCGTGGGCGAGCCGAAGGAGTGGACGTTTGCGCGGCTCGCGTACGACGGCTCCGCCTATGGCGGGGGCAGCCGTTGGCCGGTCGACTATCCGGGGGCGGAATACCACTTCTCACAAGCCGTCGAGCGGTTGACACGCATCGACGTCCACCCGGACGGCCATGTGGTCAGCCCGAACTCCGACGACCTGTTCGACTACCCCTGGTTGTACGCCGTGGAGGTCGGATCCTGGGCGTTCAGCGAGACCCAAGCAACGCGAATGCGCGAGTACCTGCTGCGCGGCGGCTTCCTCATGGTCGACGACTTTCATGGCGAGTACGAGTGGCAGGTCTTCTTGGAAGGCATGTGGACGATTTTTCCTGATCGGCTGATCGAGGACGTCCCCGCAGCCGACGCGGTCTACTCGAACCCGTACGAGGTCGACGTGCGCCTCCAGGTACCGGGACCCGGCTACATGGGGTCAGGACTGCTGTATGAACGGCCTGACGGCGTGACACCGCACTGGCGCGGCATTCGGGATGGCGACGGACGATGGATGGTCATGATCTCGCACAACATCGACTACGGCGAAGGCTGGGAACAGGCCGACAACCCGGCCTATCCGGAGGCCTTCACGCGTCAAGCTTACGAAGTCGCAGTCAATTACCTGATATACGGCATGACGCACTGAATGGCGGCCCTAGGGAGCCCAAGCGCCGTCCGCGCGATGCCGAGCGCGTCACCGCGCTCCCGCGAGCACGAACTTCTGCGCGCGCCGGTTGTTGACGATCTCCGCCGTGTAGAGATTTCCTTTCGAGTCGACGGCCATGTGGTGCACGATGTCGAACTCGCCGGCGTTCGCGCCCCGCCTGCCGACGACGCCGATCTGTGTCATCGTCTGCCGATCGAAAATCACGACGCGCATGGGTCCTGAGTCGACGACATAGAGGAACTGCTGGTTCGAGTCCGGCGAGAACGCAAAGCCCGCCGGAACCGGCACGACGTCGCTGCCTTCGTTCGTCAAGCGCACCTGCGCAAGAAACTTCCCCTCGCGCGTGAACATCTGGATGCGGTTGTTGATTCGGTCCGCGACGTAAACAACCCCGTCGCGCGACACCTTGATCGCGTGCGGCAAACCGAACTCCGGCGGGCCGTCGGGCGTCGTCTGCGGTTGCGGCGTCGGGACGTTCGGCGCGAACGTCGCCGGCGGCGGGTTGCCGAACGCGCCCCACATTCGTTTGAACTGGCCGCTCTCCGAGTCGAAGACGATGACGCGATTGTTGCCGTATCCGTCGGCGACATAGACCTCGCGCGCCTCTGTATCGACGAAGACGTCGGTGGCCTGATGGACGTTTTCGGTATCGAGATTGCCCGTGCTCTGTCCGCGCCGGCCGATCTGCAGGACGAGCCTGCCTGCCATCGTGAACTTCATGATCATATCGTCGCTCGCGCCCGGGGTCGCTGCGCGCGGCCAGCCCGCGCGCCCGCCGATCCACACGAAATCGTCGGCATCGACGAAGATGCCGTGCTCGCGTCCGAGCCACTCGGCGCCGTTGTCCGGTCCACCCCAGCTCGTCAGCAGGTTCCCCGCGGCATCGAACTGAAGCACCGGCGGCGCCGCGTTCGCGCGTTTATCTTCGGGAACCGACTGGGGCACGTGCAGCACCCAGATGTGGTCGTTGCGGTCGACCGCGATCGACGTCACCTCGCCGAGCACCCAGCCGTTCGGGACCGTCGGCCACGTCGGATCCACCGCGAACTCGGGCGGGCGCGGACTCGGTTGGGCGTGGGCCTGGTAGGGCACGCACACCGGAAGGGCCAGCATCACGGCCGCGCGCACCCACGGCCACCCTCTCAGCGCCGTCTTCATAGGGCGAAATGATACGCCGGGCCTGCGCGCAAGTAGTATGATCGACTCCAAACGCGGGAGCGGCCGCCGCAGCGCCGACCGCGGCCCGAGATCCGACGGGAGAAAGAACGATGGCGACCTTCAATTTGATCGGCAAGAATTTCACCCCGCCCGACGTGCGCGCGAAGGTGACCGGCACGGCGCGCTACTCCGAGGACTTCCGTGCCGAAGGCATGTTGTTCGCGAAGCTCTTAACCAGCCCACTGCCGCACGCGCGCGTCGTCAGCGTCGATGACAGCGAAGCGCTCGCGCTGCCCGGGGTCGCCGGCATCTTGCGGGCGAGCGAGGTCACGCCAATCCCCGACCCGCAGGACCTCATTCTCACCGACGAGCCCGTCTTCGTCGGCCAACCGATCCTCGCCATCGCCGCCGAAAGCGAGGCGCTCGCCGCCGAGGCGCTCGAGAAGATCAAGATCGAATACGCGGAGCTGCCGTTCACGGTCGACCCGCTCCAAAGCCTATTTCCGGGCGGGCCGAACGCACGCTCGAACGGCAACGTCGTAAGCCAGGGCCAGATCAGCGATGTCAAATGGACCGCGCAAGACTTTGCCGCGGCCGGCGAGAATCAGCTGCCGATGGGTAAGCCCGCTGTCGAATGGTCGTATGGCGACGTCGACGCGGCGATGGCTGCCGCCCGCGTCGTGCTCGACGAAACGTTCGTCACGCAGGGCATGGCGCATCACTCGATGGAGCCGCGCACGGCGATGGCCTATTGGCAGAACGGCAAGTGCTACCTGCATGCGTCCTCGCAGAGCGGCACGTTCCCGATTCCGACCGTCGCGCGCTACATCGGTATTACGTCCGACGAGCTCGTTTTCATCACCGAGTACTGCGGCGGCGGTTTCGGCTCGAAGGGCGGCGGGTATCCGATCGTCGCGGTTCCTGCGCTGCTCTCGAAGAAGCTCAACAACCGGCCCGTGATGATGCGGATCTCGCGGCACGAGGAGTATGCGATCGGCTCGGCGCGGGCCGGGTTCCAAGGGCGCATCAAGATCGGATTCAAGCCGAACGGGCGCATCGCGGCCGTCGATCTCTACATCGTTCAGGAGAACGGCCCGAATACCGGCGGCGGCGACTACACCGCAGCCGCCGACGCCGTGGCGCTCGTTTACACACCCGAGACCATGCGCTTTCGGGGCGTGCCCGTGAATACGAACACGCCGCCGCGCGGTCCGCAGCGCGGCCCGGGGCAGAATCAAATCGCCGCCGCCGTCGAGCCGCTCCTCGATAAGGCCGCGAGGCAGCTGAGCGTCGATCGCGTCGCGATTCGGCGTATCAATGCGCCCGATAACGCTACCAAATACGGTCCAATGCAAAGCTCGGTCACGAGCGCGCATCTCAAAGACGCGCTCGACCGCGGCGCCGCGGACTTCAACTGGCGCGCGCGCCTCGCGCGCAGCGGGCAGCGCAACGGCGCGAAGGTCACGGGCGTCGGCGTCGGCACGGCGTACCATTCGGCCGGCGGCCGCGGCTTCGACGGCCTCGTCGTCATCAAGCCCGACGGCAAGCTCAATATCCATACGGGCGTCGGCAACTTGGGCACCTACTCGCATACCGGCACGTCGCGCGTGGCGGCCGAAACGCTCAAGGTCGCGTGGGAGAACTGCGTCGTCGTCCGCGGCGACTCGAGCCGGGGTCTGCCATGGAATTTGGGCCAGTTCGGCAGCAACACGTCGTTCACGATGACGCGCACGAACTATGTCGCCGCAATGGACGCGATCGCGAAGCTCAAGGAGATCGCAGCCAAGGACTTCGGCGGCTCGCCCGACGATTACGACATCGGCGAGGAGAAGGTTTTCGCGAAGGCCGACCCCGCGAAGAGCCTGACGTACGCGCGGGCAGCAGAGCGCGCGATCGAGCTCGGCGGCAAGTTCGACGGCCACGATCTGCCCACGGATATCAATCCGATTACCAAAGCGGCGGCCACGGGCCTTGCGGGAACGGGGCTCGTGGGTGTGGCGAAGGACAACATCACGGGCGCAGGCACCGTGCCCGCGCTCGCCGCCGGTTTCATCGAGATCGAGCTCGACACCGAGACCGGCAAGTACGAAATCGTCGACTACATGGGCGTCGCCGACTGCGGTACGGTCATCCACCCGCTCGGCCTCGATACCCAAATCAAGGGCGGCGCGGTCATGGGGTTCGGGCTCGCGGCCCTCGAAAGGCACATCTTCGACCCGCAGAACGGCCTGCCGGGCAATGTCTCGTTGCTCCAGTCGAAGCCCTGCTCCTATCTCGACGTGCCGAGCCACATGCAGACGGCCGCGGTCGAGATCGCCGACGCGCAGAATCCCATCGGCGCGAAGGGCATCGGCGAGCCCGTCCAAGGCTGCGCGGCGGCGGCGCTGCTCTGCGCGATTTCCGACGCGCTCGGGGGGCACTACTTCAACCGCACGCCGGTCGTTGCGGACATGATCGTCAACGCCGCCGCGGGCCGGCCGCAGTCGCATACGCCGCTTCAGGTCAACACCGCTTAGAGATATTGAGCATGGTCCGCCATTCGCCTACGATTGATTGGGTCGCACGGGACTCAGGTCCTTCAGAGGGGGGACGTCCGCATGTTTGACAAGAACTATCCCGAGCCGCGCTTCGACAAGGTTCTGTCGGCGAAGGCATCGCGCCGGCAATTCATCAAAGGCGTGATCGCATCGGGCGCCGCGGTGTCCGGCGCCGGCGTGCTGTTCGGCACCCTCACCGGGTGCTCGCCGCGCGGCGCCGCGACGGGCGGCGTCGAGCGCATGCTCATGCTCAACGTCAATGGCACTACTCGCACCGTCGACGTGCTGCCGAACGAAACGCTCGCGATGACGCTGCGCTACAAGCTCAACCTCACGGGCACGAAGCTCGGCTGCGATCGCGGCGAATGCGGCGCGTGCACGGTGCTCATCGATGACGTTGCGACGTACTCGTGCTCGACGCTGACGCACAGCGTCCGCAGCAAGGCGATCACGACGATCGAGGGTCTCGAGAGCGCCGACGGGACGCTGCACCCTGTTCAGCAGGCCATGATCGACGAGCTTGGGCCCCAGTGCGGCTTCTGCACTCCGGGACAGATCATGAGCGCGGTTGCGTTGCTCAAAGCAAATCCGCAGCCGACGCGCGACGAGGCACGGCATGCGCTCTCGGGCAACCTGTGCCGCTGCGGCGCTTACGATCACTATCTGAACTCCGTCATGCGTGCCGCGGGGCAGCCCGTGAGCCAGAACTTACCAGCTTAAGGAGCACGAGCCATGTCCAAAGACATGATGCCGGCATTCGAGTTGTATCAGCCCGACACCGTCGACGGCGCGATAGAGCTTCTGACCGAGGCGGGCGAGGGCGGCTGGGCGATGGCCGGCGGCAACGACAGCCTCGATTGGTTCAAGGATCGCATCAAACGGCCGAGCGTGGTCGTGGATCTTTCCGGCCTCGACGAGCTCCGCGGGGTTCGCGAGATGGCGGGCGGCGGCATCGAGATCGGCGCGTTGACGACGCTGACGACGATCGAGAGAGATCCGCTGATCCGCGAGCGCTATACGGTGCTTGCCGATGCGGCGCGCCGCGTCGCGAGCCCGCAGATCCGCAACACCGGCACGATCGGGGGCAACATCTCTCAGGACGCGCGTTGCTGGTACTACCGCTACGGCGTCGATTGCTATCGGGCCGGCGGCAACACGTGCTTCGCGAAGTCGCCCGAGGGCCAAGACCGCGAGCACTGTCTCTGGGGCGCCGACCGCTGCATAGCCGTATCGCCATCCGATACGGCGCCCGCGATGGTCGTGCTCGACGCGCGCATGGTCATTCGCAATGCGGCGGGCGAGCGCGAGGTTCCCGCCGAGCAGTTCTTCATCGGCCCGGATGTCGATATCACGCGCATGACCGTGCTCGAGCGCGGCGACGTGCTCACGGCTATCCGCATTCCCGCCGACTGGGCAGGCGCGACGTTCTATTTCGAGAAGGTCGCGGATCGGAACACATGGGATTTTCCGCTCGTCAATATCGCGGCCGCGATGTTCGTCGAGGGCGGCAACATCGCGCGCATCCGCATGGCGGCGGGTGCCGTCCAGTGTGTGCCGCGGCGCCTTCAGGCCGTCGAGCAGGCCGTGACCGGGCAGCCGAAGAACGCGGCCACGGCAGCGCTTGCGGGACAGACGTCGGTGCGCGGAGCAACTACGCTCAACTACAACGAGTTCAAAGTTCCGCTGCTGCAGAATCTCGTCACGCGCGCGATCCGCGACGCCTGATCGGGTCTGCCGGGTAAGCTCGAGCATGGAGCTCTTTCGCTTCAGTCGCGACGTTTATGGCCGCGAAGTGCTCGAAGGCATGTCGTGGGATCTGTTATGGGTCTTCCTAGGCGTTGCCGTGGCATTCGTCGTCGTGCACGCACTCTATCGGTGGCGATTCGCGGCGCGCCAACACGACTGAGCGACAGCGCCAAGTGAACGCCGTTTCGCCAGGCTCCGAGCGCGAAGCTCGAACGGACAGAATCGTCAGGCACGCGGCCCTCGACCGTGCGATCCACTGGCTCATCGCGATAAGCGTCATCACGCTCCTCCTCACTGCGTTCCTGCCGATCCTCGGCGTCCAATTCGCTTGGCTCACGATCCACTGGGCAGCGGGCTTCGGGCTGACCGCGGTCGTCGTGCTGCACATCGTGCGCGCGACGTTCTGGCAGGATTGGCGCGAGGTGTGGATCGGCGCGCGCGACCTGCGCGACGCCGCAACGATCGTCCGCACGACGTTGCGCGTCCCAGGCGCGTCGCTGCCGCAGCCCGGGAAATACTCGTTCGCCCAAAAGTTCATTCACTTGGCGTTCGCGATCGTCGTGCTCGCGGCGATCGCCACGGGCGGTCTCATGATGGTCAAGATCGATACGCCCTGGTGGGAGCGCAATCCTTTCTGGCTAACGGGCGCGCAGTGGGGCATCGTTTACGTGGTGCACGGGCTTGCCGCGCTCTGTTTGGTAACGATGGTCATCGTGCACATTTACTTCGCATTGCGGCCCGAGAAGCTCCATTTCACGCGCTCGATGATTCTCGGCTGGATTACCAGCGCAGAGTACCGAGCGCACCATGACACCAACCGCTGGCAGGTACGTTGATGGCGAACGAGAACGCATACGCGGAATTCGAACGGCGCATCGACGCGCTCGAGGCGGGCTACGAGTTTCTGCTCGCGTACGCGGCACAAGGACGGCATACGGACCGCGGTGCCGCGCCCGAGCGCAACGTCCGCACCTATCTTCAGAATATGGAAGCCGCCCTCGAAGGATTCGGCGCCGCCGCCACCGCTTGTGCAGCGCAGCGGAATGCGGCAATGCCCAAAAAGGCTGCTGCCTTCTTCGCCGCGGTCGAACGCGACGCGCAAACGGCGCAGAGCGTAATCCGCCTCGTGCTGGCGCAGGACGATATCGGCTCGCAGATCATCGACAACCTCAATGCATCGATCCATCTGCGCGCGCTCTTGACCGACGTTTTCATCCTCGACGAAGCGCTCAAGCCGCGAGCGTGAGGAACCACGCACGGTGCAGGGCGACGCGCGCCGGCCACTTGCGAGCGCGCGCGAGATTTGTTTATTCTGCGCCGGGTCTTCGGCGTCGGAAAAACCAAAAGGTTCAAGCATGAAAATCCGCTCTGCGTTGTCGATGATGGGTGTGTTGCTGTCACTTGTGCTCGTGTCCGCCTGCAACCAGGGGCAGTCGCCGGCCGGCGGCGCGGCCGTCGATCCCGAATCGCCCGAAGGGCGCGCGTTCTTGTATCGGCAAGCCGTCATGCGCGTTGCCGCGAACAAGTCCGCGACGATCGGCGCCATGGCGCGTGGGGAAGCTCCTGTCGACGAAGCAGCGTTCGCGAAGGCCGTGAACGATTTGGCCGTGGTCGCCGGCATGATCACCGAAGGGTTCATGCCCCAGGGCGCGCCCGAAGGAAGCCGCGCGTTGCCGGAGATCTGGACGAATTGGGCCGACTTCGAGTCGAAGGCGCAGTCGCTCGTGACCGCAGCGCAAGGTCTCGCGGATGCGACGCGGACCGGAGGATTCGCCGCGGGCTCGCCGTTGGTGCAAAGCACGGCCGGAAATTGCGGCGGCTGCCACCGCACCTACCGGATGCGGACGGAGTAGTCGGCTCTTCTGTGGGAGCGGCTTCAGCCGCGACTCCTCTCTTCTTGCGGCGGCGGGCCCGGGCACGTGAGGAAGGGGGCGCTCCGGCTCAGACATCCCCGCGCGCCGACGAAGGCACATTCGCACATGCAACGTAGCGGTGTCGCCGCGCGTGGAACTCGCCGTCGGCCCCCATCCTCACGCACCCGGCCCTGATTCCGCACGCAGGAGTCGCAACAGTCGCGGCTGAAGCCGCTCCCGCAGAAGAATCGCAGCTCGAGCGGCTTCCTACTGCACTGTGCCGATGCGCTGAAAGACGGCCCGATCGTCCGATTCGACGATCTTATCGAGCGTCTCCGACTCGCGGCGCACGCGAATCGGCACCTCGACGCCGGCGCTACCGAGCTTCCAGACGTTGCGAAACATCTCGGCGAGGCTCGAGACGGGCTCGTCGTTGATGCGCATGATGACGTCGCCGGGACGCAGTCCCGCGCGATCGGCGGGGCAGTTCCGATACACGCCGACGATCATGAGCTGATCGTTCTGATCCTCGTTGACGAGCACGCCGAGCCAGGGTCGCGGGGGCGCACGGCGCCGGCCGTGCTCGCAGATATCGTCGATGATCGGCGTGAGTAGGTCGATCGGCACGAACATGTTGACCGTCTGGCGCGTGCCGCGGACTTCGAAGCCCTGGATCACGAGCGAGCCGAGCCCGCAGAGCTTCTGACCGGCGTCGAGCAGTGCCGCACCCGACCAGCTTTCGTGCGCCGGCGTCGTGAAGACGGCTTCATCGAGCAAGTATTCCCACCGACCGGCGAACTCTTCCTTGGCCACGACCTCGGCCTTGATCGTCTGATCGAGACCGCCGCTCGCCGTGACCGTGACCTGATCGCCGACGGCGAGCGTCTCGGTGCTGCCGAGCTCGACGATCGGACCTTCGAGAGCCATCGACGGTTTGACGAGGCCGAAGCCGCTGTCGAAGTCGTTGCCGACGACGAAGCCCGGCACGGTTGCGCCATTGTTCGCTTTTATCCAGACGGTCTCGGCCTCGTGCACGAGATAGCCGATCGTTGCGATGAGGCCATCGGCGCGAATTCGTGCGCCGTGCCCCGAGCGCTCGGTGCCGAGAATCCCCGCGCTCAGCGCATCCTCGGGAATGTGGGCCTTGATCGACACCATGGCGTCGAGATAAGGACGCGTGCGGATGAGCTGGCTGGCCATGAGTGTATGTTAGCGCAACGGAACGACTCGTCATGCCGGTTGTCCATGCTGTAACATTTCTCGCGGGACTGAACAGAAGACCAATGAAGCACGGAGTCCTCGTGGCCGTCGTCTTGGCCGCCATCGGCGGCGCGGCGTATTACGTCATGCGCGACGACGCTGCGCCGCGGGATTCCGCAGGCGGCCCGCCCGGCGGGCCGGGCGCGGCCGGCGGATTTGGCGGCGGCTTCGGCGGACCCCAGCCGCCGCCGCTCGTGACGCTCGGCGAGGTGCGTCGCGAGCAACTCTACGACACCGTCGACGCACTCGGCACCGCTCAAGCCAATGAGTCCGTGACGTTGACTGCCAAAGTGACCGATACGGTTCGCTCCGTCGAGTTCGAGGATGGCGACTATGTCGAGGCCGGCTCGGTGCTCGTGCAGCTCACGAATCAAGAAGAGCAGGCGCTGCTCGCCGAGGCGCGCGCCAATCTCGACGATGCCGAGAGCCAGCTGCGGCGCGTGGAGAACCTCGCCGAGCAAGGGTTGACGTCGGAGTCCGAGCTCGATATCGCACGCTCGCGTGCTGCGGCGAGTGCGGCGCGTCTCGAGACCACGGTCGCGCGGCTCAGCGACCGCTTGATTCTGGCGCCGTTCGCGGGCGTGCTCGGGTTTAGGCAAGTAAGCCCTGGAACTCTGCTCGCACCGAACACGCCGATCACGACGCTCGACGATATCTCGACCATCAAGCTCGATTTCACCGTCCCCGAGACGTTTCTCGGCGCAATGCAGCCCGGCGCCCGCGTGCTCGCGCAAAGCGTGAGCTACCGAGATCGAGAGTTCGAGGGCATCGTCCGCACGGTCGGCTCGCGCGTTGATCCCGTCACGCGCGCAGTCCAAGTGCGCGCGCACGTTGCGAACGAGGACCGCGCGCTGCGTCCCGGAATGCTCTTGACTGTGCGTGTCATCATGGCCGAGCGCCCCGCTCTCGTCGTGCCCGAGAACGCCGTCTATCAGATTCAGGATCGCGCGTACGTCTTTCGCGTGGGGCCCGACATGATTGCGCGCGAGCAGGAGATCGAGATCGGCGAGCGCAGATTCGGTATCGTCGAGATACGCGGCGGGCTCGAAGAAGGGGATCGCATCGTCGTCGAGGGGATCGTGAAGCTTCGCGACGGCGCGCGTGTTCGGGTCGCGGGCGGCGAATCGGCCGTGAGCGGCAATCCCAGCGGCCGTACGAACGGACCCGCGCCGCCGGGCTGAGCTCGCGAGGCCCGTCCTATGTGGTTATCGGATATCTCGGTCAAGCGCCCGGTGTTTGCGACCGTCATCAGCTTGATGCTCGTCGCGTTCGGCGCGCTGTCGTTCCGCGATTTGACCGTGCGCGAGTATCCGGACGTCGTCCAACCCGTCGTCCAAGTCTCGACGAGCTACCCGGGCGCGTCCGCCGAGATCATCGAGACGCGCATCACGCAAGTGCTCGAAGGCGAGCTCAGCGGCATCGAGGGCGTCAAGACGATTCGGTCGACGAGCCGCGACGGGCAAGCGAGCCTCAACGTCGAGTTCGAGCTCACGCGCGACATCGACGAAGCCGCGAACGACGTTCGCGATCGAGTCTCACGCATCATCGATCGCCTGCCGGAGGACGTGGAGCTTCCGTCCGTGTCGAAGTCCGACTCGGATACCCAGCCGATCATGTGGCTCACGCTCGCGAGCGACACGCTCGACATGCTCGAGCTAACGGACTACATGGAGCGCTACGTGATCGACCGATTCGCCGTCATTCCCGGCGTCTCGCAGATCAACGTGTTCGGGTCCGGCGGGCCGTCGATGCGCGTTTGGCTCGATCCGCTCGCGATGGCGGCGAGGAATCTCACGGTCACGGATATCGAAGCGGCGTTGCGCCGCGAGAACCTCGAGCTGCCGGCCGGGCGCGTGGAGTCCCAGGACCGCGATTTCCAAGTCCGCCTTGCCCGCAACTACCAAACCGATGAGGATTTCCGCAATCTCGTCATCACGCAGGGCGCCGACGAGCATCTCGTCCGGCTCGGCGAGGTCGCGACCGTCGAAGTCGGGCCGCGCGACATCCAGCGCATGTTCCGCACGAACGGCGGGACGACGACGGGTTTCGGCGTCGTCAAGCAATCGACGGCGAATACCGTCGAGGTGCTCGATGCCGTCAAGGCCGAGGTCGACCGCGTCAACACCGACCTGCCCGACGGCATGGAGCTCATCACGAGCGGCGACGACTCGCTGTTCATCCGTGCGGCGATGGCCGCCGTCTACGAGACGATTCTCGTGACGACGGCGCTCGTCGGCCTCGTCATCTTCGTGTTCCTCGGCAGCCTGCGCGCGATGATCATTCCGCTCGTGACGATTCCGATCTGCCTCATTTCGACGTTCACGGTGCTCGCGCTCTTCGGCTACAGCGTCAACCTCGTCACGATGCTCGCGCTCGTGATCGCGATCGGCCTCGTCGTCGACGACGCAATCGTCGTGCTCGAGAACGCGCACCGGCGCATCGAGGAAGGTGAGCCGCCGCTGCTCGCCGCATTCAACGGCACGCGCCAGGTCTCGTTCGCCGTCATCGCGACGACGGTCGTGCTCGTTTCCGTGTTCGCTCCGGTGGCGTTCTTGCGCGACAGCATCGGCCGGATTTTCGCGGAGCTCGCCGTGGCCGTCGCCGCAGCCGTCATCATCTCCGCGGTCGTCGCGCTCTCGCTCACACCCATGCTTTGCTCGAAGCTCCTGCACTCGAGCGCGACCGAGAGCGCGTTCACGCACAAGCTCGACAGAGTTTTCGAGTGGCTCTCGAGCAAGTATCAGGCGATTCTCGGCGTGACGCTGCGCGCGCCCTGGGTGGCCGTCGTTGCGAGCAGCGCCATCGCGTTTGGAGCGTACGTGCTGTTGCAGGCCACTCCACAGGAATACGCGCCGGCCGAGGATCAGGGCAACTTCGGCGGCATGCTGCAAGCGCCCGAGGGCATGAGCTACGAGCGTCTGTCGCGCGAGGCCATGAAAGTCGAAGAGGCGATGATGCCCTACGTCGAGTCGAAGCTCATCACGCGCGGCATCATCAGCGTGCCCGGCTGGAACAACCAAGCCGGCATCGTCAACGCGACACTTGCACCCTGGAACGAACGCGATATGACGACCAACGAGTTGCTCGAGGATCTCAACCGCAAATGGGCCGAGATCCCCGATTTGCGCGTGCTCGCCTCGCCGCGCTCGAGCGCTCCCGGCGGCCGCAGCGGCGGCGGGGGAGGCGGCAACCAACCCGTGCAGATCGTGCTCGGCGGACCGAACTACGAGGAGCTCGCGCGCTGGCGCGACGTCATCATCAATCGCGCCGAAGAGAACCCGGGCCTCCTGCGCTTCGACTCCGACCTCAAGGAGACGCAGCCGCAGGTTCTCGTGCGCGTCGACAGCGAGCGCGCGGCCGCGCTCGGCGTGTCGACGCAGAGCATCGGCCGGACGCTGCAAGCGATCATGAGCGAGCGGCGCGTCACGACCTACATCGTCGACGGCGAAGAATACGACGTCGTGCTGCAGGCGAAGCCCGAGGAACGCGCGACTTACGCCGATTTGCGCAACATCTACGTGCGCTCCGAGCGTTCGGGCCAGCTGATTCCGCTCTCGAACCTCACGCGCCTCGAGGACCAGGCCGGACCCGCGCAGCTCAACCGCTACAATCGGCTGCGCGCCGTCACGATCACCGCGAGCCTCGCGCCCGGCTACACGCTCGGCGAGGCGCTCGACTATCTCGAAGGCATCATTCGCAGCGACTTGCCCGCAACCGCGCAGCTCGACTATCGCGGCGAGTCGCTCGAGCTCAAGGAGTCCTCGGGCGCGCTCTATTTCACATTCGGCGTTGCGCTCTTCGTCGTCTTCCTCGTGTTGGCCGCTCAGTTCGAGAGCTTCGTGCATCCGCTCATCATCATGGTCACGGTGCCGCTCGCGGTCGCGGGCGGCCTGTTCGGCCTGTGGGTCGGCGGCCTTACGCTCAATATCTACAGCGAGATCGGCATCATCATGCTCGTCGGGATTGCCGCGAAGAACGGCGTGCTGATCGTCGAGTTCACGAACCAGTTGCGCGACGCCGGGCGAGACTTTCGGACGGCCATCAGCGAGGCCGCGCGCATCCGTTTCCGACCGATCGTCATGACGTCGTCCGCGACGGTCATGGGCTCGATACCGTTGATCCTCGCGACGGGCCCGGGCGCCGTGAGCCGCATGAATCTCGGCGTCGTGATCTTCTCGGGCGTGACGCTCGCGACTCTCTTCACGCTGTTCATCGTGCCCGCTGTTTACGACCTCTTCGCGCGCCGCACCGGGTCGCCCGGCGCCGTCGCGCGCAAGCTCCACGCGCTGGGCGCGGAAGCCGGCGCGTCATCGTAGCAGCGACAGCGCGAGCGGCTTCAGCCGCGAAAGCCCGTGGGAGCGGCTTCAGCCGCGACTCTTCACCGCCGCAAGATCGCCCACCACCGCGCGATGTTGAGGAGGCTCTGCAGCGCAGCGGCGACGTAGGTCAACGCCGCCGCCGCAAGCAGCGTCCGTGCGCGCGGCAGATCTTCCTCGCGCAGCAAGCCGCGCGCGCGCACGAGCGGCAGCGCACGCCGAAAGCTTGCGTCGAGCTCCGTCGGCAGCGTCAGCACGTGGACGACGACGCCGGATGCGAGCACGAGCATACCGCCCATGAACGCGAGCACGCCGAGCCGGGGCGCGCGCAGCACGGCGGCCGCGAGCGGCGCCGCCAGCATCGCGCCCGCGCCGATTTTCTCGATCGGGCCGACCCAGCGCACGAGGTGCGTGCGCAAGTGCAGCGCCGCGAAACCGTCGGCGTCTTGGATCGCATGGCCGACCTCGTGCGCGGCAACGGTCAGCGCCGTCAGTGATCGGCCGTGGAAGTTCGCTTTCGATAAGCGCACGACTTTCTCGATCGGGTCGTAGTGATCGCCTTTCTCGGTGGCTTCCGTGCGCACTTTGGGGAGTGCCACGGCATCGAGCAACTCGCGCGCCGCCTCGGCGCCGGTTTTCGAGTAACGGTTGGCAGGATGGTGATAGCGCTGCATGACGCTCTTCACCCAAATGCCGGGACCGACGACGACGAGAAAGATCAGCAACACGAGCACGACGAGATGCATGCCTATAGCATAATGCACGCATGCCGTCGACCGCGCTGCGCAGTTCCGCTGCGGCAACATTTGGCCCATCGTGCTGATCATTACGCTGACCGCGCCGTGGCTCGCGGCCAGGATTAGATAAGGATGCGGCGCCTCGTCGTATTTATGCTCGCTGTGATTGCCGCGCTCGTCGCCGCGGGCGCCGTTTACCAGGCCGCATCTGTCGAGCGTGAATCGGCCGAGTTTCCGCCGCCCGGGATGCTAGTGGACATCGGTGGGCGCAAGCTCCACATCGTCTGTATCGGCGAGGGCGCGCCGACAGTCATTTTCGAGGCCAGCGGTTTCGGCAACTCGTTAAGCTTCGCGGCTGCCCGCACGGAGGTCGCCGCACAGACTCAAGTCTGCTCCTACGATCGTGCAGGCACGGGGTGGAGCGACCCCGGGCCCGACGTCGTAACGGTCGGCGTGCTCGCCGATGATTTGCACGCGCTACTCGAAAACGCCGGCATCACGCCGCCGTACGTCCTCGTTCCGTCCTCGATCGGGGGTCTGACCGTCGAAATGTTCGCGCGCCGGCACGCGGAGCAAGTGGCGGGCCTCGTATTTCTCGATGCCGCAAACAGCGACTCGCTCGAACGGCGGGCGCCGGACATCGGGCTCATGGTGAGGATGGGCTCGTGCGCGCTGCCGGTGCTCGCGCAAATCGGCGCTCTGCGGGTCCTCGATCCGTGGGGGCTCGCGCCCGACGCGCAGGCGATGGCGCTCATGTATCGAACGCAACGCTGGCAGGCGTTCTGTGCTTTCGCGCGCGGCATTCCACAGACCGTCGAGGAATTCCGGGGCGCGCCCGCGCTCGCGGCCGACGTGCCGCTCGTCGTCCTCAGTCACGAGAAGCCCGACGACTTCTTGCCGAAGCGCCTCGAGGCATGGGCGCCCGACGTCATATCCGACTGGTATCCGTCGCAGCAGCGCTTTTCGGAGCTCTCGACGCGCGGCAGCTGGCGCATCGTTCCCGGCAGCGATCATCTCATCGCGAGCAGCCAGCCGCACGAGGTTGCGCAGACGATCCTCGAGATGCTCGCGCAGGCTAGGGCCGCTCGTCCTGGACGCGATTTCTGAGCGTACCGAGCTCCGGAACGCTGACCTCGACGACGTCGCCGGCGCGCAAATATTTCGGCGGATCGAAACGCGCGCCCGCGCCCGTCGGCGTGCCGGTCGCGATGACGTCTCCCGAGCTCAGCGGCATGAACGTCGATAAGTAGCTGATCAAGTAGTCGAACCCGAAGATCAGATTCGCGGGCGTGTCGTCCTGACGGAGCTCGCCGTTGACGCGCGTCGTCAAATGCAGCGTCTCGCGATTCCGAATCTCGTCGCGGGTCACGAGCCACGGGCCGAAGCTCCCGGACGCCGCGAAGTTCTTGCCCTGCGTGACGTTGAACTTCGCGTGCCTGAGCCAGTCGCGCACCGTGCCTTCGTTGAGCAGCGACAAACCGGCGACGTGATCCCAGGCCGCATCCGCCGAGATGCGCCGCCCGGGCCTGCCGATCACGAGCGCGATTTCGCCTTCGTAATCGAGCTGCTCGGACTCCGGCGGCCGCAGGATCGGCTGCTCGTGGCCGACGAGACTTTCGGGCGTGCGCATGAAGACGCTCGGATAGCGCGACGCATGCGAGTCGTCTCCGTACTCTTCGTGCCGCTTGCCGTAGTTCACCCCGATACAAATGATCTTTCCAGGGCGTGGAATCGGCGGCAGATACTCAATGTCGGCGAGTGCGAGGTCAGCAGTCGTTTTCGCGGCGAGCTCCAGGGCGGAATCGAGCGATCCGCCGCCGAGGAGCGCGGCGAGCGTCGCCGCCTCTCTGCCGAGACGCGCGCCAAGGTCGATCACGGCGCCTTCGACGACGGCGCCGTAGCTTTCCTTGCCTCTGTGGCGAAAGCTCAGGAAGCGCATGTGAGCGGCGCATCGCCGAGCATGCCGGCACGTTCGAGCACGCCGTCGAGACGGCGCTCGAGCTCCTCGGTCGCCGGCAGCATCGGCAAGCGGTGCTCGTTGCGCTCGAGCAGGCCGCAGCGCTTCATCATGTACTTGATCGGGATGGGATTCGTATCGAAGAACACGGCCTGATTGAGCTCGAGCAACTGATCGTGCAGCCGACGCCCAGTTCCGAGATCGCCGGCTGCAACCGCATCGCACATCCGCGCGAGCACGCCGGGACGAAGATTGCCGACCGCATTCATGAGTCCGCAAGCGCCGACGGCCATCATCGGAAAGCTGAGCTCTTCGAGGCCGACGAAGATCTTGAAATCGTCGCCGAGCGCATGCAGGCATTCGGAGACGAAGACGAGGTCGTTGACCGCGTGCTTCATGCCGACGAAGGTCGGCGATTTCTCTTTGAGCGCGCGCACGGTATCGAGCGTGACGTTGACGGCCGTGCGGCCCGGGATGTGATAGATCATCCACGGCGTGTCGTAGGGCGCCGTGACCTCGAGGTAGTAACGCACGAGGCCGCGCTGCGGCGGCTTGATGTAGTACGGCGTGACGATGAGGAGCGCATCGGCGCTGGCTTTGACGGCGTGACGCGTCAGCGTCTCGGTCTCCGCGAGCGACTGCGAGCCTGTGGCGGCGACGACGGGCACGCGTCCCGCGGCGGTTTCGATTGCGAGCGTCACGAGCCGATTGCGCTCGTCGAGCGTCAACGTCGAGGGCTCGGCCGTGGTGCCGTTGACGAGGATCCCGTGGGTGCCCTTGGAGATTTGATAGTCGACGAGCTTCGCATAAGCCGCGTAATCGACTTTGCCGCCTGCAAACGGTGTGATCAGCGGTGGGATCGATCCCCGGAGGCGGGCAAGGTCCGTCATCGGCGTTCCAAATTGACACATTTCCGGACGATCATTTATCGTTTCACTTTACGCGCGCCCACGCGCCGACTCAATACGAGATCCCCTCCTTGCCGCACTTGATCGTCGAGTACTCCGCGAACATCGAGGCTGAAATCGCGGTAGACGACATGCTCGATAAGCTGCACTCGACGGCGCTTGCGACCGGCATTTTCCCGCTCGGCGGCGTGCGAATCCGCGCCGTGCGCATCGATAAATATCGGATCGCGGATTGTCATCCCGACAACGCATTCGTGAACATGATGGCACTCGTCGGGCACGGGCGGTCCGTCGACGTGCGCCGCCGCGCCGGGGAACAACTGTTCACCGCACTCACGACCCACTTGGACGGCATCTTCCGCGCGCGGCCGCTCGCGATCTCGTTCTACATGCACGAGTCGGATCCGGAGCTCAACTTCAAGAAGAATAACCTCCACGAGTACGTGCGCAAACGAGCGGGCCACGCGGGATCATGAGCGGGCGCGCGCAAGAGAACATCGGCAAGGCGCGTCAGCACCTCGAGCGCTTCGCAGCGGCGCCGCTCGGGCATTACATCGACGGGGCGCTCCGCCCCGGCGCCTCGGCCGAGACGTTCGAGAACCGCACGCCGATCGACGACAGCCTTCTCGGCCGAATCAGCGCAGGAAACGCCGCCGACGTCGATGCCGCGGCACGGTCTGCCGAGCGCGCATTCCCGGCATGGCGCGACCTTCCCGGCGAGAAGCGGCGCGCGCTCTTGCACAAGATCGCCGACGCCATCGAGGCGCGCGGCGAGGAGATCGCGCTCGTCGAGTCCATGGACACGGGCCAGCCGATCCGCTTCATGGCGGCTGCGGCGAAACGCAGCGCCGAGAACTTCCGCTTCTTCGCCGATCGCGCACCCGAGGCGCGCAACGGTCTTGCGCTGCCCGCGGCCGAGCACATGAACTACACGCTACGTCAGCCGCTCGGGCCCGTCGCGGTCATCACGCCGTGGAACACGCCGTTCATGCTCGCGACGTGGAAGATCGCGCCCGCGCTCGCGGCCGGCTGCACGGTCGTCCACAAGCCGGCCGAGTGGAGCCCGCTCACGGCGACGCTGCTGGCCGAGATTGCGAGCGCCGCGGGCCTGCCGCCCGGCGTCCTCAACACCGTGCAGGGCCTCGGCGAGACTGCCGGCAAGGCCGCGACCGAGCACGCCGCCATCAAGGCGGTTGCGTTCGTCGGTGAGTCGGCGACGGGCAGCCGCATCATGGCGCAAGGCGCACCGACGCTGAAACGCGTGCATTTCGAGCTCGGCGGCAAGAATGCCGTGATCGTATTCGCCGATGCCGATTTGGACCGCGCGCTCGATGCCGTCGTGTTCATGATCTTCAGCTTGAACGGCGAGCGCTGCACGTCGTCGAGCCGTCTGCTGCTGCAGCGATCGATCTACCAGGAATTCCTCGCGCGCGTCGTCGATCGCGTGCGTCGCATCAAGCTCGGGCACCCGCTCGATCCGACGACCGAGATCGGACCGCTCGTTCATCCCGAGCACGTCGCGAAAGTGCTCTCGTATTTCGACGTCGCGAAGCGCGAAGGTGTCGCGATAGCCGTAGGCGGTACGCGCGCGACGTCGCTCGGTGGAAATTACGTGGCGCCGACCGTACTTGCCGGCGCCGATAGCCGGATGCGCGTTGCCCAAGAGGAAATCTTCGGCCCCGTGCTCACGGTCATTCCGTTCGGCGACGAGGCCGAGGCTCTGCGGATCGCGAACGACGTCCAGTACGGCTTGGCCGGGTACCTGTGGACGCACGATGTGGGACGCGCACATCGTATCGCGCAAGGGTTGGACGTCGGCATGGTGTGGGTGAACTCGGAGAACAACCGCCATCTGCCGGCGCCCTTCGGCGGCATGAAAGCGAGCGGCATCGGCCGCGACGGCGGCGATTTCAGCTTCGACTTCTATATGGAGACGAAGAACGTCTGCATTGCGTTGGATACGCACAGCGTTCCGACGCTCGGACGCTAGCCCGCGCAATGAGCCTGTACTACGTGCAAAAGCTGCTATACCAACTCAACCGAGACCCGCACGTTCGCAAGCGATTCTCGGCCGATCGCGACTCGCTGCTGCGCGAGTACGTGCTCGACGAAGAGGAGCGCGCGGCGATCGCCGCCGGCGATATCGGGCTCCTCTATGTCATGGGCGTGAACGGCCAGATTCTCATGCACTACTCGGCGTTGCTCGGCCAAAGCTGGGACGAGTACATCGCCGCGATGCGCCAGGGGGTTGCGGTCCATGGGCCCGTGCGCGGTGGCCTCTACACGCTGCTCGAGGACCGCAAGCGATGAGCCTCGTGTTCGCAGGAGTCTGCAGTCATGCGCCCGGGATCACGGGGCGCGCGAGCCGCGCCGATCCTGCGGTCCGCGACACGTTCTATGCGAAGCTCGGCGAGCTCCGCGGACGCCTCGAAGCGACGCGCCCCGACGCGCTCATCGTCATTGCGGCCGAGCACTTCGCCAATTTCTTCATGAACAACATGCCGGCTTATTGCATGGGCATGGCCGACGCGTATGAAGGGCCGATCGAGGATGAAGAGTGGCTCGCGATCAAACGCACGCGCGTGCCCGGCAATGCGGATCTGTCGCGGCGCATCGTGCGCACGATGCTCGAGGACATCGACCTCGCTTATGCCGAGGAGTGGAAGTTCGACCACGGCATCATGGTGCCCTTGCATTTCTTGACGCCGAACTACGACTTACCGGTGATCCCCGTGAACATCAACTGCCAGGGCCCGCCGCTGACGCCGTTGAGCCGCGCGTACGAATTCGGCCGCGCGCTCAGGCGTGCATGCGATGCACAGCCCGAGCGCATCGGCATCGTCGGCACGGGCGGCATTTCACACTGGCCGGCGACGCCCAACTCCGGCGTCATCAATGAAGCGTGGGATCGCGCGTTTCTCGACAAATTCGTCGCGAACCGCCGCGCCGAGCTCATCGCTTACACCGACGAAGAGACGTTTCGCGATGCCGGGCAAGGCGGGTTCGAGATTCGCACTTTCCTCGCCGTCGCCGGAGCGACGGAAGGCGCCAAGGGCGAGGTGCTGTTCTACGCCCCGATCCCTGCCTTCGCCGTCGGCTGCACCGTCGCGCAAATGACAGTGCAATAGGCTCGCCTTGACGCCACACGCGCACGACGCTGCCGCTTCCGGTAAGGCCACGTTTTCGATGCTGATCCCTTTCTTGGGCGCGATCAGCGCGATCGGGCCGTTGTCGAACGATCTCTACGTACCCTCGCTCGCGCTCGTGTCGAGGGGCTTGAGCATCGACGGCGGGGCCGCGCAGCTGACGATGAGCTCGCTCTTGATCGGTTACGCGCTCGGGTGCCTGCTGTACGGTCCGCTTTCGGATCGCTACGGGCGCAAGCCCATTCTCTGCCTCGGCCTCGCGCTCTATACGACCGCGGCCATGCTCGCCGCGCTGTCGACCGACCTCGCGCAGCTCGTCGCCGCCCGCGCATTGCAAGGTTTCGGCGCGGCCTCGGGAATGGTGCTCTCGCGCGCAATCATTCTCGATCGCTGGACCGGCGAGGAAGCGTCGCGCGCCATTTCCTGGGTCTCGATCTTCACGTTCGCGACGCCCGTCATCGCGCCGGTCATCGGCGGATACGTAGCAACCTTCGGCTACTGGCCGGCCGTTTTTTGGTTGCAGGCAAGCGCGGGCGCTGCGTTTCTGCTCGTCACGCTTGCGATGCGCGGGCGCGCGCAGGGGAGCGTCACGACCGTTCTTGCGAGCCTGCGCGCGTACGGCGCTATAGTGACCGATGGGCAAGCTCTAGGTTACATGCTGTGCACGGGACTCGCGTTCATCGGCATCGTCGCGTTCGTGAGCAACTCCTCGTTCGTCTTCACCGAGCGGTTCGGCCTTGCACCGCATCAGTACGGCTACTCGTTCTCATTCGTCATGCTCGGCGCCTCGCTCGGCGCCTATGCGAACAGCCGCCTCGTCACGCGGTTCGGAATCTCGCGGCTGATCGGGATAGGCACGACTCTGCTCGCGCTCGGCGGGGCGCTCGCGCTCGCTACGGTCGGTTTCGGGCTCGCGACGTTGCTCGTGTCGTGCCTCATTTACGTTTTCGGCGTCGGCTTCGTGTTCGCGAATGCCGTCGCGCGCACGATGAGCCGGTTTCCGCAGAGTCGCGGCGCCGCGTCGGCGCTGTTCGGCGTGAATCAGTTTTTGATCGGCGGAGTCGTTGCCGCGCTCCTGAGTCTCGTGAGCGAAGCGTCTGCCGTGCCGCTCGCGGCGACGATGGCGTTCGCGGGACTCGGCTGCGCGCTCGTGTGGTGGGCGTGGCTCGGCCGAGTTCCCGTAGTCCGCGGCTGAGCATGGGAACCTGCAGTTCGCGACGCAAGTCGTGCGCCATGGGTGCGCTCGTATTGCTCGCCGCGAGCGCAGGCGCCCGCGCAGCCGTCGAGATCACCGGCATCGAAGGCGCGGCGGCCGAGAACGTCCGCGCATATCTCCTCATCGACGACCTCATGTGCACGGCCGACGAACGCGCAGTCCGGCGCGAGTTCGCGCGCGCGCCGGCGCAGATCCGCTCGGCACTCGAAGCTCTCGGGTACTACGCGCCCACGATCGATGCGGAGTTCGCGCCCGGAGAGAAGTGCTGGACGGCGCGTTTCGCGATCACGTCGGGCGAGCCCGTGCGCGTACGGACGCGCATGATCGCAGTCACGGGAGCCGCAGAGACGGACCCCATTTTCGTCCGCGCGCTCGCGGATGCCGGGCTCGCGGTCGGCGAGCCGTTGCACCACGGCCGTTACGAGGAGCTCAAGCGGCGCATGTTGGACCTCGCGCGCGATCGCGGTTACGCAAACGCGCTGTTCACGGAGAGCCGAATCGACGTGTTCCCCGACGAGCTCGCGGCCGACATCGTGCTGAGGTTCAACTCCGGCGAGCGCTATCGGTTCGGCGAGGTCGTCATCGAGCAAGACGTGCTCGATGACGCGTTCGTCGCACGCTATGTCGCAGTCGTGCCCGGCGAGTTGTACGACAGCGCGGCACTTACCGAAACCTACGTTGCCCTGACCGACAGCCGCTACTTCAATCTCATCGACGTGCGCCCGAGCCCGCCGAATCACGAGCAGCGAACGATCGACGTGACGATCGCGCTGACCGGCGCGCCGCGCCGCTTGATCACGTACGGTCTCGGGTTCTCGACCGACGAAGGTCCGCGTCTCAGATTCGGCCGCACGTTCCGGCGCTGGAACGAGCGCGGCCATCAGCTCGCCGTCGATGCCCGATTGTCGCCCGTGATCTCCGAGGCCATCGCGAGCTATCGCTACCCCCGCGGCGACTCGCGCTACGACTGGACGATCTTCGACGGCGGCCTGCGGCGCGAGGACACCGAGACGGCGGAGAGCGAGACGCTCGAATTCGCCGCGCGCCTCGTGCACGAGCGTCCCGGCACCTGGTCGCGGACCGAGCTCGTCAATCTCAGCATCGAGGATTTCGAGATCGCCGATCAGGTCGGCAGGTCCCGGTTGCTCATGCCCGGCGTCGATTGGACGCGATTACGCGCGGATTCGGCGCTACGGCCGCGCCACGGGTCGAGGATTCGCTTCGCGGTGCGTGCCGCCGGCGATTCGCTCGGCTCCGACACCTCTTTCTTGCAAGGCAAGGCCGACTGGAAGTGGATCTGGTCGCTCGCGAACACGGGACGCATCATTACGCGCGGGCAGTTCGGCCTGACGCAAGAACAGAGCTTCGACGAGTTGCCGCCGTCGGTCCGATTCTTCGCGGGCGGCGATCAGAGCATTCGCGGCTACGACTTCGAGACCCTCGGGCCCGTCGACGACGCGGGGCAGGTCATCGGCGGAACGGGAATCGCCGTCGCGAGCTTCGAGTACGAGCAGCCCGTGCGCGGCAAATGGTCGGTCGCGTTCTTCGTCGATTCCGGCAATGCGTTCAAGGACTCGACGCTCGATGCGAAGACCGGCGCCGGCGTCGGCGTACGCTGGCAGTCGCCGTTGGGGCCGATTCGGCTGGATATCGGCGTGCCCATCGACGATCCCATGAACGATGCGCGGATACACGTGAGCATCGGGCCCGATCTATGAGCTGGCGCAAACGCTTGGCAATCGGTTTCGGCGCGTTGGCGGTGCTCGTGCTCGCGATCCTGAGTGCGCTCACGTGGGTCATCGGCAGCGAGCGCGGGACGACGTGGCTCATCACGACGTTCGTGAGCGCATCGCCCGCGTTCGCGGTCGGCCGCATCGACGGGACGTTGCTCGACGGCGTTGCGCTCGGCGACGTCACGATCCTCATCAATGCCGATCGAGTCGAAGCTCGCGACGTCGAGGTGACGCTCGCGTGGCGGTCGCTGCTCGGGCGCGCGGTCGTCATCGATCGGTTCCGCGCTTCGAGCGTGAGCTACACGCGCGGGCCGGCCGCGGGGCCGGCGCGGCAGTGGCGCCTGCCGGAATTACGGTTCGCGGCCGAAATCCGCGCTGCCGAGATTCACAGCCTCACGATCGCATCCGCGCAGGACAGCGTCACGTTGTCCGATCTCGCGTTCACCGCGCGGCTCGCGGACGGCGCGCTCGTCGCCGAGCGCATCACGGCGAACACGGAAGGCGTCGAGCTTAGCGGCAGTCTCTTGCTCGATACGCAGGACGGCATGCGTCTCTCTGCGCGCATCGACTGGCGTGCGCCGGCCGCACGCGTGCCGGCCGCGGGCCGGCTCATGCTCGACGGCACGCTGCCCGAGCTCGACGTTCGCCACGAGCTCGAAGCGCCTTACGCGGTCAGCGCGGCCGGCAAGCTTTGGGTAGAGAGTCCGCCGCGTGTCGCGCTCGGGCTCGAGTGGACGCAGGTCTCGATCCCGGGCCGCGAGGATTTGGGAACCGTGCGCGGCTCGGCTACCGTCGAGGGACCGATCAACGCAATGCGATTCACGAGCCACGGCGTGCTCGCAGCGCTCGACCGCGAGCTCACGTACCGCGCCGCGGGAGCGATCGAAGGCCTCGTCGTCCGCGTCGAGCCGCTGCAACTCGACGGTCCCGGCGGCAGCGCCACGGTCGTCGGTGAGATCGCGCTCGATACGCTCGAATGGACCGCTGCCGTCGATGGGCGCGATCTCGACCCGGGCGTTTACGCTGCGCTTTTTCCCGGCAACGTCGACCTAGCGGCGCAACTCAACGGCGCGTTCCACCCGGTGCTGCGCGTGTATGTGCAAGAGGCGAACCTCTCGGGAACGCTGCGCGGATTCCCATTCGCGGCGACGGGGGTAGGCACGTTCGTGTATCCGAATATCTGGCGCATCGATGCGCTCGAGGTCACCGGCGACGCCGACGTAGCGCGGGTGAGCGGCCGGATCGGCGGCCGGCTCGATCTCGTCGTCGCTGCGCGCGTCGCGCGCCTCGAGCGCTGGTGGCCGGGCATCACCGGGTCCGTGGCTCTCGACGTGACGGCGGACGGCGCGCGCGAAGCGCCGCGCGTCGCGGGAACCGTCGAGGCGCGCGCAATCGAAGGGTACGGTTACCGCGTGGCCGCCGCGAAGCTCGAAGGCAGCGTCGAAGCCGCGCCGCGTGGCGCCGTCGAGGTCGCATTGACGGCGGACGACATCGACGGTCCCGGTCTGGAGACGGCGAGCATGCGCGCCGGCGTCGATGGCACCGTCGCTGCGCACGACATCGATGCCGTGCTCGAGAACCCGCGCATGAGTGTCGACGTTGGCGCCCGCGGCAGATTGGCCCGCGGCATATGGAGCGGCGTCATCGAGTCGGCCGCGATCCGCGAGCGCGCATTGGGCGAATGGACGTTGCAAGACGCGGCAGCGGTCGAGGTCGGCCGCAACCACACCGTGGTCGCGCCGCTCTGCCTCGTGCAATCCGGCACGAACGTCTGCGCAGCGCTCAAGTTGACGGGCGCCGCCGACGATGAGATCGCGTTGTCCGCAACGAATTTCGACGTGCGCGCGCTGCAGCCCTTCTTGCCCGAAAGCATCGGCTTGAGCGGCGTCTACGAGCTCTCGGCCGTGCTGACCGATTTGCGCGGCGCGCAACGCGGACACGTTGCGTTGTCGGGCGGCGCGACGCGCGTGCGCTTCACGCTCGACGAGCAAGACGTGCTCGAGCGCGAGATCGAAGGTGTCACGCTCGGCGCCGATCTCGACGCGGGCCGGCTCGACCTCGATTTCGCGCTCGATGGCGGCGCTGCCGGGCGCGTCGACCTCGAGGCGGCCGTCGCCGACCTCCGCGATCCGACCTCGAGCGTGGACGGCAAGCTCGTGCTCGAGTGGCGGGATTTGGAGCCGCTATCGCTCTTGAGCCCCGACATCGGTGGCGTCGCGGGCCGCGTGACCGCGAACCTCGATTTCGGCGGGACGTTGACGGAGCCGGCGCTCGAGGGGCGCGCCGAGCTCAGCGATGGGGCGATCGAGGTGCCCGCGTGGGCGTTGCGCGTCGACGGCATCACCGGAACCGCAGTCACCGTGGACGGCACGCTGCTCGAGTACACCGGCACCGGCCTCGTCGAGGGCGACGCGCTGCACCTCACGGGAAGCACCGAGCTCGATCCCGCGCGCAATTGGCCGACGCGCTTGAAGATCACGGGCGAGTCGCTCGAAGTCGTGCGCCGCGCGGATGCCGCCGTCTCTGCCTCGCCGGACCTTTCGGTCGGCGTCGAGCTGCCCGAGATCACGGTCCAGGGCACCGTCCACATCCCGCGCGCCGTGATCGCGCTCGAGCAGTTGCCGGCGCAGGCCGTGCGGCCGTCGGCCGATGCCACGGTGCACGGCGTCACGCAGTCAGAGCCCGTGCGGCCGCTGCATGTGACCGCCGACGTCCGCGTGACGCTCGGCGACGACGTTCGCTACACCGCCGCGGGGTTGGTAACCGAAGTCGAGGGCGAGCTCGGCTTGCACTACGAATCGGGTTTGACGCCGACTGCGGCCGGGTCGCTGCGGCTCGCGGGCACGTACAACGCCTACGGCCAGATTCTGAGCCTGCAGCGCGGCGAGCTCTTGTTTGCCGGTCCGCTCGATGATCCTGCGATCGACGTCCGCGCGGGCCGGACGATCGGCGAGACGACGACGGTCGGCGTGCAGCTTACGGGCGCTCTCAAGGCGCCGTCGACGCGGATCTATTCCGAGCCCGCGATGAGCGAAGCCGATGCGCTTTCCTACTTGCTGCTCGGCAGACCGTTGTCGGGCACGGGCGAGCAAGAGACGGCAACGCTCGAGTCCGCGGCCGTGGCAATGGGGCTCCAGCAAGCATTGCCCGCGGTGCAACGCATCGGCACGACGCTCGGCCTCGACGAGCTGTCGATTCAGACGACCGACGCCGACACGGGCGCGGTCACTGCCGGCAAATACTTGAGTGCACGTCTCTACGTCCGCTATAGCTATGGACTATTCACCCGAATCGGCGGTTTGCTCGTGCGCTTCAGCTTCAACGACCGGCTCAGCGTCGAAGCGCGCTCGGGCGACGAGGATTCGGTGGATTTGCTCTATACGGTGGAGAAGGAGTGACGCATAATCGGCGCGGCCGCTCGTGCTCGGACCCGAAATGAGTACCGTCCATTCGATACAAGTCGTGCCAAGGATTCCGGCTGCGATCGGGCGGCTCGACGAGCTCGTCGCGAATTTCTGGTTCAGCTGGTCGCCGCGCCTGCGCGAGCTCCTTGCGCGGCTCGATCCGGAGTTATGGCTCGGCGTCGAAGCCAATCCACGGCGGTTCTTGCGCTGCGTCCACCAAGAAGTCCTCGATGCCGCCGCGCAGGACGAGGTTTTTCTGCGCAAGTACCGCGGGCTGTTGGCGGAGTTCGAGATCCATCTGCAGCGTCCCGCCGCACCCTACTTGGATGCGGGTCTAGCCGAAGACGATCTCGTCGCCTATTTCTCCGCCGAATACGGCCTGCACGAGAGCTTTCCGATTTATTCCGGCGGTCTCGGCATTCTCGCGGGCGATCACTGCAAAACAGCGAGCGATCTCAATCTGCGCTTCGTTGCGATTGGGCTCTTATATCGCCAAGGTTATTTCCGGCAGCGTATCGATCGGCACGGGCAACAGCTGCCGGAGTATCCGCCGATCAATCCGACCGACATGCCGATCAAGGCCGCGCGCACGCCCGACGGCGCCGAAGCCGCCATCGAATGCCCGTTTCCGGATCGAGTCGTGCATGCCAAGGTGTGGCAGGTCGATGTCGGCCGCATTCCCATGCTGCTGCTCGATACGGACATCGACCGCAATTCGGCCGCGGACCGCACGGTCACCAACGTGCTCTACGGCGGGGATCGCGAGCTGCGTTTGGAACAGGAAGTCATACTCGGGATCGGCGGCGTGCGAGCCCTGCGTGCCGTCGGCCTGCAGCCGACCGTGTGGCATCTGAACGAAGGCCACGCCGCATTCTCGCTGCTCGAGCGAATGCGCGAGCTCGTCGATGGCGGGCTGCCGTACGCGGCCGCGCGCGAGGCGGTCGCGACGAGCACGGTCTTCACGACTCACACCCCCGTGGCCGCGGGGCACGACGTGTTCCCGGCCGACATGGTCGTGCGCCACTTCGCCGCGTATATCACGAATTTCGGCATCAGCGCGGAAGATTTGCTCGCCTTCGGCAACGGCGGGACGGTAGGCCATGAGTTCAACATGACCAAGCTCGCGCTGCACGCTTCCGCGTCGATCAACGGCGTAAGCCGCATCCACGGACGCGTGTCCGCGCAGACATTTCGCGGCAATTGGCCCGAGATCGACCCCCTCGAGAATCCCGTGGGTTACGTGACGAACGGCGTGCACGTTCCCACCTTCATGCGGCAGACATGGTCGGAGCTCCTCGACCAGCACCTCGGCGCGGGTTGGTATTCGAAGGTCATGGACGAGGGGCTCATGCAGAAAATCGTCGACATCCCCGACGACGTATTTTGGCATACGAACCAGAAGTCGAAGCGCCAGATGCTCGGTGCGTTACACAATCGCCTTTCACGGCAATGGACGCGCAATCAAGTCAGCGAGGCGCACACGCACCGTTTGCTGCGCTACATCGATCCGGACAACCCGGACGTGCTCACGATCGGATTCGCACGCCGGTTCGCGACCTACAAGCGCTCGACGTTGCTGTTCTCGGATCTCGCGTGGCTCGAAAGCCTCGTCAAAAACGAGGAACGACCGATCGTCTTCGTGTTCGCCGGAAAGGCGCATCCGGCCGATGACCCCGGCCAGCAGATGATCCGCGAGATTCATCGGGTCTCGAGCTTGAAACCCTTCATAGGGCGAATAGTCCTCGTCGAGGGATACGACATGGGCGTCGGGCGGCTCTTGACCTCGGGCGTGGACGTTTGGCTCAACACGCCGATCCATCCGTTCGAGGCCAGCGGCACGTCGGGTATGAAGGCCGCCATCAACGGCACGGTCAACTTGAGCGTGCTCGACGGCTGGTGGGCCGAAGGCTACGACGGCGAGAACGGCTGGGGCATCCCGCCATCGCTCGAGGATGACGGCAGCGGCGAGCGCGATCGCCAGGATGCGACGACGCTCTACGAGATACTTCAGGACGAGGTCGTGCCGCTCTATTACGCCCGCGATGCGAAGCTCGGGTATTCGCCGCGTTGGGTCGCGATCTGCAAACGCGCGATGGCATCCGCGTTGCCGCGCTTCAACAGCCGGCGCGTCGTCCATGACTACGTCCGCAACTACTACGGGCCGGCCGCTGCGCGCGGCCGGACCGTCGCCGCGAACGACTTTGCCGTCGCGCGCGAGCTCGCCACGTGGAAAGCGAAGGTCCGCGCCGCATGGTCGGGCGTCGAGCTCCGCAGTCGCAGCGGCGCGCCGAACCAGGCCGAGTTCGGGCGGCCGATCGTGCTCGAGATCGACGTCAAGCTCAATGGGCTCTCGGCCACGGACGTCCGCCTCGAGTGCGTGTTGTCGCGGCAGGTCTGCTCCGGGATCGAGCGCCCGAAGAAGCAGTTCTCCGATGCACGGCACGCGCACGAGGGAATCGCGCAGATCGGCGACGATACGGTCATGATCGCCGTGTTCAAGCCGGGCTCGGTGGACGGAGACTACCAGCGATACCGCCTCGAGATGCAGCCGCCTTGGGCGGGCGCCATGTTTTACTCGATCCGGGCGGTTCCTTACCACACGGCGCTCGCGCATCCGTACGAAATAGGGCTCATGCGTTGGCTCTAGCCGTCGAGGCGGGCGCCCGGTCCCCGATGGGTGCGAATGTCGCGTCGGGCGGAGCCAACTTCGCGATTCTGAGCCCTCTCGCAACGCACGCAACGCTCGTGCTCTATCGAGACGCCGAGGACGTCGAGCCCCTGTTCACGGCGGTTCTCGACCCGACCATCAACAGGACGGGCGACTACTGGCACGTTTTTGTCCGCAACGCGCGGCCGGGCCTCTATTACACGTGGCGCCTCGACGGTCCGCGCGCCCCGGAACAGGGGACGAGCTTCGATCCCGACCGCGAGTTGCTCGACCCCTGCGCGAAGGCCGTGAGTGCCAAGCACTGGAACCGCCTGCGGGCGCGCTCGGCGCGCGCGGCGCGCAAGCCGCACTTCCGCGCACGGATCGTCGGCGCGGAGCGCTACGACTGGGAAGGGGACGAGCCGCTGCGCCGCTCGCTCCAAGACGCGGTCATTTACGAGCTGCACGTCGGCTCCTTTACGCGTCACCCATCCGCGCGCGTGCGGGCGCCGGGCACGTTCGCGGGAATCGTCGAGAAAATTCCTTATCTCAAGAGTCTCGGCGTCACGGACATCGAGCTCCTGCCTGTCGCCGCGTTCGACGCGCAAGACGTCCCCGCGAGCGCGGCCGCGCTCCGTCTCGAGAATTATTGGGGGTACTCGCCGGTCGCATTCTTTGCCGTGCATTCGCCGTTCGCGCACGGCGATGCACGCAACGAGTTTCGCGACATGGTCAAAGCGCTGCATCGCGCGGGTATCGGCGTGATTCTAGACGTCGTGCTCAACCACACCGCCGAGGGCGGCGAGGACGGCGTCACGATCGGATTCAAGGGGCTCGGCAACGAGTTCTTCTATCACTTGGACGCGCGCGACCGCCGCCGCTATCTCGACTACACGGGCTGTGGCAACACGGTCAACTGCAACCATCCTTCGGTCGTGGCCTATTTGCTCGAGTGTCTCGAGTACTGGGTTCTCGAGATGCATGTCGATGGATTCCGTTTCGATCTTGCGAGCGTGATGACGCGCGGCGAGAATGGCCGGCCGCTCGAACGTCCGCCCTTGCTCGCGGCGATCGAATCTTCGCCCGCGCTCGCGCGCACGCATCTGATCGCCGAAGCGTGGGATGCCGGGGGCCTCTATCAGGTCGGCGGGTTTCCGGGATTGCGCTGGGCCGAATGGAACGGTCTCTACCGCGACTCGCTGCGGCGGTTCGTGCGCGGCGAGCCGGGGCTTATTGGCGAAGTCGCGACGCGCATTGCGGGAAGCAGCGATCTCTACGCGCGGCAAGGAAAATCACCCGCGAACAGCATCAACTTCGTCACGTGTCACGACGGGTTCACGCTCTGCGACCTCGTGAGCTACGAGGCCAAGCACAACGAGGCCAATGGCGAGCAGAATCGCGACGGCACGGAGCAAGACTTCTCGGCGAACTGCGGCGTCGAAGGACCCACGGCCGACGCAGGCGTGTTGCGCCTCCGCGAGCAGCGCGCGCGGAATTTTCTGACGCTGCTGATGTTGAGCCAAGGCGTGCCGATGCTTTTGGCCGGAGACGAGACGCTGCGTAGTCAGCGCGGCAACAACAACGCCTACTGCCAAAACAACGAGATCAGCTGGCTCGACTGGGCGGCCACGGAGACGCGGAGCGGAATGCTCCGATTCACACGCGCGATCATTGCGCTGCGTGCGCGCCACCCGACGTTGCGCCGCGCGCGTTTCATCGAGGCGAGCCCGGGCGAGGAATCCGCGCTGCGTTGGTGCGGCGTCGATGGACGCTCGCCGGATTGGAGCGACGGCGCCGCACGCGTGCTGTGCTTCACGCTCGATGGGGTCAGCGCCGACGAAGCGCCGCTGCACGTCATGGCCAACATGGGCGAGGAAGCGGTCGCGGCGCAGGTGCCCGAGCCGCCTGCCGGGCGCCGTTGGCACCGTATCGTCGACACGGCGCGCGCCTCGCCCGATGACGTCGTCGACGCCGCGGCCGGCGTGCCCCTCGAGGGCCCGACCTACCGCTTGCTGGGCGACAGCGTGGTCGTGCTCGAGGCCGTTTTAGGTCGCAGGCCGACCCCGGGGCGGGTGCGTAAGGCAGGGGCGCTCCGGCTCAGACATCCCCGCGCGCCGACGAAAGGCACACTTGCAAACTATCCGAGCGGTGTCGACGCGCGGGGAACTCGCCGTCGGCCCCAGCCATACGCGCCCGCCCCGGGGTCGGCCTGCGAGCTAGCGGGGCGCGAGAATGAGCGCACCGACGGCGTCGTCGCTGCCGCCGACAGCATGGTCGTGCTCGGGGCCCTCTAGCTCGACGCGGGCGGGTATGTAAGGACGGGGGCGACGGCGAGTTCCGCGGCGCAGGCCGATTAATCGCTGACAGTGGCGTATTCCAGTGAGCCTTTTCGTGGGCGCCGCGGATGTCTGAGCCGGCCGCCTCCATCCTTACGTACCCGCCCGCGTCGATCCCAGCTAGCCGGGCGCGAGGATCAGGGCGCCGAGCGGCGGCAGCGTCAGGCGGATCGACTGCGCGCGCCCCATGCAGGGGACGGGCTCGCTGACGGCGATCGAGTTGCCGAGGTTCGAGCCGCCGTAGAACGTCGAGTCGGAGTTGAGCAGCGTCCGATAGCGCCCCGCGCGCGGCACGCCGACGCGGTAATCGTCGCGCGGAACCGGCGTGAAGTTGAGAACCACGACGACGTGGTCGTCGCCGTCGTGACGGACGTAGCTCAGCACCGAGTTGTGGTCGTCCTCCCAAGAGAGCCACGAGAATCCGTCCGCCTCATGATCGCGCTTATGCAGCGCCGCCGTCGTCCGGTAGAGCCTATTGAGGTCGCGGATGAGCGCCATGATCCCCGCGCGACGATGCTCATCGGCGAGATGCCACGGCACGGACTCGCGATGGTTCCACTCGGCGGACTGGCCGAGCTCGCCGCCCATGAACAGGAGCTTTTTGCCGGGATACGTCCATTGATAGCTCAATAGCAGGCGGAAATTGGCGAATTTCTGCCATTCGTCGCCGGGCATCTTCTCGAGCAGCGAACGTTTTCCGTGCACGACCTCGTCGTGGGAAAGCGGCAGCACGAAATTCTCGGTGAACGCATAGATCGGGCCGAACGTCAGTAGATTGTGGTGATGGCGCCGATGCACGGGATCCTTGCCCATGTAGACGAGCGTGTCGTGCATCCAACCCATGTTCCACTTGAACGAAAAGCCGAGCCCGCCGAGATACGTCGGCCGCGACACCTGCGGCCAGGCCGTCGACTCCTCGGCGAGCGTGATCGTTCCTGCACAGACACCGTGCGTCAGCTCGTTGAGGCGGCGTAAGAAATCGATCGCCTCGAGGTTCTCGTTCCCGCCGTGGACATTCGGCGTCCATTGGCCGGATTTGCGGGAGTAATCGAGATACAACATCGACGCGACGGCGTCGACGCGCAGACCGTCGAAATGAAATTCGTCGAGCCAATAGATCGCGCTCGACATCAGGAAGCTGCGCACCTCGTTGCGCGCATAGTCGAAAACGAGCGTCCCCCAATCCGGGTGCTCGCCCTTTTGGGGATCGCCGTACTCGTACAGCGCCGTGCCGTCGAATCTTGCGAGCGCGTAATCGTCTTTCGGAAAATGCCCCGGCACCCAATCGAGAATGACGCCGATTCCGAGCGCGTGGAGCTCGGCGACGAAGGCACGTAGGTCGTCGGGATCGCCGTGCCTGCGCGTGGGCGCGAAGTACCCCGTGCACTGGTAGCCCCACGAGTCGTCGAGCGGATGCTCGGTCACCGGCAAGAGCTCGACGTGCGTGAACCCGAGCTCAGTGACGTGCTGCCCGAGGCGGTGCGCGAGCTCTCGATAGTTCAGAAACTCCCCGTTCGGGCCTTTGCGCCAGGAGCTCAGATGCACCTCGTAAATCGACAGCGGCTCGCGGTGCCAATGACGTGCAGCGCGCTTCTTGAGCCACTCGTCGTCCGTCCAAGCGAAGCGCCGCGCTCGCGGCGTCAGCGAAGCATTCGCGGGCCGATGCTCGAGGACGGTCGCATACGGATCCGTCTTGATGCGAAGCTCCCCGCTCTCGCGGTTGCGGATCTCGAACCGATAGAGCTCGTCGGCGCCGAGCTCCGGGATAAATAGCTCCCAGACGCCCGAGCTGCCCCGCACGCTCATCGGGTGGCAGCGGCCGTCCCATTGATTGAAATTGCCGATGACGCTGACGCGCTCGGCGTTCGGCGCCCAGACCGCAAACCGCATGCCCGCGATCCCCGCGCACGAAATCGAGTGCGCGCCGAGGAACTCGTAAGCGCGGTGATGCGCGCCCGCACCGAAGCGTTCGAGGTCCGGTTGCTCGATCGTGAATGGAAAGGAGTAGGGATCATAGTGCTCGCGCCACGTGCCGTCGTGGCCCTGCCAACGAAGGCGATAGCGCTCCCCGAGCTCGGCAGCGGGCCCGCTCCATTCGAAGAGCGCCGTATCGCCGACGCGCGCGAGCTCCGCCCGGGGTGTGACGAGCTCCACACGCGCGGCGTGCGGCAAGTGCGCGCGCAGCACGACTCGCTCGCCGCGCTTCGCATGCACGCCCAATACGCGCCGTGGCTCGTGCAAGCGGCCGGACAGCAGGCGTTGCACGTCGACGTCGGCGAGACGCGCGTGCGAGCTGGATGGCATGGACCGTTTCGCCAAGTGAATAGCCTACGGGGCGCCGCGAAGTCTACCGTATACTAGGCGTGAGCGCGCAGCGTCATAGTGACAACAATGAGACGTAGAACGGTTCGCCGCCTCGTCAGCCAGCTCACTCGCAGCACGATCGCGATCGTCATGGCGGGCGGGCGAGGGCAGCGCATGCAGCAGCTCACGGATCATCGCGCGAAACCCGCGACGCCTTTTGGCGGCAAGTATCGAATCATCGATTTCTCGCTGTCGAATTGCGTCAACTCCGGCCTTCGGCAAATCATCGTGCTGACGCAGTACAAGGCACAGTCCTTGATCCGCCACATCGAGCGCGGTTGGGGATATCTGCACGGCGAGTTCGGCGAATTCATCGAGCTCGTGCCCGCGCAGCAGAAGCTCGGCGAGATTTGGTATCGGGGCACGGCCGATGCGATCTACCAGAACCTCGATATCCTCGATCAGCATCGCCCGGAGCTCGTGCTCGTGCTCGCGGGCGATCACGTTTACAAGATGGACTACGGCCCGTTGCTTGCTCTGCATGCCGAGATGGGAGCCGATATCACGGTCGGTGGCGTACATGTGCCGCTCGACCAAGCGCACCAATTCGGCGTCATGAACGTCGATTCCGACCACCGCATCACGAGCTTCGATGAAAAGCCCGGCCACCCGAAGCCGATGCCGGGCCGCGCCGACGTCGCGCTCGCATCGATGGGCATTTACGTCTTCGGCACGGACCTGCTGCGCACGCTGCTCACGGCAGATGCCGCGGATCAAGAGTCCAGCCACGATTTCGGCCGCAACATCATTCCGCGCGCCACCAAGGAGCGCCGCGTATTCGCCTATGCATTCGAGGACGTCGAGACCAAAGCGCAGCGCTATTGGCGTGACGTCGGAACGGTCGACGCCTATTACGATGCCAACATGGAATTGATCTACGTGAGCCCCGAGCTCAACTTGTATGACGAGGCCTGGCCGATTTGGACTTATCAGCAGCAGGTACCGAGCGCAAAGTTCGTGCTCGACGATCCAGGCCGGCGCGGCACGGCAGTCAACAGCATGATTGCCGGCGGCTGCATCATTTCCGGCGCGACTATCCGCGAGTCGCTTTTGTCAGTTAACGTCATGGTGGACGAGTGCACGGACGTCTACCGTTCCGTCATTCTGCCCGACGTCGAGATCGGCCGCAGCTGCACCGTGCATCGAGCGATCGTCGACGAGGGCAGCATCATTCCGCACGGCATGGAGATCGGCAAAGACCGCGAGCTCGATAATCAGCGTTTCCACGTCACCGACAACGGCATCACCCTCGTGACGCGCGACATGCTCGAGAAGCTCCGCCAATCCGCGACGCACCGATGATCGACGTCCTGGCCCGGCGTAGAGCGGGCGTGTTGCTCCACGCGACCTCGCTGCCGGGTCGCGGCGTAACCGGATCGCTCGGCGCGAACGCCTACCGATTCGTCGACTTCCTTTGCGCCGGCGGCTTCACGGTTTGGCAGACGCTGCCGCTCGGACCCGTCGATGCATACGGCTCGCCGTACTGTTTGCAGTCGACGCAAGCCGGCGACACTCGGCTCATCGATTGGGACGGGTTGCGCCGACTCGCGGATATCCCGCGGGCATTTGCGCGCCAGGGCGCCGCGGCGTCGCCCGCGGAAGCCTATCGCGAGTTCGCGGCCGTGGCGGCGCGCCGAGAACGCGCTGCCTTCGCCGCGTTCGTGCGGGCAAACCGCGCTTGGCTTTGGCCGTACGGGCTCTTTCGCGTCGCTGAAGCGCGGTTCGGCGGGGAGCCGTGGTGGCGCTGGCCGCCCGAGTATCGACACCGCGAACGCGGCGCGCTCGTGCGCGGATGGAGCGCAGTCCGGGACGCGTTTCGCGGCACATTGCTGCTGCAATACCTGTTCGACCTTCAGTGGGGGGCGCTCAAACGGTACGCGAATTCCCACGGTGTTTATCTTTTCGGCGACCTGCCTTTCTACGTCGACATGAACAGCGTCGAGGTTTGGTGGAATCGACCGCTGTTTCGGGTGAGCGCCGACGGCGTGCCCGACGGCGTCGCCGGCGTGCCGCCCGACTACTTCAACGCGGACGGTCAGCGCTGGGGCAATCCGCTCTATGACTGGGACGAAATGCGCAAACAGCGATTCGCGTGGTGGGTCGCGCGCATCGCCGGCCAACTCAAACGCTTCGACGTCCTGCGCATCGATCACTTTCGCGCGCTCGAATCGTACTGGGAAATCCCGGCAACGGCGGCGACTGCGCGCGAAGGCCGGTGGCGCAAGGGGAGCGGCGAGGAAGTGCTCGCGCGCGTGCGCGCGCAGCTCGGCGCGCTGCCGCTCGTCGCCGAGGATCTCGGGATCATCACCGATGAGGTTCGGGCGCTGCGCGATCGCTACGATTTGCCGGGCATGGCGGTTCTGCAATTCGGGTTCGACGAAGCGCCGGACAATCCCCACTTACCCCGACACCATTCGACGCGCGCGGTCGTCTATACGGGCACCCACGACAATGACACGACCGTAGGTTGGTACTCGCACCTCGCGCCGGCTACGCGCGACGTCGTGCGCAGAAGCCTCGGCGTCGAGTCCGTGCTCGTTCCGAATACCCTGCTCGATGCCGCCTACGCGTCGCGCGCGCAGCTCGCGATCGTGCCGATGCAAGACCTGCTCGGTCTCGACTCGAGCGCGCGCATGAACACGCCGGGCACGACGCAGGGCAACTGGCGTTGGCGGTTCCGCTGGGCCGACATACCGTCCGGCCTGGCCGACCAGTGCTACGAGCGCGCCGCCGCCCACGGGCGCCTCGTTTCGTAACAGCCGCGTCTCCGGTGACTCTGACCGCACGTGTAAGGAGGGGCGCGGCCGGCTCAAACATCCGCGGCGCCCAAAAAAGAGCTCATTGGCACACGTCGTTGTCCGCGATTTGTCGGTCGACGCCGCGGAACTCGCCGTCGGCCCCACCTTACACGTGCGGTCAGAGTCACTGGACTCGTTACGAAACCAGGCGCCTGTAGGCGGCGACGTACTCGGGCACTTGGCGGTCCCAGGAGAAGTCGGCGGCCATGGCGTTCGCGACGACGCGCGCCCAGGTCGGCGCATCGGCAAACCAGCGGCACGCCTCCTCGATCCCCCACGCGAGGCTTTGCGTGTCGGCATGCTCGAAGACGCTGCCGTTGCCGCGGCCGCTCGCAGGATCGAAATGCTGCACCGTGTCTGCCAACCCGCCCGTGGCGCGGACGACGGGGATGCTGCCGAAACGCAGCGCATACATCTGCGTTAGGCCGCAAGGCTCGTAGCGTGACGGCACGACGATGATATCGCTGCCCGCGAGGATCCTGTGCGCGAGTGCTTCGTGGTAACCGCGCTTGAACGCGACGCGCGCGGGCGCGTGTTCCGCGAATCCGGCGAGCATGCGCTCGAGCTCGGGATCGCCGCTGCCGAGCAACGCGAAGCGCGCCCCGGAGCGCTCGAGAATTTGCGGGAGCAAAGTCGCGAGCAGATCGATGCCCTTCTGGGGAACGAGCCGCGACACGACGCCAAGAAGCGGCTCCCCGGGCCCACATGCGAGCCCCATATCTCTGCACAAGGCTTGCTTCACGCGCTGCTTGCCGCCGGGCTCGTGACGATCGTAATGCGCGCCGATGTACGGGTCGACGCGCGGATCCCAAATCGAATAGTCGACGCCGTTGAGAATCCCGACGAGGTCGCTGCGGCGCGCGCGCAGGATATCGTCGAGTCCCGCGCCGTAGGCACTCGTTTGGATCTCGCGCGCGTACGTCGGGCTCACCGTCGTGATGACGTCGGCCTCCTCGAGCCCGGCACGTAAGTAGTTGATCGTCGGTGGCGTGGCCGTCGCGTCGATCGATGCCGCAACCCCGGTGCGCTCGTCCGCCTCGAGCACATCTGCCGCGAACTCCCCTTGATAGCCGATGTTATGAAGCGTGAGCATGGTTTTCGGCCGGACTCTGGGGCTGCGTTTGCGGAGCAGCACCGGAACGAGCGCCGCATGCCAATCGTGACAATGGATGACGTCGGGCATCCATTCGAGCGCGGCCGGCAGGCGCGCGCCGGCGTCGGCCAGGGCGAAGAAGCGCCGCGCGTCGCGCACATCACCCGTGTAAATCATCCCGTCGCCGAATTCCGGCGTGTCGAGCAAATAGACGCGGACGGCGCCGAGCTCGTGGCGGATCTCGACATAGCGATATTCCGCGCTCTTGGACAGGAATGTGTCGAGCGTGCGGACGGGGTGCGCCGCCAGCCCGTAGTTCGGCAGCAGCACGCGCACGTCGTGGCCGGCGCGCGCGAGCGCGACGCAGAGGCCCGCGATCGCGTCGCCGAGGCCGCCGGTTTTGGCCAGCGGCGCGAGCTCTGCGCATACCATCAGGACCTTCAAATTAGCGGCGCTGATCGATCGCGACGTAAGCGCGCTGTGCTTTGCCCGTATAGACCTGCCGCGGCCGGTCGATGCGGCCGCCGCCGGCGATCCGCACCTCGCGCCAATGGGCGATCCAACCCGGCAGGCGACCGATCGCGAAGATCACGGTGAACATGTTCGTCGGAATCCCGATCGCGCGCATGATGATGCCGCTGTAGTAGTCGACGTTCGGATAGAGCTTGCGCTCGATGAAGTACGGGTCCTTGAGCGCAACCTCTTCGAGCCGCAGGGCGAGCTCGAGCAACGAATCCCGGATCCGCAGCTTGCTCAGCAACGAGTGGCACGCTTCCTTGATGATCTTGGCGCGCGGATCGAAATTCTTGTAGACGCGGTGCCCGAAGCCCATCAAACGGGCATGCTCGTTCTTGTCCTTGACCCGCGCGATGTATTTCTCGAGCTTCTCGCCGCTCGATTGCAGCTGCTCGAGCATGTCGATTACCGCGACGTTCGCGCCGCCGTGCAACGGCCCCCAGAGCGCGCAGACGCCGGCGGCAACAGAGGCGTAGAGATTCGCTTGCGAAGAGCCGACCATGCGGACCGTAGACGTCGAGCAATTCTGCTCGTGATCGCCGTGCAAGATCAGCAAGCGATCGAGCGCGTCCACGATCACGTCGTCGGGTTGATACGGCTTGTAAGGATTCGAGAACATCATGTGAAGGAAGTTCGCCGTGTAGCGGAAGTCCGAGCGCGGATGGTTGATCGGCCGGCCGATCGACTTCCTGTAGCTCGCCGCGGCGATCGTGCGAATCTTGCTCATGAGCCGTGCAGCGGGCTCCATGAAGTGCTCGCTCTCCTCGGGCTGGATGAACACGGGTTGGAAGCAGCCGACGGCGTTGATCATCGCCGAGAGAATCGCCATCGGCGGCGCGTTCGCGGGGAAACCGTCGAAGTGGTGGAGCATGTCCTCGTGTATGTATTCGTGCTCGACGAGCAGGGCGCGAAAATCCTTGAGCTGCTGCGTGGTTGGGAGCTCGCCGAATATGAGGAGATATGCAGTTTCGACGAACGTCGACCGCGCCGCGAGCTCCTCGACTGGGTAGCCCCGGTACCGAAGAATGCCTTTCTCGCCGTCGATGAACGTGATCGCGCTCTTGCAGGCCCCCGTGTTGGCGTACCCGCTGTCGAGGGTGATGAGCCCTGACTGGGCGCGCAGCGCCGAAATATCGACAGCCGCCTCCTGTTCGGTGCCGACGACGACGGGTAGCTCATAGCTCTTGCCGTCGTACTCCAATTTCGCCTTATGGCTCATCGAGCTCCTTCGTCGAAAACGCGCGTTATTTGGATAAGAGTATGAATCAAAAATAGATATTTGTGTTGACAGTCGCTTGAATCTGAATATAGTTGCGCCCGTTCGCTTTCCCGAGAGACGAGGAATCTCCGCCATGGGTAAGTCCGGTAATTACCTGCACGAAGACGAGGTCGATCTCCTCGGCAGCGACGATTTCGACTCCGGCGACTCTCCGGAGCCCGAAACCCGTCGCCGCGAGCACAAGTTGCCGCACCGGCACGCGGCCAGGCAGCGCCTCGATTCGCGTAAGGACGAGCTTTGGCTCAAGCAGCAACTCAACGACTGGGGCGACGAGTTCGAGGACGCCGAAAGCCGCGCCGACTGAAGACCGCGCCGCTCCGGGCGTGAGCTGCGTCGCAGAAATACGCGGCCCGATTCGCGACACTGGTTATCGGCCAGGGACGGCCACCTCTCCCCCCAGGGGAATCGCGAAATGGCGCAGGGATCGACGCTCGTTCAGGACGGGATCCGCATCGTCGAAGGCACGCCGACGGCGCCGCTGCGTGGCTCGACGCTCTTCTTGAGCATCTGGCGCGTCTCGAAACCCGGCGAGCCGCCGCGTACGCGCGCGGCATTGTCGATGGCCCGGCCGGGGCCCCGCGGTTATGTCATAAAGGAGCTCATTCCCGACATGGAGCTCGACGCCAAGGCGGCTCTCGGCAAAGCCGTCGCGATCGCAAAGCGCGGCGAAGTCCCGGAGATCTATCTCAACGCCGACCTGACTCGCTTGCCGCTCGCCCGCGCCGCGGGCTGAACGCCCTCAGTTTGGCTCGTCACGGCCCGCGATGAGGGCGTCCTGGCGAGTCGCGGTCGCGCGCCAGAGCTCGAGCGGCTTGTTCGCGAATACGAGATCCACGTTGCCGGGCAGCAGACTCCAGTCGCCTGCGTCGATTTCGCCTTGCAGCTGTCCCGGCCCCCAGGCCGCATGACCGGCGTACAAACGCACCCGCTCGACGCCGAGCCGCGGTTCCAGGCGCTCGACGACCGAGGCATCGGCCGTGATGTAGACATCGTCGATGAGCGGGTCGCCTTCGAGGGTGCCGAGAGGTGGATCGCGCAGCAGCACGAGAATCTGGCGGGGCTCCAGCGGGCCGCCGAAAAAGACCGGGTCGGTGTAGCCGGCGAGCGCCTCGACCTCGGGAAACACGCGGCTCGGGCGCAGGTTCGTCGGCCGGTTCAGCAAGATCCCGAGCGACCCGTTGCTGTCGTGATAGATGAGGAGCAGCACCGACTCGGCGAAGTTCGGGTCCTCGAGTGCGGGCCGCGCGACGAGCAGCATGCCCGCGGCCGGACCTTGAGCGCGCACCGCAGGCGCAAGCACGAGCAGAGCGAGCGAAACGAGCCGGGCGGTTCGAAGCATGCCTGCAATCATAATCCAGGTAAGATGCGCACCTCATTCATGACTGAAAACCAACAGGATTGGCCGGGCCGCCGCGGGTACCGATTCCCCGCCGAATGGGCTCTGCACTCGGCGACGTGGCTTTCTTGGCCCCACAACCGCGAGACCTGGCCCGGCTGCTTCGAGACCGTCGAGCCCGCGATGGTCGAGGCCGTCCGGGCGCTTAGCCAGACCGAGCGCGTGCGCATCAACGTCCTCGACAGCGCCCACGCCGCGCACGTCAGGGGGCTGCTCGCCCGCCGAGCCGATCTCAAGCAAATCGACCTGCACGTGGTGCCGACCAACGACGCGTGGGTCCGCGATCACGGCGCGATCTTCGTCGTCAGCGCGTCGGCCCCCGAGCCGCTGCTCGCACTCGCCTATGAGTACAACGCCTGGGGCGGCAAGTATCCGCCTTACGACCTCGACCGCGCCGTGCCGCGGCGGATGGCGGAAATCCTCGGTGTGCCGAGCTTCGCACCCGGGATCGTGCTCGAGGGCGGCTCGATCGAAAGCAACGGAGATGGCGCTCTGCTCACGACCGAGCAGTGCCTGCTGAACCCCAATCGCAACCCCCACCTCGACCGCGCGGAAATCGAGCAATCGTTGCGGGACGCGCTCGGCGTAAGCCAAATCGTCTGGCTCGGCGAGGGTATCGACGGCGACGATACCGATGGTCACGTCGACGACCTCACGCGGTTCGTCGATCCCGGAACCGTCGTCACGGTCGTCGAGACGAATCGCGCCGATCCCAACCATGCGCCGCTCGCGGCGAACCGTCGCTATCTCGACGAGGCCAAGATCGGCGGGCGCAAGCTCGACGTCGTCGAGCTGCCGATGCCCGAGCCGCTCTACAACGCGGGGCAGCGGTTGCCGGCGAGCTACGCGAACTTCTACATCGCCAACGACCTCGTGCTCGTGCCCGTGTTCGCGTGCCGGCAGGACGACGCGGCGTGTGGGCTGCTCGCCGAGTGCTTTCCGGGCCGGCGCGTCGTGCCGATCGACTCGCGGCCGCTCGTAGCGGGACTCGGGGCCCTTCACTGCTTGACTCAGCAAGTGCCGGCGACGCCGCCGAGAGTCTTGTGACTCGGGTTGCGATTCCCTACATTTACGCTCTTTGACGGCCGCGGAGCGGAGACTCGAGGTATGGGCGCCATTTCGGATTTCATTCAGCACCACTTTCGGCATTTCAATGCCGCGGCGCTCGTCGATGCGGCGGACGGCTACGTCGAGCACCTCGAGGGCGGCGGGTCGATGCTCGTGACGCTCGCCGGCGCCATGAGCACGGCCGAGCTCGGGCTCTCGCTCGCGGAGATGATTCGGCAGAACAAAGTGCAGGCGATCAGCTGCACGGGCGCGAATCTCGAGGAGGACGTCTTCAACCTCGTCGCGCACGATCATTACGTGCGCATCCCGCACTATCGCCATTTGAGCCCCGAGCACGAGCAGGCACTGCTCGATCAGCACCTGAATCGCGTGACGGATACCTGCATTCCGGAGCACGAGGCGATGCGCCGCATGGAAAAGGCCCTGGTCGACGTCTGGACCAAGGCCGACCAGAGCGACGAGCGCTACTTCCCGCACGAGTTCTTCTTTCAGGCGATCCGCTCGGGCTCCCTCGAGCAGTACTACCAGATCGATCCCGCCGACAGTTGGGTCGTCGCGGCGGCCGAGCGCGATCTGCCGATGTTCGTCCCGGGGTGGGAGGACTCGACGCTCGGCAACATGTATTCGGGCCACTGCATCAACGGCGACATCGAGAACGTCGATACGGTGCGCTCGGGCATCGAGTACATGATGGAGCTCGCCGAGTGGTACCAAGAGGTGTCGCCCGAGAGCTCGATCGGGTTTTTCCAGATCGGCGGCGGCATTGCCGGCGACTTCCCGATTTGCGTCGTGCCGATGCTGCACCAGGACCTGCAAGTCAAGAACATCCCGAAGTGGGGCTACTTCTGCCAGATCAGCGATTCGACGACGAGCTATGGCTCCTATTCCGGTGCCGTGCCCAACGAGAAGATCACGTGGGGCAAGCTTGGTCTCGACACGCCGAAATTCATCATCGAGTCGGACGCGACGATCGTCGTGCCGCTCATATTTGCCTACGTTCTCGGAGAGTGAGATGTCGTCACAGCCGCAAATTCAACCGGTACCGCAACCCGCGGAGCATTGGACCACGGAGGACTCCGCCGAGCTCTATCGCATCGCGAGCTGGGGCGATCCGTACTTCTTCGTGAACGAGGCCGGCCACGTCGCGGTGCGCGCGTTGAACGCGCCGACGCAAACGTCGATGGACCTCGTCGCGATCGTGGAGGAGCTCTTGAAGCGCGGCCTGCAGCTGCCGGCGCTGATTCGTTTTCAGGACATCTTGCGTTCCCAAGTGCAGCGTCTCAACGAGGCGTTTCGCGCGGCGATCGAGGAAGCCGGGTACGGCAACGTCTACCGCGGCATCTATCCGATCAAAGTGAATCAGCTCCACGAGGTCGTCGACGAGCTCCTCGACGCCGGACGCCCTTACGGCATGGGGCTCGAGTGCGGCTCGAAAGCCGAGCTCATCGCGGCGTTGCCGCAGGTCGACGGCGATACCTTGCTGGTCTGCAATGGCGTCAAGGATCGGTCAATGCTCGCGCTCATGCTGTCCGGACAGCGGCTCGGGCAGAACATCGTGCCCGTCATCGAGAAGTACTCGGAGTTCAACGACCTCAAAGGGCTCGCATTTCAGACCGGCACGATGGCCAAAATGGGCGTGCGCGTGCGGCTTGCGACGCGTGGTTCGGGACGCTGGTCGGAGTCCTCGGGCGTCAACTCGAAGTTCGGGCTCAGCGTCAACGAGCTCGTGCGCCTCGTCAACGAGCTCGACGCCACGGGCATGCGCGAGCAGCTCGTGCTCCTGCACTGCCATATCGGCAGCCAGATCGCCGACATTCAAGTCTTGAAGCAGGCCGCGAAGGAAGTCACGCGGTTCTATGTCGAGCTCGTCAACCGCGGCATCGGCCTCAAGTATCTCGATCTCGGCGGCGGTCTCGGCGTCAACTACGACAAGGGACACTTCGAGGAGGATGCGGGCATCAACTACAGCCTCCAAGAGTACGCGAATGCCGTCGTTTTCTCGGTCAAGGAGGTCTGCGAGGAGAGCAACGTCGCGCCGCCGATTCTCGTGACCGAGAGCGGCCGTGCGCTCACGGCGCACCACTCCGTTTTGATCGTGCCCGTGCTCAGTGCCCATGCCAAGGACGATGCCGGGGAGAAGATCCCGTTGCCGAAGGGCACTGCGCAACCCGTGCGCGCGCTCAACCGCATCTTGTCGTCGATCGCGAACGCGCGCGGCACGCCGGAGCTCCTCGAGGTCTATCACGATGCCAACGAGCGCCTCGAGGAAGTTCGGTCGAAGTTCGCGCTTGGCTACTTGAACCTCGAGCAACGCGCGCTCGCCGAGAGCGTGTATTGGCGCATATGCACGCAACTTTTGAGCGCCCTGAACAAGCAGGGTGACGGAGAATTGTCCGAAGCCGA
>DATBLZ010000060.1:0-8431 GCA_036555065.1 Gammaproteobacteria bacterium
CACGGCGCCTGCCTTCCAGAAGAATCGGCGGCGCGTCGAAACGGTGCTCTTCGTCATGGCTCGCGCTCCTCAGGCTCGCAGCCGATAGTACTTGTTGACGTCGAAGCGGCCGGCATGGCGCGCGTGCGCGCCCATCGCGGACAGGCGCAAGCCGTCGCGGCCGCAGTGATAGCCGATGCCGCAGTCGTGCATCGTGCGCAGGTTCACGAGGATAGTCCCGAGCGTGCCGTTGCAGGCTTCCTCGAGCCAGTAGGCAAGGTAGAGGCCGTCGCGGATCTTCACGTACGACGCCGGCCCGCTCCACTCCATGCCGCCCGCGCCGCTCTCGCCGAAGATGATCCATGAAAGCGAGTGCGGCGTCGTATAGAGATGCATCGAGGTCAGCCCCGGCGAATAGTTCCATGTGATCGCGCGGCCGACGAGCTCGTTGGTGAACTGGTGCCGTCGATACTTCGGCGGGGTGGTTCCTTCGATCTCGATGACGCCGAACAGCGTGTCGGCCGCCGCTTCATTCGCGATATAGGGCGTGCCGATCGTGCCGTGAATCAACGTGGCAAGGCCTTGCTCGAAGTCGGCTACGATCTTGTAGCAATCGTGGCTCGGGGCACCCGTGAGTAGATGCCCGAACATGATGACGCCCGGCGCCGATTCCCACGACTCGTAGCGCTCCTCGTGCCACGCGCTCTCGCCCGCGTGGCGCCAGCGCAGCGTCTGCACTTCATCGAATCGATACTCGACGACCGGGCCTTTGTCGAAGCGCAGCGTCAACGCCTTGCCCACGAGGAATTCGCTGATCGGGCTCTTGTTACCCGCCATCGCGCTCGCGCCGGCGAAGGCTGCCGTCGTCGTCAACGCATCGACCTCGGCCTTGGTCATCTGCCAATTGTTGCGCATCGGCCGGTACACGCGCCGCGCACCTTTTTCCGGCGGCGTCGCGGCAGGCGGGGCGGAGCCGGCGGTAACGGCCGCCACAGGCGCGATCGTATCGCCGACGTCGCCGAACTTCTCGAACTGGGCGATCTGCCCGAGCCACTCGCCGCTGCCCCTGAATGCGTAATATTCGAGCGCGTCGCTCGCGTCGAAGCCGAGCCGCACGCCGATCTGCTCGGCGCGGTTCACGTCGAGCACGTAGAGCGTCATGATTCCCGAGAATTCGCACTCGGTGCGCGAGTAGATATAGAGCTCGTCGTTGATCTTCACGTAGTCCGACGGAGCGCAGAAGCCGAGCTCGCCGCCCAAGCGCGAGAGCTCGACGAAATTCGAATAGAACGTGGACGGATAGAACTCGAGCGTCTCGACACCCGAATCCTGCTTCCAATAGAAGCCCTTCCCTTCGATGCGATTCGTGCGGCCGTGGCGCACCTGCGGCGCGGGCTTGCCGGCTTCCGCGACGTAGCCGAAATAGACCTCGCGTTGCACCTCGCGTTTGTCGTCGAACCCGCTGAACCAGACCTCGAACACGGTCGCCAAGCGCGTGTTGCCGTCGATGACGACGTGGTAGCCGCGCTGCGTGCCGGGCACCAGGTGCGACAGCAACGTCACGTGGTCGAGCGTCAACGCACCGTAGCCGGCATCGACGGCCCTGCCGCCGCCCTCGGCCATCGAGAGTCTTTTGTCGCTGCCGAACCTATAGCTCAATGTGGGTCCGTTGTCGGTCACGATCTCGAGCGATTTGCCGGCTAGCTCACTCGACAGCGGCGATGCGCTCGTGGGACCGGCGGCGGCTGCGACGAGCTTGTCGGCGATCTGCCCCTCGGTGAGCTTCGTGTACGCGATGCGGTGCATCTGCGCTTGCGGATATCTCGTCTCTTGCACGCCTTCGTCCCCCGGTTCGCAGTTCAGCGGAATGGTAACCGCAGACGCGGAGCCGCACCAGTTGGCGTCGACACGAAGAGTGACTTAATCCGCACGAACACGATCGCGCAGGGCTTCGGCCGAAATGTGCGATGATGCGGGCGCCATGGCAGACGACGTGCGCGCTCTCTACATTGACCTCGTCAAGAAGAGCCTGACTTGCTCGCTGTATGAGGGGTATGACGGCACCATTTTCAAACCTCGCCGTGGCTGGCGCCGGGCGCTCGTCAAGCGCCTCATTCCCGACGACGTCCGCCTGATTCGGCGCGTGCCCGACGAAAAGAATCGCGTCGAAGGAAGAGACTGGCCGGCGCTCGCGCTGACGATGGTCGGCGTCAAGAGGCTCGACAACCTCCAACTCTGCGTCGAGACGGTCCTCAAGGACGGCGTTCCGGGCGACTTCATCGAGACGGGCATCTGGCGCGGCGGGGCGGTGATCCTCATGAGAGCGATCCTCAAGGCGCACGGCGTCACGGACCGCATTGTCTTCGCGGCGGATTCGTTCGAAGGACTCCCCAAACCCGATGCCGCCAAGTACCCCGCGGATTCGGGCGATCGTCACTGGACCTATGACGAGCTCGCGGTATCGCTCGAACAGGTCACCGCGAATGTGGCCCGGTACGGGCTCCTCGACGACCAGGTGCGATTCCTGAAGGGCTGGTTCAAAGACACGCTGCCGCGCGCCCCGATCGAGCGGCTCGCCGTCGCACGCTTGGACGGCGATATGTACCAGAGCACCATGGACGCGATAGAGGTGCTGTACCCGAAGCTGCAGTCCGGCGGGTTCCTGATCGTCGACGACTATGGCGCCGTCGAGGGATGCAAGCGCGCGATCGAGGATTACCGCCGGCGATCCGGCATCACCGAGCCGATCGTTCCGATCGATTGGGGCGGCGTTTACTGGCGCAAACGCTGACGCCGGGACGACGCGCTACTCCTTCCAACCTTCCGGCAGCACACTGAGCGACGCCCACGGTATATAATTCGCGCCGTTGGTGCGTCACGCGTCGGCCCTTTCGACAGAACCTCATCTCAAACAAAAACGAAGGTAACGAGCCATGGCCCATAAACATTCCGGTGGATGCGATCACGTTCACACTCATTCGGATGCCGCTCCGATAGACAATCACACCTGCCACTGCTCCGTTTGTAAGCGGGTCACTGGGCAGCCAACGACTCACGTCGTCTTCTTCAAGCACGGCGATCTCAAAGTCGACAACCTCGGCGGCCTCAAGCGGCAACCGTTCAACGATCAGAATCCCAATGGGCCGCTCGAGCTGTGTCTATGCAAGACTTGCGGCAAGCCGATCATGCTCGACGACAAACAGAAGCGCATCCGCGTGATCGTGCCGAATCTCATGGGCTACGACGCGAAGAAGCTGCCCGCGACTTACCACGCGTTCTTCGATCCGGCGAAGGGCGTAAAAAAACCGACCGATGGGCGCCCAGTCTATGAGGGTCTGCGTCCCGATTTCGTTTGGCCCGCGTCCGCCTGAAGCGCGTCGGCGGTAGTACGGCGTTGGCGCGCTCGCGAATTGCCTGGGCCGCTTGCGCGGCATTGCTCGTGGTTGGGGCGAGCCTGCCGGCTCGCTCCCAAGACACGCAAGTCGCGCCGGCTGCCCCGATCACCCCCGCGTCGCCGGCCGCTCCCCCAGTTGCGCCGCGTGCCGGCGGCCGCCCCGCGCCGACGCCGCTCGGCGACGGGCCCTGGGACCTCGTGACCGAGGAGCAACCGATCCACGTCACGGTCGTGACCAAGGGGCTCGATCACCCGTGGGGCATGGCGTTCCTGCCGAACCGCGACATGCTCGTGACCGAACGGCCCGGCCGCCTGCGCGTGGTCCGCGACGGTGAGCTCGATCCAGCGCCGATCGGCGGGTTGCCGCCGATTCGCGCTGCGGTCATCGGCGGCTTGCTCGATATCGCCCTCCACCCTGATTTCGCGGAGAACCGGCTCGTCTACTTCTCGTACTCGAAGCCCGATGCGAGCGAGCCGAGCCTCGCAACGACGGCAGTCGCGCGTGCGCGTTGGGACGGCGGGTCGGCGCTGTCCGACGTCGAAGACATCTTCGTCGCCGACAGCTGGTACAGCCCGGCGATGGCCGGCGAGAACAACCGTTGCTGCGGGCAAGGTCCCGCCGATGGCAGCTACGGATCGCGCATCGTGTTCGACTCGGCCGGCTTCCTCTACGTGACGATCGGCGATCGCAATTGGGGAGAGAAAGCCCAGGATCCGTCGTCGCACTTGGGGAAAATCGTGCGCATCCGCGACGACGGAACCGTGCCCGAGGACAATCCGTTCGTCGGGAGGGAGGGCTACAAGCCCGATCTCTACACGATCGGCCACCGCAACCCGCTCGGCCTCACGATTCATCCCCGGACGGGCGAGCTCTGGGAGACGGAGTTCGGCCCGCGCGGCGGCGATGAGCTCAATCGCATCGAAGCCGGCCAGAATTACGGCTGGATTCTCGTTACGGAAGGCGCGCACTACAACGGCGACCCCACGGCGCTCGGCAAGAACGGAGCCCCCGGCATGACGGATCCCGTGCTGTTCTGGGTGCCGTCGATCAATCCGGGCAATCTGGCGTTCTACAATGGCCGGCGCTTACGGGCGTGGCGCGGCGACATGCTCATGGCGGCCATGTCGCGCAACCTGCTGCGCGTGCGTTTCGACTCGGCCGGCAAGCCTGTGCACCAAGAGCGCATGTTGACCGAGCTCGGGCAGCGGCTGCGCGATGTGCGCGTCGGCCCCGACGGCCTCGTCTACGTGCTCACCGACGAAACCGCCGGTGCAATGCTGCGCATCGAGCCTGCGAACTGATTTGTGGGAGCGGCTGCGCGCGCGACTCTTTGGAATCGCGGCTAAAGCCGCTCCCACACGTAGGCACTCACGTCCCTGATCTCGTCGGCCGTCAATGCCGCGCTGAAGGCCGGCATCGTGTTGCGGCCGCTTTGGATCGTTTCAACGGTCGCCGCGAGATCGGTGATGGCATCGAGCGGCGCGCCGGTCCCATGCCCGCCCTTGCCGTCCTCGCCATGGCAAAGCACGCAACTGCGCGCGTAGACGCGTTGCCCGTTCGCAAGATCGGCCGACGCGACAAACGCTTCCGGGTCCGCCGCTGCGGCCGCAGCTGAATTCGCGGGTGTCGTACCTTCGGGCACGGGCACGGAGCGCGGCGCGGGCGTGCCGGGCTCCGCGGGCGGCAACGTGCCGTCGAGCCCGAAGAGCCAAACGCTGTCGCCGCGCGCCGACCCGACCAGCGCGTTGCCGGCCGAGTACGCGATCACGTACTGCCTGCCTTCGTGGAGCACGGTGCTCACGGGCGCGTTCATTCCGGCGCCCGTCTGAAACTCCCAGAGCTGCTTTCCGGTGCGGGAATCGAGGGCCGTCAAGCGGCCGTCGTTGCGGCCGACGAAGACGAGCCCGCCGGCCGTCGCGATCGAGCCGCTGTAGCACTGCTCCGGCCAACGATAGCGCCAGGCGAGCTCGTTCGTCGTCATGTCGACGGCGGCGAAGATGCCCGTGCGCGGCAGCCGCGTGTATCCCGTGTTGCCGCCCGTGTAACGTTCGCCCTGCCGGGGCGGCTCGAGGTTCGGGTTGCCGCCGCCCGTGAAGTTGCCGACGACGGACGATGCGCAAACGAAAAGCGTCTGCTGGACCGGATCGTACGAGCTCGGCGGCCAGTTTGCGCCGCCCCAGATGCTCGGCTTCACGATCACGGGGTTCTCGCCGACGAACGGCGTGAAGATGCGGCCCTCGTTGACGACGTCGAATCCTTCGGGCGCGATCTCGACCATTTGCGGCACGACGGCGTCGCCGCGCGGGAACGGTTGCGTCGCCGCAGTCGCTTGGCGCGGCTCCTGCGGCACGGGGCGCTCGTCGATGCCGACGATCGGCTCCCCCGTCTCACGATCGAGGATGTAGGCCCAGCCCGTCTTGCCGACCTCGACGATCGCCTTGCGCGTACGCCCATCGATCTTGAGATCCATGAGCACGACGGGATTGCTCGCATCGTAGTCCCAGATGTCGTGATGGACCTGTTGGAAGTGCCAACGATACTCGCCGGTCGCGGCTTCGATCGCGACAATCGAGACGGCGAACAGATTGTCGCCGGAACGCACCGCGCCGTTGTAGTCAGGGCCTGCGTTGCCGGTCGAAAAGTAGATGAGTCCGAGCTCGGGATCGACGGCTGGCGTTTGCCAGACGGACGCGCCGCCGTACCTCCACGCATCGTTGTCGTGCGGCCAGGTTTCGTGACCGGGCTCGCCGGGCCCCGGAATCGTGTAGAACGTCCAGAGCAGCTCGCCGTCATCCGCGTCGTACGCTTTGACGCGCCCGCGCGTGCCGCGATCGGCGCCGGCGAACCCCGTGATCACCATGCCGTCGTAGTAGAGCGGCGCGCTCGTGATCGAAAAATTCTCTTCCCACCGCTCGGCCTGAACCGACCACACGAGCTTGCCGGTCGCGCGGTCGAGCGCCTCGAGCCGCCCGTCGAGTCGGCCGACGAAAACCCGGCCCTCGCTGACGGCCACGCCGCGGTTCGTCCAGCCACAACACACCGAAGTGATGTTCTGGTCGAGATTCGCCGTGTACTGCCAGAGTATTTCGCCGGTCTCGAGCGAAATCGCGAACACGTCGTCAGCGCCCGTGCTCACGTAAATCGTGCCGTCGTAGACGATCGGTTGCGCCTCGCCCGAGTATTGCGTTCCCGTTCCCGAGCCGCGCAGCCGCACGCGCCAAACGCCTTTGAGACGGGCGACGTTGTCGCGGTCGATTTCAGCGAGCGACGAATAGCGTTGGTTGTAGACGTTGCCGCCGTTCGTCGCCCAGTTCACGGTAGGCGCCGCGATCAACGCTGCCGCGGAAAAATCGCGCGGCGCTGGAGTGCCGCCGGTTTGGCCGAAACACGGTGCCGCAATCAGCGCAGCGAGCACGCAAATGCACTGCTGTCGGCGCGCGGAGCTACGCATGATTTCGCTCCCCCGGAGCCTTACTGCGCCGCACCGCCGCCGTTGTACTCTTCGTCGGTCACGAGCTCGAGCCACTCGACTTCTTGGCCGAAACCGACGGCCACTTGAACGAAATGCTCGTGCGGTGTCGCGCCGTGCCAATGGTCGATGTTCGGCGGCGTATAGTCGCTCTCGCCGACTCCAATCTCGCGCGTCGCCTCCCCGCGTCGTTGGATGCGCGCGCGACCCTCTTCGACGAACAAGAGCTGCCCGTCGATGTGCCGGTGCCAGGCGGTGCGCGCGCCGGGCTCGAAGCTCCGGCGCGAGATCCTCAAGCCCTCGGTACCGAGCGATGTGCTCGTTCCTGTGAAACGCGGTCCATCGTTGCGTGGCTCCGGCTGCGCACGCGCAATCCACTGCACGGAGAACACGCTCGCGAACGCCAGCATCACCACGATGCCAACTGCGATCTTCAAACGCGTCGTATAACGAGCCCCTGCGTCCATGAGCCCCTCCCGGAGCGCGGAGCGCTCACTGTGAGCGTGATTGTGCCGGTTCGAACGTTGGATCGCTGAGCTTCATTTCGGTCACGGAACCATACTTCTTAACCGCGTCACGAATCGCGGCCGCGTCGCCGATGAAGACGAACACGAGATCGTCGCTCAGCGGATAGACATCGGCCGTCACGCGCGCGGCGCTGTCGAGCGTCACGGCACTGAGCGCAGGGCCGTAATCCTCGATGTAGCTCTTGTCGAGGCCGTAGAACTCGAGCTGCGCGAGCTGGCCCGCCCACTGCGCGGCCGTCTCGAGCTGCGTCGGGAACTGACCGATCACGTAATTGATTCCGGATTGAAGCATCGCGGGCTCGAGCGTTTGGCTCTTGAGCCGCGAATAGACCTCGAGCGCGAGATCGACGGCCTGCTCGGTCGCGTCGGTGCGCGTAAACGAGCTCATTTGCCAGGCGCCGGGTTGAGTCGGCCTCGAAAGCTGCGACCGCGCGCCGTAGGTGAGGCCGGTGCGGATGCGCAGCTCGGAGTTCAACATCGACGTAAACCGCCCGCCGAAGAGCGTGTTGACGACGTCGAGCGGCGCGCGCTCGGCGTATTTGCGCGATACGCCGACGTTGCCGATCAAGAAATACGTCTGCACTGAAGACGGCGCGTCGACGAGCAGCACCTTCCGGCCCGAGACGCGCGGGGCCGCGCGCACTTCGGGTGCCGGAGCCCGCGCGCGAGCCCAGCCGCCGAACGCTTCCGCGATCTGCCGGCGCAACGTGCCTGAATCGAAGTCGCCCGTGACGGCGAGGATCAGCTGATCGGCACCGACATGTTGTCTGTAGTAATCGACGATGTCGTTGTGTGTGAGCGCCTCGAGACTCTGCTCACTGCCGCCGACCGCACGCGCGTAGGGGTGTGCGCCGAATATGGCCGCGGTGCCGTAAACCGGCAGCAACCCCGAGAGATCCGCGTCCTTGGCGGCACGGATGAAATCGATTTCCCGCTCGCGGAGCTTCTCGAACTCCGCGGGTTCGAGCCGCGGTCGCTGCAGCAGGTCCGCGAGCAACTCGATCATGAGCGCCTGGTCGCGGGCGAGAAAATCGCCGGAGATCGAAATCGCCTCGAGCCCG
>DATBLZ010000112.1:0-33164 GCA_036555065.1 Gammaproteobacteria bacterium
TTCATCGAGCACGGCGCCGGACGCCAACCGCACGAACAGAACGATCCGCGTGTCGCCTTGCCACTCCTGATCGATCGCGACGCACTCGGCGACCTCGGCCAATCCCTCGACGACACGATAGATCTCCGCCGTGCCGATGCGCACGCCGCCGGGGTTCAGCACGGCATCCGAGCGGCCGTAGATGACGACGCCGCCGTTCACCGTGAGCTCCGCGTAGTCGCCGTGGCACCAGACGTTCGGGAAACGCCCGAAGTACGCCCGCCGGTACTTACTGCGGTCCGGGTCCTCCCAGAACGCAACGGGCATCGACGGAAACGGCGCCGTGCAGACGAGCTCGCCCTTTTTGCCGACGACCGCGTGACCGGCCTCATCGTAAATCTGCACGGCCATGCCGAGGCCGCGGCATTGGAGCTCGCCTCGATAGACGGGCCGGAGCGGATTTCCGAGCGCGAAGCATGAGATCAAGTCAGTGCCGCCCGCGATCGATGCGAGCTGCACGTCGGTTTTGATGCGCGCGTAGACGAAATCGAAGCTCGCGGGTGCGAGCGGCGAGCCCGTCGACAGAATGCTCGCAAGCGCATCGAGCCCGATGTGCTCGCGGGGCGCGAATCCGTGGCTCTGGAGCGAGGTCAAGTAGCGCGCGCTCGTGCCGAATACCTTGATCGACTCACGCTCGACGATACGCCACAGGACCCCGGGGTCGGGATAGAACGGCGCCCCGTCGAAGAGCACGACCGTCGCCCCACAGGCGAGCGTCGAGAGCAGCCAGTTCCACATCATCCATCCGCAAGTCGTGAAATAGAACACGACATCGCCGGCCTTGATATCCGTGTGCAGCACGTGCTCCTTTTGGTGCTGCAGGAGCGTGCCGCCGACGCCGTGGACGATGCACTTCGGCGGGCCCGTCGTGCCCGACGAATAGAGAATGAACAGCGGGTCCGCGAAATCGAGGGCCGGAAATTCGAGCGCAGCGGTCGTGCCGAGGAGCTCGGCAAAATTCCGCGCCCCTAGGACCTTCGTGAGATCCGGGCGCTTGCGAACGTAACCGATGACGAAAACGGCGGCGAGGCCCGGCAACTGGCGCACGACCTCGTCGACTACGGCCAAGCACTCGATGCGTTTACCGTTGTAGAAGTAGCCGTCCGTTGCGAAGAGCACCTTCGGGGCGATCTGACCGAAGCGATCGAGAACGGCGCGCTTGCCGAAGTCCGGCGAGCACGACGACCACACGGCGCCGATGCTCGCCGCCGCAAGCGCCGCGACGACCGTCTCGGGCCGGTTCGGCAACCAGCCGGCGACGCGATCGCCGCGGCCGACGCCGAGCGCGCGCAAGCCCGCTGCAACGCTCGCGACTTGCCGGCGCAACTCGTCCCAGCTGAGCTCGAGTTGCTCGCCGGTCTCGCTATAGAAGACGAGCGCCGTGCCGGTGCGCTTGGGCTCGAGCAGATTCTGCGCGTAGTTGAGTGTCGCGCCGGGGAACCAGCGCGCATTCGGCATATCGTCCCAGTTTTCGACGACAACGCGCTCGCGTCTCTGCATGCGCAAGCCACAGAATTCGACGACGGCGCGCCAGAATTGCGCGGGACGCGCAAGGCTCCATTGATAAAGGCCCGAATAGTCGAGCGACTCGAGCTGCTCCGCATGCATATCGAGGAAGCGCTGCATGTTGCTCGCGGCAACGCGTTTCGGATCCGGCGACCAAATCGGCTCAGGGTTCATGCTCGGCGCGAATGTTACAATGCCGTCGTAAGTGCCAGGAGCGAGTTGGGCTGTGACTCCCTGCGATCGCGGTTTGCGCCGCTCCCTCGTCCGCCATACGCGACTCTCATGCGCGAAGTCATCGAGTTCGACGTCGTAATCGTCGGCGCCGGACCTGCGGGACTCGCAGCGGCCTGCCGGCTCGGCCAGTTGGCGGCTGCGCGCGGCACTGCGCCTTCGGTCTGCATCGTCGAGAAGGGCGCTTCGGTCGGGGCCCATATTCTCTCGGGCGCCGTGCTCGAGCCGCGCGCGCTCGCGGAGCTTTTCCCGGATTGGCGCGAGCGCGGCGCTCCCGTCGAAGTCGCCGTCGCGAGTGAGCGCTGCACGTGGCTATTGGGTCCGCGCCGCAGCGTGACCGTTCCGCACATGTTGCTGCCGCTGCCGCTGCACAACGCCGGCAACTTCATCGTGAGTTTGGGCGCCCTGTGCCGCTGGCTTGCGGAGCAAGCGACGGCACTCGGTTGCGACGTTCTGCCGGGATTCGCGGCGACGGATGTGATTTACGGCGAGGACGGGTGCGTCGTCGGCATTGCCACAGGGGCGAAAGGCATTTCGCGGGACGGCACGCCGAAACCCACGGCGGAGACGGGCACGGAGCTCCGCGCGAAGTATGTGATTTTCGCCGAGGGCTGCCGCGGCAGTCTCGGCCGCGAGCTCGAATCGCGTTTCGCGCTGCGCGAAGGTGCAGAGCCACAGCACTACGGCATCGGCTTCAAGGAGCTGTGGGAAGTCGATGCTGCACGCCATCGGCAGGGCGCCATTCAGCACACGCTCGGCTGGCCGCTCGCGGACGACACTGAGGGCGGAGGCTTCGTTTATCACGCGGCCGGTCGCAAGGTCGCGCTGGGATTCATCGTCGCGCTGAACTATCGCAATCCCCACCTCGACCCATTCGCGGAGTTTCAGCGGTGGAAGCAGCACCCGGAGATCCGCCGCGTCATCGAGGGTGGCCGGCGTGTCGGCTACGGCGCGCGTGCGCTCAACAAGGGTGGACTCCTGTCGCTGCCGAGGCTCACGTTTCCGGGCGGCCTTATGGTCGGGTGCGAGGCAGGGTTCTTGAACGGCGCAAAGCTCAAGGGCACGCACACGGCGATGAAGTCGGGAATGCTGGCGGCTGAAGCCGTCTTCGATGCGCTCGCGCGCGGCGCGCACGGCGCCGATCTCACGCAGTACGCCGAGCAGCTCCGTGCTTCATGGGTTTTCGCGGAGCTCTACACCGCCCGCAACTTCTCCGCTGGCATCACGAAGCTCGGCACGCGCTTGGGCGCAGCGCTCGCTTTCATCGAGCACAACCTATTGCGCGGGCGCATGTCACTGACTCTGCGCAACCCCGAGCCCGATCATGCGCGACTGCACGCTGCCGCAGACGCGAAGCCGATCGAATACGCACCGCCCGACGGCGTCGTGACCTTCGACCGGCTTTCATCGGTCTACTTGGCGAGCACCGAGCACGACGAGGATCAACCTTGCCACCTCGAGCTCCGCGATCCGACTGTTCCGCTTGCGCACAACCTGCCGAAGTATGGGGAGCCCGCGCAGTGGTATTGCCCCGCGGCTGTGTACGAGATCGCCACCGACGCCGCCGGCGCACCGATGTTTCGTATCAACGCGGCAAACTGTATCCACTGCAAAACCTGCGAGATCAAGGATCCGGCGCAGAATATCAAGTGGATTCCGCCCGAAGGCGGCAGCGGCCCGAATTACGTCGACATGTAGGAGTCGCGGCTAATGTGGGAGCGTCTTCAGCCGCGACTCTTGCGGGCGGCGTCGGGCTCGCCGAGACGCGTGAGGATTTCGGCGCGCGTCGCGGCCGCGAGCGTCCGGGCATCCGCGTAGTCGCTCGACGGGATTCCCGTGCCGATCCAAACCGTGATCGGCCCGGGCGCCGGCAGCCACGAACGGGCCGGAAGCTTGCGCCGCGCTCCCGTGATCGCCACGGGCACGATTGCCGTCCCGGCGCGGCGCGCGGCCACGAACGCGCCGAGCTGAAAGGGCCCGAGCCCGGGCTCGCGGTCGAACGTGCCTTCGGGAAACACCGCGAATGCGGCGCCGCTGGCGGCTTCTGCGACGAGGCGGCGCGCGGTCCGGTGCCGATGTCCGGCGCTCGTGCGGTCGACGAACTGCGACCCGAGCCCCCGCAGAACGAATCCGGCCACCGGGATCCTCGCCATTTCGTGCTTGATGAGAAAACTGAACCTCGGGGGCAGGGCCGCAGTCAGAATGATGCCGTCGAGGTAGCTCGCATGGTTGGCGACGACGACGCACGGACCTTCGGCCGGCCGGCCCTTGATGCGCGGGCGGCTGCCGATCACGGCGAGAAAGAGCCCTGCGCCATGGTGGGCGAGTCGGCGGCGCCGAAGCACCCCGGGCGTGAACGCAAACGCGACCGCCACGGGCAGTGCGATCGCAAGGAGCGCAAGCCATGCGTAGATTCCGTAGACCACGTGCGCGAGCTTCCGTGCGCCGCGCGCTAACCTTATGTCAAAGCTCACGCTCGGACGGCGGCTCCCGCTCTCGGCATCGATCGCCCTTTTCTGTGACTCAATTCTCTTTATGTTAACGCTCGGGTGCTTCTGTGAATCGCATCACGCTGGTGCAAGCCGCGGCCGCGCATACTGCTCGGCACCCAGGAATCGGTCCAGAGGACGTACTTGGGTCTGAAAGTAACGTGCTGAATCATATTGGATTTTATGGGCCTTCACGCGATGACGCAGTGGCAGGCCGCGGGTATGTTACGTGGGCGGCGCGTGACCGCACGGATGCAGCGCGCGTAGGGTAGACATACAGACATAACCGGAATGGCGCACAACTTCTTGCACAAGGACGCAGCCAACGGCGGAGCCGGTAAGCTCAAGGATCCGAAAGCCCTGATCGACCGGTTTCTAGACGCCATTTGGATGGAGCGCGGGCTTTCCGAGAACACCCTCGGCGCCTACCGCGCGGACCTCATGGCTCTGCAGCAGCGGCTCACCGAGAAATCCGTGGAGCTCGCGGCCGCGACTCGCGCCGACGTCATGGACTACATCGCCTGGCGCGTCGAGGGCGGCGCGAAGCCCCGCTCGACGGCTCGCCAGCTCTCGAGCTTCCGGCGGTTCTATCGTTACCTGCTTCGTGAGGCCCTGATCACCGACGACCCGACCGCGAACATCGCGATGCCGAAAATAGGCCGTGCGTTGCCGCAGTCATTAACCGAGGACGAGGTCGACGCGCTTCTCGCCGCCCCGAACGTTGCCGAGCCGCTCGGTCACCGTGACCGCGCGATGCTCGAAGTGCTCTATGCGACGGGCGTGCGGGTCTCGGAGCTCATCAATCTGCGCATGAGCCAGATCAACCTCAACCAAGGCGTGCTGCGAATCATCGGCAAAGGCGATCGCGAGCGCCTGATCCCGCTCGGCGACGAGGCTCAGGACTGGCTCCGCGAGTTCATCGAAGGCCCGCGAGTGGAGATTCTGCTCGAGCGGCAGACGGACTATCTCTTTCCGACGCGGCGCGGCGACCGCATGACACGCCAAGCTTTCTGGCACATCATCAAGCGCTACGCCAAGAAGGCCGGCGTCGCGAAGAAACTGTCCCCACACACGGTGCGCCACGCATTCGCGACGCACCTGCTCAACAACGGCGCGGATCTGCGCGTCGTGCAGTTGCTGCTTGGCCACAGCGACGTGTCGACGACACAGATCTACACGCACGTCGCGCGCGAGCGCATGAAAGAGCTGCACAGCCGGCACCATCCTCGCGGGTGAGCTTAGGCCCTCTGCTCCGCGGGGGATTTGCTAGAATCGCGGCTCAAGGCCAACCGTGCCGGCCGAGGAAACCGCAGTGAACAAAAGCTGGATTGCCGTATCGCTGATCCTCGCGGCACCGCTCGCCGGAGCCGAGGAGGGAGCGCCGCTCACCAAAGAGGACCTTGCCGCTGCCCTCAAGGGCGTGGAAGTCGGCGACATTTCGGAATCCCCGGTTCCGGGCGTCTATCAAGTAGCCGTCGGCGCGGACGTCGCCTATGTCACGAGCGACGGGCGCTATCTGCTCGAGGGCGAGCTCTACGATCTCAAGACAAACCGCAATTTGACCGAACAAACGCGTGAGGAAGCGCGTGTCGATTTGCTTGCCAGTGTCGATCCCGCGACGATGATCGTGTTCAAGCCCGAGGACGGCGTGGTCAAGCACACGATCACGGTCTTCACGGACGTCGACTGTGGGTATTGCCGGCAGTTCCATCGCGATATCGCCGAGGTCAACGCGCTCGGGATCGAAGTTCATTACCTCTTCTATCCGCGCACGGGTCCGGACACGGAGTCGTGGGCCAAGGCGGAGAAGGTCTGGTGCTCGGCCGATCGCAACGCCGCGCTCACGCGTGCGAAGCTCGGCGGCTCGCTGCCCGATGCGACCTGCGGGGAGACGCCCGTGGCCATGCACTACGATCTCGGCCACCGCATGGGCCTGCGCGGGACGCCGGCGATCTATTCCTCGACCGGCGAGCATCTCGGCGGGTACCTGCCGCCGGCGACTCTGATCCGCGTCCTCGACGAATCGGCGCAGTAGCCGCGCCCGCAGATGGAGTGGATCGCTTCCCCTGAGGCGTGGGTTGCACTGGCCACGCTGACGTTGCTCGAGATCGTCCTCGGCGTCGACAACATCATCTTCATCAGCGTCCTCGTCGGCCGTTTGCCGCAGGCGCAGCGTGACCGCGCGCGGTTTCTCGGGCTCGCGTTCGCGATGGCGACGCGCATCGCCTTGCTGCTCCTCATCGTCTGGATCATGCGCCTGCAGACCAATCTCTTCACGATCCTCGACGTCGGTTTCTCGGGTCGCGATCTGATCCTCATCGGCGGCGGCCTCTTCTTGCTCGCGAAGGCGACGCTCGAGATTCACGATAGCCTCGAAGGCGAGGTCCACGCAGAGCACGCGGCGCGGCGCGCGGTCTTTTGGGGCGTGATCGCCCAGATCGGCATCATCGATATCGTGTTCTCGCTCGATTCCGTAATTACGGCGGTCGGCATGGCCGAGCACGTCGAGGTCATGATCATCGCGGTCGTGATCGCCGTCGGCGTCATGATGCTCTCGGCGAGCGCAATCGGCCAATTCGTCGACAATCATCCGACGATCAAAATGCTCGCGCTGAGCTTCCTCGTGCTCATCGGCGTCGCACTCATCGGCGAGGGCCTCGAGCTGCACATTCCGAAGGGCTACATCTACTTCGCGATGGCGTTCTCGGTCGTCGTCGAGCTCCTGAACTTGCGCCTGCGGCGCCGTGTCGCGCCGATTCATCTGCGCAAGCAAGCGCCCGGCGAATAGGTGCGCGCCATGGAAATCGCTGCCACAAGCTTCGATCTCACGGACGGCGACAACGTTCTGCGCATCCTCTGCGGGCTCTTCTTGATTCCGCATCTCGTCGTCAAGTTCAAGAACCAGGATTTCGTGAAGGGCTTCATGGCCAAGGCCGGCCTGAACCCGCCGGTCGTCTGGCTCTACGCGGCCTTCGCCGTCGAGATCGTCGGCACGATCGGGCTCTTGCTCGATCTTTTCACCGTGTACGTCGCGATGGTCACGGGGGTCTTCCTGCTCGTCGCCGCGTGGGCGAGCTGGCGCGTGTCGGCTGGCAAGTGGATGTGGAATTTCGGCGGCGCAGAGTACCCGCTCTTCTGGGCCATCTGCTGCTTCGTCGTCGCGCTCGGCGCTTGGGGCGGGCGTTCCTAGGAAAATCGCTGCCGCGCCGCCGCACATAGGTCCCGCGGTAGGGGCCCTTTGGCGGCCGCCGCGACGTTGGCCGCGAGATGCGCAGGATTCGCCGTGCCGACGATCGTCGTCGTCATGTCGGGATTGCTGAGCGTGAAGCGCAGCATGAGCTCCATCGGCGACATTCCCTGCAGAAGGTCCGCGACATCCGTTTCGCGCCAGCGTCGCCGGCGCGCGCGAAATCCGGCCTGGAGGAACTGCGGATAGTCATCGATGACCGACTCGTCCTTGACGATGACGCCGCGCGCGACGCCGCCGCGGATCACGATGCCGGCGCCGGCTTCCGCCGCAGCGTGAATTAGCGCTTCGTGCTCGCGCTCGACGAGCGAGTACGGAATCTGGAAGACGTCGAAAACGCCCATCGCGATCTGCTCGGGCAGCTCCGGCATCGTCCCCGAAATGCCGATGAAGCGCACCTTGCCCTCGGCGCGCAGCGCCTCGAGCTCGGCGAGCGAGTCGTTGGCTTCGAGGACGTCACGCGACGGGCTGATGTGAAACTGCACGACGTCGAGATAGTCGGTTCGCATCCGTTTGAGACTCTGCTCGACGGCCGCGCGAATGTTCGCGCGCGTGAACGAATGCGGTTTGCGATTGGCGTGCGCCACTTCGGCCGGCTCGACGGGGCAGCCGCACTTGCTCGCGAGAAAGTACTCGTCACGCCGCTCCGCGATGTGCCGTCCGATGAGCTCCTCGGAGTAGCCGTAGTCCGGCGAGGTATCGATGTAGTTGATGCCGCTGTCGAGCACGGCATTGAGAATCGCGCCGGCCTCCGCCGGCGAGAGGCGCGCGAAGTGATCGGTGCCGCGCAGCTCCATCGCGCCGTAGCCGAGCTTGGAGACTTCGAGGCCGGTGCGGCCCAACGTTGCGGTCGGCAATCGGCTCAAGCGTGCTCCTGGACAGTCGCAATGTTTGATTGGTGCCGAGGGTCGGAATCGAACCGACACGGGTGTTACCCCACTGGATTTTGAGTCCAGCGCGTCTACCAGTTCCGCCACCCCGGCCCCGGGGGGAGGCAGTTTGCCAAAAAACGCCTCACAATGCAGGCGTTTCTTGGGCGCCGCGACGTTTTACCCTGCCGGCGCATCTAATGCTTACGAGCCCATGACCCGACCGCTGCCACAGATCGATCCCAGCGTGCTTGCGCGCGCACGAGACGGGGATTCAGGCGCCCATGCCGAGCTCTACGCGGCGTTCGCGCCGTTCGTCTACACGCTCGCGCGCCGCATGCTGGCTTCGACGGCATCGGCCGAAGACGTGCTCCAGGAGACGTTCGTCGACATCATTCGCAAGATCTCGACGTTTCGCGGCGAAGCCGAGCTCGGCCTTTGGGTCAGGCGCATCGCCGTGAATCAGTGTCTGATGCACTTGCGATCGGCGTGGTCGATGCGCCGCGTCGACACGGAGCACTTCGACGCCGAGCCCTGCCCGGTCACGACGAGCGCCGATGAGCGCATCGAGCTCGAGCGCGCGCTCGAGACGTTGCCGGCGACCGCACGTGCGGTCGTTTGGCTTCATGACGTCGAAGGCCTCACGCACCGCGAAATCGCCAAGCTCATGGGCCGCACCGCGAGCTTCTCGAAGTCGCAGCTCGCCCGGGCCCACGAGCGGCTCAGAGCTTTTCTCGACTGCACGCACGAGGTGGGCGACGAGCCCGAACAGGAACCCGAAGGTGAATTGCCATGCGACCCGGCACTGAAGACTTGTTGACACGCGAGCTCGCGGCATTGCCCGAGATCGCTCCTCCGCCCGCGGCAAAGACGCGCGTGCTCGCGGCGATGCGCCGAGCGGCGGTCGAGCCTCCGCGTCGGGACCTAACGCATCTTGCGCTGCCCGCAATGGCGCTCGCGGCGGCCGCGGCCGTCGCAGCGGTTCTCGTTCTCTGGCAGCCGCGCGGGGTGTCCGAAGGAGCATTGACGGCTAATGAGAATCCCGCCCCGCTTTCGTTCGAGGAATATGCCGCGCTCGTCGCACGATCGGCGGAGCTCGAGCGGGCGTTGGACACTCTGCCGGCGCCGCGTGCGGTCATGCGCGCGAGCACGGCCGGCACGATCGCAAGGCTCGAGGATCGCATCGCGGAAATCGATCAAGCGCTCTTGTTCACGACCGCCGCGGGTGCCGAAAGCGGGCAGAGGGAGGAGCTTTGGCGCGACCGCGTCGAGGTCATGAACGCGCTCGTGCAGGTGCGTTACGCGAACTCCCAAGCATTCATTTACTAATCTCAGGACTCATCGAGGTTTCCCCCATGTTCAAGAACCTGGCAATCGGAATTGCGGCGGCGAGCGTCATCGGCGGCGCGCTGCCCGACACGGCATGCGCTCAAGAGGCGAGCGCGACACAAGAGTCGGTGCGCGAGCAGGACCGTGAGCGCGCGGAGGCGAGTCAGCGCGATGCCGAGAGCGCGTCGCTCGAGGCAGCCCGTGAACGTCTCGAAGAGGCGCGGCGCGAGCTCGAGAAAGCGGCGCGCGAGGTCGGGGAGCTTTCGGGACGCGGCACGGGGTATGCCTATTCCTACAGCACGGGCATCCGTGGAGCTGCGCGCGCCGAGCTCGGCATCTTGATCGAGGACGGCGACGACGGAGTGCGCGTAACCGCGGTCACACCGGGTGGACCGGCGGCCGCGGCCGGCGTCGAGGTCGACGACGTGATCACGGCGATCGATTCGACGACTCTTCCGGGAGCCGGCTCCGAATCGGCACGGCTCATCGAGCACCTGCGCAACGTCGATCCGGGACAAGCCGTCAAGCTGCACGTCGAGCGCGACGGCGCTGCCCGGGACATCACCGTTGCAACGCGCGAGGCGCAGCCCTTTGTGGTCTGGACCGGCCCGGATAGCAACGTGTTCGTCCGCGGTGTTCCCCCCACAGGCGGGAGAGGCGGGGTCATCGTTGGGCCGGGCTCAGCGCCAAGCGTGGCGCCGCGTATGCCGTTCAATGTGTTTTTGGGCGGCCGCTGGAACGATCTCGAGCTCGTCACCTTGACGCCCGAGCTCGGCAGCTACTTCGGGGCGACCGACGGCCTGCTCGTCGTGCGCGCGCCCGATGAGCCCTCGGTCGGGCTTCAGGAGGGCGACGTCATTCTCGACATCGCCGGCCGCGAGCCGACGAGCCCCGAGCATGCGATGCGCATTCTCATGAGCTTCGAGCCCGGCGAGACCGTGACGTTCTCGATCATGCGCCGCCAACGCCGCGAGTCCGTCGAGTACACGATTCCGGGGAGCGGCAGCCAAGGCTGAACGGCGCGCGCCCGCGGCGGGCTAGAATCGCGGTCCCATGGACCGCGCCGCTTTCCGCTACGAGCTTCCGCACGAGCTCATCGCCCAGGCGCCGCGCGCCGTGCGCAGCGCGAGCCGGCTGCTCGTGTTGGATGCACAAAGCGGCGCCGTCGAGGACCGGCGATTCCTCGATCTGCCGATGCTGCTCGCGCGCGGCGACTTGCTCGTGCTCAACGATACGCGTGTGCTGCCCGCGCGCCTCCATGGCACGAAGGCAAGCGGCGGGCGCGTCGAGCTCTTGCTCGAGCGCGTGACCAGCCCCCGGAGCGCGTGGTTCCAGATCAAAGCGAGCAAAAGCCCGAAGCCCGGATCCGTGATTCGCCTGCCCGGCGATGCGAAAGCCAGCGTCGTCGCGCGCGAAGACGATTTGTTCGCGCTCGAGCTCGATCGCGACGTCGAGGGATTTCTCGAGGCGCACGGCGAGATTCCGTTGCCGCCGTATATCGAGCGCGCGCCCGAGCCGCAGGATAGCGTTCGTTATCAGACGATCTTTGCGGCCGCGCCGGGCGCCGTCGCTGCGCCGACGGCGGGACTGCACTTCGACGCACCGCTCTTCGCCGCGCTCGACGCGCGCGGCGTCGAGCACGCTTTCGTGACGCTGCACGTCGGCGCCGGCACGTTCACGCCACTGCGCGCGGACGATATCGACGAGCACGTATTGCATCCCGAGCGCATGACCGTGAGCCGCACGACGTGCGCGAAGGTCGACGCCGCGCGCACGCGGGGTAACCGTGTCGTTGCCGTCGGCACGACAGCCGTGCGCGCGCTCGAGACGGCGGCGGCCCGCGGCGCGCTCGAGCCGTTCACCGGCGACACGCGCCTCTACATTCGTCCGGGCTTCGAGTTTCGCGTCGTGGATACGCTCTTGACGAACTTTCACCTTCCTGAGTCCTCGTTGCTCGTGCTCGTCGCCGCGTTCGCAGGCCTCGAGACCACGCTCGGCGCTTATCGCCACGCCGTGCGCGAGCGTTATCGGTTTTTCAGCTATGGTGATGCGATGCTGATTCTGAAAGGCGGCGCCCACCGGACCGCGAGCGGCGGCGATGCCCGCGGGGACACGCATGCGGTTTGAGATCCTCGCCACGTCCGGGCTCGCACGCCGCGGACGCATCGCATTCGCCCGCGGCGTCGTCGACACACCCGCCTTCCTGCCGATCGGCACGTACGGCACCGTCAAGGCCGTGACGCCCGAGGAGCTCGTCGAGCTCGGCAGCCAAATCATTCTCGGCAATACGTTTCATTTGATGTTGCGCCCCGGCGTCGAGGTCGTGCGCGCGCACGGCGGTCTGCACGGGTTCATGCACTGGGAGCGCCCGATCCTGACCGACTCGGGGGGCTTTCAGATCTGGAGTCTCGAGAAGCTGCGCCGCTTGAGCGAGCACGGCGTCGAGTTCAACTCGCCCGTCGACGGCGCGAAGGTCGTGTTGACACCCGAGCGCTCCATCGAGGTTCAAGACGCGCTCGGCGCCGACATCGTCATGGTGCTGGACGAATGCACGGCCTATCCGGCCGAGCGCGACGCAACCGAGCGCTCGATGGAGCTGTCGCTGCGCTGGGCCGCGCGCAGCCGCGTCGCGTTCGATGCTGTAAAAGGAAAGAGCGGCGGCGACGCGGCACTCTTCGGCATCGTCCAGGGCGGTGTGCATGCCGACTTGCGCTTGCGCTCGCTCGCCGGGTTGCGCGCGATCGGCTTCGACGGCTATGCCGTCGGCGGGCTTGCCGTGGGTGAGCCCGAGCATGAGCGCCTCGCGGTGCTCGAGGGGCTCGCTCCGGAGCTGCCGCGAGATCGGCCCCGCTATCTCATGGGCATCGGCACGCCGGCAGACCTCATCGCGAGCGTCGCGCGCGGCATGGACATGTTCGACTGTGTGATACCCACGCGTCACGCACGTAACGGGCAACTCTTCACGAGCGTCGGGCGACTCAACATCCGCAACAGCGCTCACCGCGAGGATACGGGCCCGCTCGATCCCGCTTGCGCGTGCTACACGTGCCGCAACTATTCGCGCGCCTATCTGCGCCACCTGGATCAGTGCAATGAGATTCTCGGCGCGCGGCTTGCCACGCTGCACAATTTGTTTTTCTACCAGGCGCTCATGCGGCGCATTCGTGCAGCGATCGAGACCGGAACGCTCGCGTCGTTGGCGCGCGAGATCGCTGCGCAATCGTCCGATCCGGACGAAGCTGTGCCATAATACGCGCCCGATTCGGAGGCACGATGGATTCCTTGCTCAGCTTCTTCGTCGATAGCGCATGGGCGCAGGACGCCGGCGGTGCAGCTGGGGGGTTTGGGCTCCAAGGCTTGCTCTTCCCCATCGCGCTCATCGTCGTCTTTTACTTCCTATTGATTCGTCCGCAGCAGAAAAAACAGAAAGAGCATCGGAGCATGGTCGAGGCGCTCGCGGTCGGCGACGAGGTCATCACCGGCGGCGGCGTGCTCGGCAAGGTCACCGAGATCGGCGAGCAGTTCCTGACCGTCGAGATTGCCGAGCGCGTCTCGGTCAAGGTCCAGCGCCATACAGTCGCCACCGTTCTCCCGAAGGGCTCGATCAAGAGCGCCTGATTCCGATCGCCTTAGGCCAGAGCAGATGAACCGCTATCCGTCTTGGGTCAACTGGATGGTGCTCGTCATCATGGTCGTCGGCACGCTGCTCGCGTTGCCGAACGCGTTTCCCGACGATCCCGCCGTGCATATAACGCGCGCCGACGGCGAGCCTATCGAGGCCACCGTGCTCGACGAGGCTGGGACGAAGCTCCGCGAGGCCAACATCGCGTTCTCGTCCTCGGAGATCGAGGAGGGCGCTGCGATCATTCGGTTTGGAAACTTCGACGACCAACTTCGCGCCAACGATCTGCTCGGCGATGCGTTTCCCGCCTACACGGTCGCGCAGACCCTCGCGCCGCGGACGCCCGAATGGGTCCGTGCACTCGGCTTGCGGCCGATGGCGCTCGGCCTCGACTTGCGTGGCGGGGTCCAGTTCCTTTTCCAGGTCGACTTGGATGGCGCGATTCGGCAGTTCTTGGGCGTATACGAAACCGACCTGCGGACCAAGCTGCGCGAGGAAAACATCCGCAACGAGGTTCGCATCGACGGGCAGGCGATGGTCGTCTCGATTTTCGATCCGACCCAGCTCCCAAGCGCCGAGCGGCTCATTCGCGCGCTCGACGACGACGGCTCGCTCGTCGATCGCATCATCGTCACGCCGACCGAAGTCGACGGGCGGTCTGGCTTTCGCGTCGAGCTCGCTCCGGTCTTGCTGCGCGAGCGGCAGGATTTCGCGATTCAGCAGAACACCGTCACACTCCGAAATCGCGTCAACGAGCTCGGAGTCGCCGAGGCGATCGTGCAGCGCCAGGGCCTCGACCGAATTCTCGTCGAGCTCCCCGGCATTCAGGACCCGGCGCAAGCAAAGCGCGTGCTCAACGCCACTGCGACGCTCGAATACCACCCCGTCGACATGGAGAACAGCGCGGTCGATGCGGCCGCGCGCGGGCGCGCGCCGATCGGTACCAAGCTCGCCTATGATCGCGATGGCAACCCTGTCTTGTTGCGCCGCGAGGTCATCGTCACGGGCGATCAGGTCACGGATGCCACTCCCGGCTACGACCGCGGCGTGCCTGCTGTGTTCGTGAACCTCAATGCCGCCGGCGCCGAGCGCATGCTCGATTTCACGTCGCAGAACGTCGGCCGCTACATGGCCGTGCTCTTCATCGAGGAAAAGCTCGACCTCAAGGAGCGCGACGGCGAGCAGGTCATCGAAACGAAGACTACCGAAACCGTCATTAGTAACGCCGTGATTCAGGGCGTGTTCTCGAGCCGCTTCCAAACGAGCGGCTCGATGACGAGCGCGCAGGCGCAGGATCTCGCGCTGTTGTTGCGGGCCGGCGCGCTCGCGACGCCGATCGTGCAAGTCAGAGAAGGCATCATCGGTCCGAGCCTCGGGCGCGACAACATCGAACGAGGATGGCGGGCCGTGCTCCTCGGCTTCGCGTTGGTCGTCGTCTTCATGGCGGTTTACTATCGCACGTTTGGTTGGATCGCGAACATTGCGTTGCTTGCGAACGTCGTCCTGCTCGTCGGGCTCATGTCGCTGATCCAGGCCGTGCTCACGATGCCGGGCATCGCCGGTATCGTGCTGACCGTCGGCATGGCCGTCGACGCGAACGTGCTCATCTACGAGCGTATCCGGGAGGAGCTGCGCGTCGGCAATTCGCCGCAAGCGAGCATTCGCGCGGGGTTCGAGAAAGCCTTCTCGGCAATCGCGGATGGCAACATCACGACGTTGATCGCGGGCATCGTGCTCTTCTGGTTCGGCACGGGCCCGATCAAAGGTTTCGCAGTGACGTTGTCGCTCGGCATCATCACGTCGATGTTCACGGCCATCGTCGGCGCACGCGTCATCGTCAATTTGCTCTACGGACGTCGGCACCACATCGAAAAGCTATCGATCGGCGGGCGGGTTTCGAATGCAACTGCTTAGCCGCACAACGAAGTTCGACTTCATGGGCTGGCGCTGGCCCGCGCTGTCCGTGTCGATCGCGCTCATGGCGATTTCGGCCGGCTCAATGGTGTTTCGCGGCTTCAACCTCGGCATCGACTTCATGGGCGGCGTGCTGCTCGAAGTCGGCTACGAGAACCCTGTAGAGCTCGAGGACTTGCGCGCGACGCTCGAGGCGGGAGGGATCACGGACGCGACGCTGCAGACGCTCGGCTCGGCGCGCACTATTCAGATTCGGCTGCCGCCGGCCGAAGGCACTGTTGCCGAGGAAGATCTCGGCGCGGACGTCCTGGCGGTGCTGCGCGCTAAAGATCCAACCGTGCGCCGCCTCGGTGGCACGTTCGTCGACTCGCAGGTCGGCGAAGACCTCGCCGAGCAGGGCGGGCTCGCGATGTTTTTCGCGACGATCATGATATTCCTCTATACGGCGATACGGTTCCGCTGGAAATTCGCCGCGGGCGCCATCGCGGCGCTCGTTCACGACGCCGTCATCGTGCTCGGAGCGTTCTCGGTCTTCGACCTCACGTTCGACCTGACGGTATTGGCCGCCGTGCTCGCCGTCATCGGCTATTCTCTCAACGATACCATCGTTATCTTCGACCGAGTACGCGAGAACTTTCGGCTGATGCGCCGCGGGACGACCATGGAGATCATGAACGCGTCGATCAACCAGACGCTCTCGCGCACGTTCGTCACGGCGCTCACGGTGTTACTCGTCTTGATCGCACTGATCTGGCTCGGCGGCGAGTCGGTGTTCGGTTTCTCGCTCGCGCTCATCATCGGCGTCGTCTCGGGCTCGTACTCGACGATCTATATGGCGACTGCCATAGCCCTGATGCTCGACGTCAAGCCCGCGGATCTCATGCCGCCGAAGCGCGAAGCCGTCGACGACCTTCCCTAGTCGAGGTCGCGCGTGTAAGGCGCGAGCAGCTTCGACAAAGCGGCGTAGACCTTCGGCGTTCCGGCGACGACGCTGCCGCTGTCGAGATAGCCGTCGGAGCCCGCGAAATCGCTGATGCGCCCCCCGGCCTCGCGAATGATCAGCGCTCCCGCGGCGACGTCCCACTTCTTGAGCCCAAGTTCCCAGAATCCGTCGACGCGGCCCGCGGCGACATAGCAAAGGTCGAGCGCCGCCGACCCCGGCCGGCGCACACCTGCGGTCTCGAGCATCACGACACGCAGCATTTTCAAGTAGAGGTCGACGTGCTCCTCGGCGAGGCGATAGGGAAACCCGGTCGCGACGAGCGCGTGGCGCAGATTCGTGAGCTTGCTCACGCGAATCTTGCGGTCGTCGAGTTGCGCGCCTTGGCCGCGGCTCGCGCTGAAAATCTCCTGGCGCAGCGGATCGTAGACGACGCCGTGCTGAAGCTCGTTTTCATGCGCGACGGCAATCGATACCGAAAACACCGGGAAGCCGTGGAGGTAATTCGTCGTGCCATCGAGCGGGTCGATGATCCATTGGTACTCGTGGCTACCGGAGGACCCGCTCTCTTCGGCGAGAATCGCGTGCTCGGGATAGTGGTCTTTGATGACTTCGATGATCGCTTCTTCGGCGCGTCGATCGATGGCAGTGACGAAGTCGTTGCGCCCCTTCTCGGCGATTTCGAGCGACTCGAGCTTGTTGAGGTGGCGAATCATGATGTCGCCGGCTTTGCGTGCCGCGCGGATCGCAATGTTCAACATGGGCTGCATAAGGACGCGCAGCGTAGAATAGTCCGCGCATGCTTACAAACCTAGTTCGCATCGTGCTCGTCCAGCCGACTCATCCGGGCAACATCGGCGCAGCCGCGCGCGCGATGAAAACGATGGGATTGACCGACTTGGCGCTCGTCGCACCGCTGCGCTTTCCGAGCGACGAGGCGACCGCGCGAGCCGCTGGCGCCGATGATGTGCTTAAGAACGCGCGCGTCGTCGCAACGCTCGTCGAGGCGATCTCGGATTGCGACCTCGTCGTCGGTGCGACTGCGCGGCTGCGGAGCTTCCGTTGGCCCGTCGTCGACGCGCGCCGATGCGCCGAGCTCATCTGGCAGCACGCGCCTCAGGGCCGGGCGGCCATCGTTGTCGGTCCGGAGCAATCGGGATTGACGAACGAGGACTTGGGCAGATGCCAGCAGCTCGTGCACATACCCACGAATCCGGAGTTTTCCTCGTTGAATTTGGCAATGGCCGTGCAGGTGCTTTGCTACGAGCTGCGCATGGCCAACCCGGAGCTCCGCGCGCAGTACGAGGAGAACCGCGGCGCGCCTTTTGCGACGGCGGCCGAGCTCGAGGGCTTTCACGCACATCTCGAGCGCGTGCTTTCCGAGGCCGGGTTCCTGCATCCCGTCCACCAGGTGCAGCTCAAGCTCAAATTGCGGCGCCTGTTTCACCGCGCGCGCATGGATCAGAACGAGATCAACATCCTGCGCGGCGCGCTCACGGCGCTCGATCCGAGCAAGCGCCGAACCGGCGAGTCCGCATGAGACGGATCCTCTATTTCGACAACGCAGCGACGACTCCGGTAGATCCGCGCGTCGTCGAAGCCATGGTCGCGTGCTTAGGTCCAGAGCACGACTTCGCGAACCCGGCCTCAGCGCACGCGCTCGGGACGCGTGCGCGGCAGCTCGTCGAGCGTGCGCGCGCCGCCGTCGGCGCGCGCGTCAATGCGCCGCCAGCGCGCATCGCGTTCATGTCGGGCGCAACCGAGGCCAACAATCTCGCGCTCAAGGGAGCGCTGCGCGCGCGAGGCGCAGAACGTAAGCATCTCGTCACGACGCGGATCGAGCACAAGTCGATCCTCGAGAGCGCACGAACGCTGGAGCGCGATGGAGTCGCCGTCACGTACCTCGAATGCGATGCGCAGGGCAACGTAACGCCTGAACAAGTCGACGCTGCGATCACTGAAGCTACGGTTCTGGTATCCGTGATGCACGTCAACAACGAAGTGGGCGTCATCGAGAACATTCCCGAGATCGCCCGCGTATGCCGCGCACGCGGAGTCCTGCTCCACGTCGATGCCGCGCAAAGCGCGGGCAAGATCCCGCTCGACGTCGCGGGTTGGGGCATTGATCTCTGCTCATTGACGGCGCACAAGATCAACGGGCCGAAGGGAATCGGCGCGCTCTATGTTCGGTCGGGCATCGCGCTCGCGCCGCTCGTCGACGGCGGCGAGCCCGAGATCGGGCTTCGCGGCGGCACGCTCGCGACACACCAAATCGTCGGCATGGGCAGGGCATTCGAGCTCGCCGACCCAGATGTCGAAGGCACGCGGCTCGCGCAGCTCCGCGAGGAGCTCTGGCTTGGGCTCGAAGCGTTGGGCGGCGTTACGCGCAACGGCAATCCCAAGCGCTGCGCGCCGCATATCCTGAGCGTGAGCCTGCGCGGCGTCGATGGGGCGAGCCTGCTCTTCGCATTGCCCGATATCGCGCTCTCGCAAGGGTCGGCCTGCAACTCGAGCGTTCCCGAGCCGTCGTATGTTTTGACCGCGCTCGGCTTGAGCGATGCCGTCGCGCAGAGCACGTTGCGCTTCGGTCTCGGGCGCTTCACCGAGTCCGCTGACGTCGCTTACGCGCTCGAGCGCGTCGGTGCGGAATTCAATCGCTTGCGCGCGCTCGCGCGCGGGGCGCCGGCCTGGTGCTCGAGCTGATTTGGGTGTTGCAGGCCACTAGGCTAAACTATTGACTAATCTATGGATTACAGCTCTGAAGTGGCGCAGCGTTTTCGCTCGTCCCAAAGAGCAGGTGCGCTTGCGGGCGAGACAGGGAGCATAGTCTGCGGCGAGGCCGAGGATCGAAGCCTCAATGTCTGGGTGCGATTTTGCGTCCGCGCGCATGGCGGCCGGCTGCAGAAGGTGCAGTACGAGGTGTTCGGCTGCCCGCACACGATCGCGGCGGCGGCAGCGGCCGCGGAGTGGCTCGAAGGCCGCGACGCGGGGGCACTGAACGCGTGGGATGCGCACGTCACGGCCCGGGCGCTCGAGGTGCCGACGGAAAAACTCGGCAAGCTCCTGCGGATAGAGGACGCCTTGCGGGCCTGCGGGCGTGAGCTTAAGAAAACGGAATTCGGCGACGGAAGCACAAATGGCAGTATCGTTGACGCAAAGCGCAGCCGATAGGATCAGGAGCTATCTCGCGACTCGCGGCCGCGGCGTGGGTCTGCGCGTGGGCGTGAAGAAGACCGGGTGCTCCGGTTACGCCTACGTCGTCGATTACGCCGACGCAGTCGCAGCCGACGACGTCGTTTTCGAGCAAGGCGGCGTGAGGATCGTCGTCGATGCCGAGAGTCTTGCGCTCATCGACGGAACAGAGGTCGATTTCGTCAAGCAAGGGCTCAACGAGGCCTTCAAGTTTCGCAACCCCAACGTCAAAGGTGAATGCGGGTGCGGCGAGAGCTTCAGTGTTTAGCGGGTGGTAAATGACTGTCGAACGAACTCTATCGATCATCAAACCCGACGGCGTCGAGAAGAACCTCATCGGCGAGGTCTATCGGCGCTTCGAGCGCGCGGGCCTGCGAATCATCGGCGCGAAAATGCTGCGCCTGAGCCGCGCCCAGGCCGAAGGTTTTTACGCCGTGCACAAGGCACGGCCGTTCTTCAAGGACCTTGTCGCGTACATGACCTCGGGACCCGTGATGGTGCAGACGCTCGAAGGCGAGGGGGCGATTCAAAAGAATCGCGACATCATGGGTGCGACGAATCCGAAGGACGCGAACCCCGGCACGATTCGCGCCGACTTTGCGAAATCGATCGAAGAGAACGTCGTCCACGGCTCCGACGGCCCGGCAACTGCGGCGACGGAGATCGCGTACTTCTTCAAAGAGGGTGAGCTTTGTCCGCGGACGCGTTGACCGCAGGTGCCGCAATCGCGGCTAAAGCCGCTCCCACGAGCTCGGAACGGCTCAATTTGCTCGGTGTCACGCGCGATGCGCTGACCGAGCTCATGGAGTCGCTCGGCCGCCGGCCGTTTCACGCAGAGCAAATCATGCGCTGGCTCTACCAACGGCGCGTGCTCGATTTCAAAGCAATGACCGATTTGAGCCAGGACTTGCGCCGCGAGCTCGCCGCGATCGCCTCGCTCGACGTGCCCCGCGTCGCTTCGGCACAAGAATCCGTGGACGGCACGCGTAAATGGCTGCTCGACGTCGGCGCCGGCCAAGCGATCGAAACCGTCTTCATTCCCGAGCCGCGCAGAAACACGCTCTGCGTCTCTTCGCAGGCGGGTTGCGCGCTCGATTGCGCGTTCTGCGCGACGGGCCATGAGGGCTTCAACCGCAATCTTTCCGCCGCCGAGATTCTCGCCCAAGTGGTTCTCGCAAGCTCGGCGGTTGCGCCCGCCGAGATAAGCAACATCGTCTTCATGGGCATGGGCGAGCCGCTCGCGAACTACAAGAACGTCATCCCGGTTGTGCAGCTTCTGCTCGACGATTGCGCGTTCGGCCTGTCGCGCCGGCGCGTGACGATCAGCACGGCAGGGCTCGTGCCGCAGATTCGAAGGCTGGCCGACGAGTGCAACGTCGCACTCGCCGTGTCGTTGCATGCGCCCGACGACGCGCTCCGCGACGAGCTCGTGCCGATCAATCGCATCCATCCGATCGCCGAGCTGCTCGACGCCTGCTGGCACTACGCGAGCGTGCTCGCGTCCCGGCAAATCACATTCGAATACGTGATGCTCGACGGCGTCAACGACACGCCGGAGCATGCGCGCATGCTCGTGAAACTGCTGCGCCGCCGGCCTGCGAAGGTCAATCTGATCCCGTTCAACGCGTTTCCCGAGGCGCGTTTCCGCTGCTCCACACCCGAAGCGATCGACGAATTCTGGCAAACGCTCCGCTCTGCCGGCATCATCGCGACGGTCCGCAGGTCGCGCGGCGATGACATCGCTGCGGCGTGCGGACAGCTCGCCGGGCGTGTCCGGGACCGGCGGACCGTGCGGTTGAGCGACAAGCTCGTGAGGGCGACATGATGACGAGGAGCTTGATGGCGGGGTTTGCGGTCAGCGCTTTGCTGTCGGCATGCGTGACGACGACCTCGGAACCGGAAATCTCGGACGACGAAGCCGCCGTCGCCAACATGAATTTGGGAATAGGCTACTTGCGCCAAGGCCGGCCCGATGCGGCCGTGGATGCGCTCGAGCGCGCCGTCGACCTGAATCCGCGGCTCGCGACCGCGCATAGCGCGCTTGCGCTCGCTTACGATCAGCTCGACGAGCCGGATCAAGCCGAGGATCACCACCGCCGCGCGACCGAGATCGATCCCGGCGACGCCGACGTACAAAACAGCTATGCCGTGTTCCTGTGTCGCCAGAACCGCTGGTCCGATGCGGAGCGCTATTTCAAACGCGCAGTCGCGGACGAGCGTTACGCGCTGCGAGCGACGGCGTATGTGAATGCGGGCAACTGCGCGCGCGGCGCGAATGAGCTCGCTAAAGCCGAGGAGAGCTATCGCGCGGCGCTCGAGATCGACTCTGCCAATACCGACGCAATGGCCGGCATGGTCGAGATCGCTGTGCACAACGAGAACTACCTCCAGGCGCGTGCGTTCATTCAACGCTTGTTCGTGACCGCGCCGCCGACGCCATACCATCTGCTCGTCTGTTACGGCGTCGAGCAGCGACTCGGCGACATGGCTGCGGCTGAGAGCTGTGCACGGCAGCTGCGCACCAATTTCCCTAATTCGACGGAAGCGATCCGTCTACGCGAGCTCGAGCGCAATGCGGCCCAATGACGAGTCTCCAGGACGCGAGGCGCACGCTGCGGGGGGCGGAGGGCTCGAAAAGACCTTCGCCGCGGCACGCGCAGCGCGCGGCCTCACGATCGAGGAGATCGCGACCGAGCTTCGAATCGAGCCGCGCCTGCTGCGCGCGCTCGAGCAAGGCCGTTTCGAGGATCTCGGTCCGCCGGTTTTCGCGAAGGGCTACTTGAAGCAATACGGCAACCGCCTCGGCCTCAAATACGATGACTTGCTCGCGGAATACTATCGGCTCGTCGAGCCGAAGGACGTCGCGCTCGCGCCGTCGCGGACGATCAAGCTCCGCGATGAGCGGCAGATTACCGTCTGGATAATCGCCGCGCTCGCGCTCGCGTTGCTCGGCGTATTTCTCTTGGTCTGGTGGCTCGACGAGCCCGCCGGCGTGCGCGCGCCGGCGGTTCCCGATGACGGCGACCCGCCCGCCACGGCGGTCGGCGACGCCGGCGCTCCACGCGGCGCAAATGTCGCGGCAGCCGAGCCCGCGGCCGCGGTGCCTGGCGCCGAGACCGAGCCGTCTGCGCCCCCGGCGGGCGAAGCGGAGGCCCGCGTTACTGAATCGGCCGGCGAAGACGCCGCACCGGCGGGCGCCGCGGTCGCGACTGCGGCCGGCACTCCTGCTGCGGCTCCGGGCTCGCCCACGGCATTCGCGCCCGAGCCGGCGGGTCCGACGCTGACCCTGGAATTCACGTTTCTCGAGGATTGCTGGCTCGAGGCAACCGACGCGCGCGGCGCGCGCTTGTTCTACGGGCTCGGCCAGGCGGGTGCGCTGCGCAGAGTGAGCGGGGCGCCGCCGATTGATGTCTTTCTCGGCAACGCGAACGGCGTTTCGCTCACGGTCGACGGGGAGCCGTACGTCGTACCGATCCGCGATCGCCAGCGTAATCTCGCGCGCTTCGTCGTCGACCGGCGCACGGACTGATCGCGCATGAGCCACCTGATCCAGCCCGTGCGGGGCATGAACGACGTTCTCGCCGAGGACGCACCGCTTTGGGAGCAGCTCGAGTCCTCTGCTGCAGAGCTCTTCAGCGCGTACGGTTACGAGCGCATACGCCTCCCCGTGCTCGAGAGAACGGAGCTCTTTCAACGTTCGATCGGCGAGCTTACGGACATCGTCGAGAAGGAGATGTACACGTTCACGGATCGCAACGAGGAGAGCGTTACGTTGCGTCCCGAGGCCACAGCCGGCGTCGTGCGCGCGGCTCTGACGAATGGCCTGCTGCACAACCAACAGCAGAAGCTCTGGTGCAGCGGGCCGATGTTTCGGCGTGAAAAGCCGCAGAAAGGACGCTATCGCCAGTTCCATCAGTTGAGCATCGAGGCGCTCGGCTATGCCGAGCCCGAGGTCGATGCCGAGCTCATCGTCATCTCGGCGCGGCTCTGGCGTGCGCTCGGTATCAAGAGCGTCACTTTGGAGATGAACTCGCTCGGCACGGCCGAGGCGAGGGCCGCATACAAGCGGGCGCTCGTCGAGTATTTCTCGCGCCACCGCGCCGATCTCGACGAGGACGGCCTGCGGCGCCTCGAGCGCAACCCGATGCGTATCCTCGACAGCAAGAACCCGCACATGCGCCCGGTCGTCTCCGGGGCCCCGCTCCTCACGGACTATCTCGACGCCGAGTCGCGCGCGCATTTCGCCCACGTTCAGGGTCTCTTGAGCGATGCGGGTATCGCGTTCACGCTGAATCCGCGGCTCGTTCGCGGCCTCGATTATTATTCGCGAACGGTGTTCGAGTGGCTCACGGACCGTCTCGGCGCGCAGGGCGCCGTATGCTCGGGCGGGCGCTACGACGGCCTCGTCGCGCAGCTCGGCGGCCGCGATACGCCGGCCGTGGGCTGGGCGCTCGGTGTCGAGCGTGTCGTCGAGCTCATGCGCGCGGACGGCTGGCGCGAGCCGCTGCCCGTGCCCGATGTTCTCGTCATCGGCGTCGGCGAGACCGTGCGGCGTAAGACCTTCGCGGTCGCTGAGAGTCTGCGCAATCGCGTGCCGGGCTTGCGCGTGTTGCTCGCGCAGCCGCAGGCCGGCCTGAAGACGCAGCTCAAGCGCGCCGATAAATCGGGCGCGCGCTATGCGCTCATCATTGGCGAAGACGAGCTCGCCTCGGATAAAGTGAGTCTCAAAGCGCTGCGCGCGGAGGCTCCGCAACGGTCGTTGACGCTCGATGAAACCATCGAGGTGTTACGACGCGAGGCGGACGCCGGTCAGCGCGAGTGATCGCGGAGGTCCTCGTGGACGATTATCTGACGGAAAAAGAACAAGTCGAAGTCATCAGACGCTGGTGGAACGAGAACGGTTGGTATTTGATCGGCGGCGTCGCCATCGCCGCGCTCGGATACTTCGGTTATGGGCAATACCAAGACTATCGAGACCGACAGAGCGAGCGCGCAGCGAGTCTCTATCTGCAGCTCACCGAAACCCTTACCGACGACCGCGGCCGCAGCGACGAGCTGCTCGCCCAACTACGCGACGAATATCCGCAGAGCCCCTATGCGCAGCAAGCGGGTCTGCTCGTCGCGAAAGAGTATCTAATCAGCGATACGGCGCGCGCTGAAAGCGAGCTGCGCCGCGTCATGACGGAAAGCACCGATCCCGGCCTCGCATTCGTTGCCCGCCTGCGTCTTGCGCGAGTGCTCATATACCGGGAGAGCTACCAGGACGCTCTCCAGGTGCTGGAAGTCGAAGACGCCGGTGAGTTTGCGGCTCGGCTCAACGAGCTCAAAGGCGACGTGCATGCGGCGATGGGGGACATCGATGCTGCGCGCTCCGCATACACACAGGCGCTCACGGCACCCGGGGCCGAGAGCGTCGACCGCAACTACGTGCAAATGAAGCTCAACAGTCTGCAGGCGCCGGCAAGCGTCGTTGCTGCGGAGGGCGGTGCGTGACACGGGCCGCAACGCTTTTGTTCGTCGCGGCAGTGCTCGGAGCCGGTTGTGCCGGCAAGGACGAGCTCACCGAGCCGCCGGCGGAGCTCGTCGATTTCCAAAGCACGCTGCGCGTGGAGCGCCTTTGGACTCACAAGGTCGGCGCGGCCACCGACCGCCTGCGTCTCGGCCTGACTCCGGCATCCGACGGCGCGCGCGTGTTTGCGGGCGGCTTTGACGGCAAGGTCACTGCGCTCGATATCGCGACGGGTGAGGAGATTTGGAGCCGCGACACCGAGTTGCCGTTGGCGGCAGGGCCCGGGTTTGGCGCGGACATTGTCGTCTTCGGCACGAGCGACGGCGACCTCGTTGCGCTCGAGGCGGCAACTGGAGAGCAGCGTTGGCGCGTCCCCGTCGGCAGCGAGGTGCTCGCCTCACCGGCCGTGGGCCAGAGCGTCGTCGTGTTTCGCAGTGTGGATGGGCGCCTACGCGGCGCATCGACGACCGATGGCTCGACGCTCTGGACGGTCGAGACGTCCGAACCGACGCTGACTCTGCGCGGCAACACGTCGCCCCGGGTCGCAGGTACGACGGCGGTGTGCGGCTTCTCGAACGGCCGCGTCGGCGCGTACTCGCTCGCGAGCGGCGAGACCCTTTGGGAAGTCACGGTCGCGAACCCGACCGGTGCCAATGAGCTCGAACGGCTCGTCGACGTCGGTGTTGGTTTGCAGGTGGCGGGCAACGACGTATACGCAGCCGGATTCCAGGGGCGTGCGATCGGCGTCGACCTCAATTCCGGTCTCGTGCTCTGGGAGCACGATGTGTCTTCGTACGCGGGCCTCGGCGCCGACAGCGCCAACGTCTATGTGACGGATGCCTTCAGCGGCGTCACGGCGCTCGCCCGCCGTGGCGGCACCGTCGTCTGGAGCCAGGAAGGTTTGCGTTTGCGCGACGTGACGGCGCCAGTGCGATTCCGCGATGCGGTCGTCGTCGGCGACTTCGAAGGTTACTTGCACTGGCTCGACGTCACCGACGGTCACTTCCTCGCGCGTGCACGCGTCTCGAAAGAGCGCATCACCTCGACGCCGGTCGTCGTCGGCCTCAACTTGCTCGTGCAAACCGACGACGGCACGCTTGCGGCGTTCGCGCTCGTCGACGACGAGGCGTAGGAGCAGCCTCATGGGCGTTGCTTCTGTGGGAGCGGCTTTGGCCGCGATCCCCGCGATCGCATTGGTCGGCCGGCCGAACGTCGGCAAGTCGACGCTGTTCAATCAGCTCACGCGCACGCGCGACGCGCTCGTCGCCAACGAGCCGGGTGTCACGCGCGATCGCCGTTATGGCATCGCGCAAGCGGACGGCGGGAGCTTCATCGTCATCGATACGGGCGGCGTCGGCGGCGCTCAGCCCGCCGCGATCGAGGCAAGCGTCGCACGGCAAGTCGACTACGCGCTCGAGGAGGCCGACGGCGTCGTGCTCGTCGTCGACTACAAGCAAGGCGTTACCGCCGGCGACGAGCGCATCGCGCAGAAGCTGCGGCGCGCCGGCAAACCCGTGACGATCGCCGTAAACAAAGCCGAGGGAGTTCTGGCTGAGCTCGCCGAGGCCGAGTTTCATCGCCTGGGCTTAGGCGCCCCGGTCGGCATCTCCGCGGCCCATGCGCAGGGCCTCGAGCGGCTGCTCGAGCAGGCGCTTGCGCCGTTCGCGCTCGGCGAGGTCGCCGAAGAGGCGGACGAGCGCCCGAAAGTGGCCGTCATCGGCCGGCCGAACGTCGGTAAGTCGACGCTGATCAATCGCCTCATCGGCGACGATCGGCTCGTGACGTCGCCCGAGCCCGGCACGACGCGCGATGCGATCGTCGTCCCTTGCGAGCGCGACGGGTATGCGTTCCTACTCATCGATACCGCCGGCATGAGGCGCCGTGCGCGCGTCAGCGAAACCGTCGAGAAGGTCAGCGTCGTGCAAAGCCTGCGGGCAATCGAGGACGCGGCCGTCGTCATCGTGTTGCTCGATGCGCGCGAGAGCGTCACGGACCAGGACCTTCATCTCGTCGGACTCGTCGCCGAGCGTGGCCGCGGTCTCGTGATCGGCGTCAATAAGTGGGATGGGCTATCGTCCGACCAACGCGGCAGGGTCGAAGGCGACGTCGACCGCGCGCTCGATTTCGTGCCGTACGCGAGCATTCACTACTTGTCGGCGTTGCACGGCAGCGGCATCTCCGAGGTCGTGCAAAGCGCGATGCGCGCGTACGAATCCGCGGGGCGCGAGCTGCCGACGGCGCGCCTCAACGCCGTGCTCGAGCGCGCGGTTCAGCAGCACGCGCCGCCGTTGATCCGCGGCCGGCAGCCGCGGCTTCGGTACGCACACCAGGGCGGCCGGTTCCCGCCGCGCATCGTTATCCACGGCACCCAGGCCGAGCGCGTGCCCGCGGATTACCGGCGCTATCTCGAGCATGCATTTCGCGAGGCGCTGAACTTGGTCGGGACGCCGATCAAAATGGAGTTGCGCAGCACCGAGAACCCGTACGCGGGGCGGCGCAAGGGTCCCAAGGCGCAGCGCGTCAAACGGAAGCGTCTCACGCGCAAGAAAAAACGCTAAGGCCGGCGCCCGATCTTCCGCGATAAGCTAATCTCATAACCAAAGGTTAGAAACCGGCCGCGGCAACCGCCGTACACTGCCCGCGGCCGATCCACGACGAGGCGCCCCGTCCCATGTCCAATGCCCGCCGCCAGTTCACCTTCACGGGTGAGTTTCCGATGCATCGCGGCGGCGCGTTGCACAATCCCACGTTCGCCTACGAAACGTGGGGTAAGCTCAACGCCGCGCGCACGAACGCCGTTTTGATCTTCACGGGCCTTTCACCGTCGGCGCACGCGGCATCCTCTAAGGAAGACCCCGCGCCGGGCTGGTGGGAGGAGATCATCGGCGCAGGGCGGCCGATCGATACGAAGCGTTTCTTCGTTATTTGCGTGAACTCGCTCGGCAGTTGCTTCGGCTCGACGGGGCCGGCGTCCGTCGATCCGCTCACCGGGCAGACCTATCGCCTTACGTTTCCGGTTCTCTCGCTCGAGGACGTCGCGCGCGGCGGCTGCGAGGTCGCGCGACATCTCGGCGTCGAGCGGCTGCACGCCGTTCTGGGGCCATCGATGGGCGGCATGACGGCGCTCGCGTTTGCGGTGATGTATCCGGCCGCCGTCGATGGGCTCGTGTTGATCTCATCGGCAGCGCGCTCGTTGCCATTCGCGATCGCGCTGCGCTCGCTGCAGCGTGAGATGATTCGTCGAGATCCCCTGTGGAAGAACGGCAACTACACAGCTGACGCATTGCCGCTCACGGGAATGCGGCTCGCGCGCAAGCTCGGCATGATCACGTATCGCTCAGCCGAGGAGTGGCGCCAGCGCTTCGGCCGCGAGCGCGTCGCGGCCGAGCATACGGCAGGCGATCCTTTCGGCCCGCGTTTCGAGATCGAGGCCTACCTCGAGCATCACGCGAACAAGTTCATCGGCCAGTACGATCCGAACTGCTATTTATATCTCTCGCGCGCGAGCGATCTCTTCGATATCGCCGGGCACGGTGCGTCCGTCGCCGGCGCGCTCTCGAAGGTTCAAGCGAAACGCATCCTGATCATCGGCGTCAAAACCGATTTCTTGTTTCCGCTCTATCAGCAGAAGGAGCTCGCCGACGGTCTCGCGGGCGCCGGGCGCCAAGTCGACTTCGCCGAGCTCGCGTGCCTCCAAGGTCACGACTCCTTTCTCATCGACATGGACGCGTTCCGGCCGGTGCTCGCGCGGTTCTTCTCGTAGCGGGCTGGCTTCTTTGTGGGGCTTCTTCCTGTGGGAGCGACTTTAGTCGCGATCTTCCTCCGGCGGCTCGCTGCGCGTCACTTTCGCCGCAAGCGACCCGCGCGCCAGCCGCACGCCGATGCTGTCGCCCGGAGTCACCTTCGCGCTCTCCGTGAGCACGCTTCCGGTCGCCATCTGGGTCACGATCGCGTAGCCGCGCTCGAGCGTCGCGAGCGGGCTCAAGCTACGCAGGCTGCGTTCGGCGAGCGTTGCACGTAGGCTCAAGCGCTCGATAACGCGGTGCATCGCAGCGCGAAGCGCCGCTTGTGCACGCGCAAAGCGCTGGAACGCGAGGTGGAGCTGAAAGCGCGGGTTCGCGGCGGTGAGCCTCATTGCCGCCTCGCGGAGCCGGAGCTCGAGCGCCGCGACGACGTCGCGCAAACCGCGCCCAAGCCGTGCATCGAGCTCGTCGAGCCGCTGCTGCTGGGCCCGTAGCACCGCACCGGGGTGCATGCGTTGGAGGCGGTGCGCGAGCGCGCCAAGGTGCTTGCGCTCAGCCGCGATCCGGCGAGTCGCGAAGCGCCGCAGCTGCTCGGCGTAGCTCTGCAACCGCGCTTGGATCTCGGCTTGATCGGGCACGGCAAGCTCCGCGGCTTGCGACGGCGTCGGCGCGCGCAGGTCCGCGACGAACCCGGCGATCGTGAAATCCACTTCGTGCCCGACGCCGACGATGATCGGCAGCTCGAGCGCTGCGATCGTGCGTGCCACGACCTCCTCGTTGAACGGCCAGAGATCTTCGAGCGAGCCCCCGCCGCGGGTGAGGATCAAGACGTCGCAGTCGCGGCGCCGGTCGGCGAGCTCGAGCGCGCGGCAAATCTCGGCGGCCGCGCCTTCGCCTTGCACGCTCGTCGGATAAATGAGCACGTCGACGGCCGGGAAGCGGCGTTTCAATGCGACGAGCACGTCATGGAGCGCCGCGCCCGAGGGCGAGGTCACGACGCCGATGCGCGCCGGCACGCCCGGCAGCGGGATTTTGCGTGCCGCATCGAAGAGCCCCTCGGCCGCAAGCTTGCGCTTGAGCGCCTCGAAGCGCGCACGCAGGAGCCCTTCGCCCGCGGGCTCCATCTCGTCGACGATGAGCTGAAACTCGCCGCGTGTCTCGTAGATGCTGACGCGCGCGCGGACGAGCACTTGTTGGCCGTCCTCGGGCGCGAACGCGAGCGCGCGATTCTCCTGCCGGAACATCGCGCAACGCACCTGCGCGCGCGCGTCCTTGAGCGACCAGTACATGTGGCCGGACGAGGGGTGCGAGAAATTCGAAATTTCGCCCGTGACCCAGACGACGCCGAGGCCGCTTTCGATGAGCAAACGCGCTTCGCGATTCAGCGCGGAGACGGTCAGAACCTTACGTTCGTCTGCGAAGTCGAGCTCGCGCGTCTGCATCGATCGATTTGAGCACGCGTTATACTGAGTGTCCACAAGGATGGGAGCGGCCCGTGCGCGTGACCGCCGTGCTCGTCGCGCTCGGGATCTCGAGCGCAGCGTTCTCTCAAACCGAGCTCCTCGCTCCGGCTCTGAGCCAGTGGATCGTCAGTGAGCGCGATGCCGCCGTCGCCCGTGGCGTCGAGCCGATTCCACCTGACGTTCGCAAGGTGCTGACCGGATACGTCGCGGAGGGCATCCTCGAGGTCGCGCGCTGGCGCGTCGACGACACTGCATCTTCGGGTTACCCGGCGTTCTTCCGCATGGGCGCGGCGCCCGCAGTCACGCTCGATTATGTCGTGGTTTTCGACTCGGCCGAGCACGCGGCCGATCCGACTCTCTGGGCCCACGAGCTCTACCATGTTCGCCAATACCGCGACTGGGGCCTCGCTGGGTTCGCTGAGCGCTATCTGGCGGACTATGAGGCCGTCGAGCACGATGCCGCCGAGTTCCGCTGGCAGTGGATGAAGGCGACGGGGCGCGTCCCGCCGCCATAAGCCCGCCGACCATTCGCGAGCCGGACTCCGAACCCATTTACGCGGCCGCCCGCGCCGATTACACTGGCGCGCCTCATCCCGTTGGAGCTCCCTATGCGGAACATCCACGAGGCGCTCACCTTCGATGACGTCCTCTTGCAGCCCGCTTACTCGGAGGTTTTACCGCGCGAGGTGACGCTCAAGACGCGGCTGACCCGCGGGCTCACGCTCAATCTCCCGCTGATCTCCGCGGCGATGGACACGGTTACCGAAGCGCGGCTCGCGATCACGATGGCACAGGAAGGCGGCATCGGCATCATCCACAAGAATATGAGCGCGGACGATCAGGCGCGCCAAGTCCGGCGCGTCAAGAAGTTCGAGAGCGGCATCGTCACCGATCCGATCACGATCCATCCCGAGGCTTCGATTCGCGAGGTCATCGAGCTCACGCGGTCGAAGAACATCTCGGGCGTTCCCGTCGTCAAGGGCGAGAGCTTGGTCGGCATCGTCACCCACCGCGATCTCAGGTTCGAGACGAAGCTCGATGCGCCCGTCTCGTCGGTCATGACTCCGAAGGAACGCCTCGTGACGGTGCGTGAAGGCGCGAGCAAGGAAGAGGTCATGGGCCTCCTGCACAAGCATCGCATCGAGAAGGTGCTCGTCGTCGACGGCAAGTTTCGGCTCCGCGGCATGATCACGGCGAAGGATTTCCAGAAGGCCACCGATTACCCGAACGCGTGCAAGGACGACCGCGGGGCGCTGCGCGTGGGTGCTGCCGTCGGCACGGGCCGCGAGACCGATGAGCGCGTCGCGAAGCTCGTCGAGGCCGGCATCGACGTCGTCGTCGTCGACACCGCCCACGGCCACACGCGCGGCGTCATCGACCGCGTCACGCGCGTCAAACGCGATTATCCGCACGTGCAGCTCATCGCCGGTAACATCGCGACGGGCGAGGCCGCGAAGGCGCTCGTCAAAGCCGGCGCCGACGCCGTCAAAGTCGGCATCGGCCCCGGCACGATCTGCACGACGCGCGTCGTTACGGGCGTCGGCATCCCGCAAATCACTGCGGTAGCCGAGGTTGCCGCGGCGCTCGAGGGCACGGACGTGCCGTTGATCTCCGACGGCGGCATCCGCTACTCGGGCGACATCGCAAAGGCGATCGCCGCGGGCGCTTATTCGACGATGATCGGCAGCCTCTTCGCCGGCACCGAGGAGTCGCCGGGCGAGGTCGAGCTCTATCAGGGCCGCTCGTACAAGGCGTATCGCGGCATGGGCTCGCTCGGCGCCATGGCGCAAGCGCACGGCTCGTCGGACCGCTACTTCCAAGACACGACCGAAGAGCTCAGCAAGCTCGTGCCCGAAGGCATCGAAGGCCGCGTGCCGTACAAGGGGCCGCTGGTCGCGATCCTGCAGCAGTTGGTTGGAGGCCTGCGCGCCGCGATGGGGTACACGGGTTGCGCGACCATCGATGAGATGCGCAAGCGCACGACGTTCGTGAAGATCACGAGCGCCGGCATTCGCGAGAGCCACGTTCACGATGTCACGATCACCAAAGAGGCTCCGAACTATACAGGTGCGGAGTAGCTGCCGCTCATGGCCACGGCACCCGTAATCGCCGCGCAGGGAGCCGGCCACGCGCGGATTCTCGTCGTCGACTTCGGCGGCCAGTACACGCAGCTCATCGCGCGGCGCGTTCGCGAAGCGGGCGTCTATAGCGAGATTCTTCCGTATGACGCGCCGGCCTCGACCTTCAAAGCGTTCAAGCCCGCGGGCGTGATCCTCTCCGGCGGGCCGGATTCGACGTACGGCGCAGGCGCGCCGGCCGTCAGCGACACGATTCTCGCGGCCGGCGTGCCGATTCTCGGCATCTGCTACGGCATGCAGGCGCTCGCGGCGAAGCTCGGCGGCGCGGTTGCGAGCGCCGCGCACCGCGAGTACGGGTTCGCGGAGGTCGAGCTCAAGGGCGGCGACGCGTTGCTCGCAGGGCTCGTCGACGCAGGCAAGTGCCTCAAGGTTTGGATGAGCCACGGCGACCGCGTCGAGCGGATGCCCCCCGGATTTACGGCGATCGCAGCCTCGAAGAATGCGCCGCTCGCGGCCATGGCCGACGAGCGCCGCCGGATCTATGGGCTGCAGTTCCATCCCGAGGTCACGCACACCCAATACGGCTTCGACATTCTGCGACGCTTCGTCCGCGAGATCTGCGGTTGCCCAGGCGATTGGACGCCGGCGAACATCATCGCCGAGCACATCGAGCGAGTACGGACCACGGTCGGGCGCGATCGAGTACTGCTCGGCCTTTCAGGCGGCGTCGATTCCTCGGTCGTGGCCGCGCTGCTCCATCGGGCGATCGGCGACCAGCTCGTGTGCGTGTTCGTCGACAACGGTCTCTTGCGCTTGCACGAGGCCGATCAAGTCATGGCGGTCTTTGCCGAGCACCTCGGTGTCAAAGTCGTGCGCGCCGACGCCGAGCGAGAGTTCCTGAGCGCGCTCGACGGCGTCGCCGACCCCGAGGCGAAGCGCAAGATCATCGGCGCGAAGTTCATCGACGTTTTCGAAGCCGAGGCCAAGCGCCTC
>DATBLZ010000116.1:0-11604 GCA_036555065.1 Gammaproteobacteria bacterium
TGGAGCGACGATATCCCGAAAGCGGCGGTGCAGCCGAGCACCGAGGTGCAGATGACGCTCGAGACGGAGCGCGACGCGCGCTATCTCGTCGATTTCGCGCTCGAGTCGGGCGCGCAGCAGTTCGCGGTCGTCAACGGCGACACGCGGACGTCGCTCGCGCCGAACGACGGGCACATCGCCGTCGTGGTCACGGGAACGGGCAGGGCAGAGACGATTCGGGTTCTGCCGCTAGGCGACGAGCAGACTCACGCGCGGCATTTCACGCTTTTCGACGTGACAGTCACGCCCATTCGGTAGCGGCTTACTGCGCGCTCGGCGCGCCGGCGCCCGTGGAGCTCGCGTTCAACGTCGAGCCGTCCGGCAGCGTGACCGAGGCGCCGTTCGCCCGCAGCGTGCCATCGCGCGATCGATAGCCCAAGACCGTCACCTCGGTGCCCGCGGGCAGAGAGTCGCGGTTCCAGCCGCGTCGTATCAACGCATTCGGCGCGCCGCCCTCGATGGCCCACTCCTGAACTTCGCCGCTATCGGTCGTGACCCGCAGATAGATCCACGAATGCGGATTCGTGAATTCCATGCGAATGACGGTGCCGCGAAGCTGTATCGGCTGGTTGATGTCGAACTCCGCGGCGAATGAGTGATGCGCGGCGGCGGGCACGGCGGCGCCGAGCGTGATCAAGCCTGCGAGTGCGGTGGCGGCGACAATTTTTTGCGGCATCGGTCAGTCCTCGTGTTTACCTCACGGGCGCGCGGCGGGCGCGGGCTCATTCGTAAAATACTCGCCGTAGATCAGCTGCTCGGCGAATTCCACACAATTGAACTCGAGCAACCGCGCGTTCGCGTCGAGCACGCGGTAAAGCGGCATCCGAATCGTCCACGGCTGCGAGAACGTATCCGGATCGTTGATCGTGGCTTCGTACTGGAGAGCGTTCTCGCTAATTAAGGAGTAACGCTCCGTGACGATCATCGCCGCGCTGTGGTGATTGCCCGCGCGGTCGAACCAAGTCTGGTCGATGGTCGAGTTGACCTCGATGACGAGCGTGTCGCCGTCCCAGCGGCCGTTCGAGCGGCCCATCCAGAGATCGACGGGCGCGCGAATGTGATCCTCGGGATTCATGAACACGGGGCGGTTCGCATTCGCGTACGTGTAAGCGAAGAGAATCGTGTCGCCTTCGCCTTGCACGATCTCGAACGGGTAGGGCATGTAGGTCGCGCGCGGAATGCCCGGCATGTAGCACTTGGCTTCGGGGTCCGACGCCGGCCAACCCGCGCGGTTCTCGTCGCGTTTTGCGAGCGCCTCGGGTAGATACGGAATCTTGCCTTCGACGACGAAGCTCGGGCCCGCCGGGATCGCGGCGAGCGAGCCGAGCTGCCAAAAGCCCTTGATGGCCTCCGCCGAATGGGCTTCGATGTTCCAGTACGCCGTGTTTGCGGCCTGCCAGAGGCCGTTGAGATTCGGCTTGCCGGCGATGCGTTCCGGCCGCGCGCGGTCCTGGGCAAGCGTGGCGGGTGCGAGCGTCGCGGCGGCAACCGCGAGGAGGCCGACGAAGGCGAGTGGCAGCCGAGAACGCATGCGCACTATGATAAACAGCGGCGCCCGGCAACGCACGGCGAAGTGGAGCGAACATGCGAATCTCGAAGGTCATTGGTCTCGGCCTCGCAGCAGGGCTGCCCTGCCTGCCGGCGGCCTACGCGCAGACACCGGCCAATGTGCAGACGCCGGCTGACGCGTCGCAACCCCTGGTTCCCGCCGAGCAGACGGCCGCGGCCGTCGCCGATCCCAACTGGCGCGTCGAGCGCTTCTCGTGGGGCGACCCGAACCTCGAGGGCACGTTCACGAGCCGCGACATGATGAACATTCAAATGGCGCGGCCCGCGCAGTTCGGGATGCGCACGACGTTGACGCCCGAGGAGTTCAAAGCGCGCGTCGAAGGCGGCCCCGGCGGGTTGGCCGGCCTTAGGGATACGCAAAGCACCGCCCCGGCCGAGGATCGGCTACAGCTCTCCGCGCTCGACTCGGCCGAAGTCGGCACGCGCGTCTTCGGTTACACGTCCTACATCATCGATCCGCCGGACGGCCGCATGCCGGCGCTGACCGAAGAGGGCCGGCAAAGTCAGGCCGACCGCGCGCAGGGCCAGGCGAACGGGCCGTTCCACACGACGCGGGATTTCTCGTATTACGACCGCTGCATCTCGCGCGGCGTTACCGGGTCGATTCTGCCCTCGCTCTACGGCGACGCGATGCGCATCGTGCAATCGCCGACGTCGGTCGCGATCAGTTATGAAATGCTCCACGACACGCGCGTCATCCCGCTCGACGGCAGCCCGCCGGCCGACGCGGGCGTGCGCTCGTACATGGGCTCATCCGTCGGCCGCTTCGACGGCGACACGCTCGTGGTCGAGACGACGAACTTCAACGACGAGCTCGCCGAAGGCCGCGCGCCGCATAGCGAGGACTTGAAGCTGACCGAGCGCTTCACGCGCATCGACCCCGACATGATCGATTATGTCGTAACGGTCGACGACCCGAGAACGTTCGAGCGGCCGTGGACGTTCCGCGTCACATTGACGACGCAACCCGACTACGAAGTGCTCGAGTACTCGTGCCACGAAGGCAACTTCTTCGTCGCGAACGCGCTGCGTGCCGAGAAGCGTTACCAGGAGCGCGTCGCCGAGGCGCGTGCCAAGGGCGAGCCGATTCCGGAGCGCACGGGGCCCGGCAGCGGCGGGCTCAGCATCTACCAGGCGCCCGATGCGAGCACGGCGGTCGACATCAACGCAGGTCAGTGAGCTCCGCAGCACGCGCATTGCGCGTTAACTCTCCGTCGGGTCTATGGAATTCCTTTACTTCCTAGGGCGCTTCCACGTCCTCGTGCTGCACCTGCCGATCGGCATCATCGTCGCGCTCTGCGCGCTCGAGATCGCCGCGCGCAAGGAGAAGTATCGTTCCTTGGCAGCGGCGTCGCCGTTCTTGTGGAGTGCTGCGGCCGTTACCGCGATCGTCACGGCCGTTCTCGGCTACCTGCATTTCGCCGAAGGCGGGTTCGAAGGCCCATCGGCGAACCTGCACCGAATATTCGGCACGGCACTCGCGGTCATCGTTAGCATCGTCGCAATCCTGCGCTCGAGCGCGCTCGCGGCGAGCTACAGGCCGTTTTACTTACCGGCTGCGATCCTCATGCTCGTGCTCGCTTCGATCACGGGCCACTACGGCGGCAATCTGACCCACGGTTCGAGTTACCTCGTCGAATATGCGCCGCAGCCGCTGCGCGCGCTCGCGGGTTTGGGGCCGCGCCGCCCGCCCGTCGAGAGCCTCGGCGCCGCGGATCCCTTCCTCGATCTCGTGGGACCGATGCTCGAGCTGCGCTGCTCGGGCTGCCACAACGAGGACAAGCGCGAAGCCGAGCTCGTGCTGACGAATTACGCGGGGGTGAGGCGCGGCGGGGAGTCGGGCTCGGTCGTCGTCGCGGGCCGCCCGGAGTCGAGTGAGATGCTCGATCGAATCTCGCTGCCACCGGACGACGAGTCCTTCATGCCGGCCGACGGCAAGACGCCGCTGACGCGCGAGCAAGTCCGCATCATCGAGTGGTGGATTGCGGCGGGGCTGCCGAACGAGACCACGATCGATGCGGTCGAGCTCAAACCCGACGCCGGGGTCGAGGCGTTGATCCGCGCGGAGCTCGGGCTGTCGCAGAGGTAAATGCGCCGTCAGATCCAGCCGAAGCCGCTCGCCATCGTGCTGAACACTCCAGCGGCGAGCGCGACGTAAAGTGCGACGGCCCAACGGGCGGTGCTCGCGAGCGATCCCGCGAGCTTGTCGAACTTGACGTTCATGCGCTGCTCGAGGCCGTCGATCCTCTCCGACAACTTTGTGAACATGGTATCCATCTTGTCACGCACCGATCGGAGGTCGACCTTGATGTCAGCGACGTCCGTGCGCAGATGCGCAACGTCGGATTCTAGGCGTGCGATGCGGGCTTCCATGTAGGCTTCCGCTGAGACGTCGTCCGTGTCCATTGTACGGAATTCTGGGCCTCAACGGCTGCCCAGCGGAACGGCCATTTCTGGGTGATATCCGCGTTTACGCGGGAGTACGCCGACGGCGGCCTATTCCTGCCCGAACCTCTGGTTCTCGAGGCACACGAACTCGATGAGCTCTTCGTCGACCATGATTTCTTGGTTGACGCGGACGGTCCAGGGCTTCGTGTACGCTTTCTCGTCGACGACCGTGATATCTATCTCCATGCGGCCGAAGCTCGGGCGCCGAAATCGCTCCGTGACGGTCGCCTCGTTGGTCAAGGGGCTGCCGAGGATGTCGAGCCACTCGCCGTCGCGGAAGTTCGTCGTCGTCACGACGAGCGTGTCGCCTTGCCATTGGCCCGTCGAGTAGCCGTAATACCACGGCTGCGGATCGTTGTTGGGCGACGGCCGGCCGTCGGTGAAGATCTGCCGGTAGCCCATGCTCGCCTCGTAGAGAATGACGATGAGGTTCGGCGTTTGCACGAACCTGCGCGGCGCGCCCTGCGTATGGAATTGCAGGTTGCCCATCGGCAAGCAATGCGCTTCGGGATTGTTCCTGCTGCCGTCAGCCTCGCGCGCGGCGCGCAGCTCTTTCGCCCACGGCGTGAACGGCAGACCGCCCTCGATGTTCTGGCCGACGTCGCGGAAGCCGGCAATCGGCGGCCCTGCGGGAGGCGGCGCCCCGGCTTCCGGTTGGCCGAACGGCCGCGCCACGCGCCAGAGGCCGGAGAGACTCGGGCGGCCGTCCGCGGTGCGCGGCACGGGCCCGTCGAGGTCCACTTGGCCGTCGGCCGTTCGCGGCACGCCGGGAGTGGGGTAGAGCGGCCATTGCGCGTGCGCGGCCGTAGCCGCCCACACGCCGGTCAATACGATCGCAATCGCGCGTGCGTTCGTGCGCAGCATCCTCGCCCCCCTCGAGCTCGATCGGGCAAGCTATCATAATCGGATGAAGGCGCGGCATTTCATTCTGGTCGGTGCGGGCCTGCTCGCGAGCGGCACCTCGGCTCTCGCCCATCACTCTTTTCAGGCCGAGTACGACAGGAACCAGCCGATCACGATCACGGGCACGGTGACGCTGCTCGAGTGGACGAACCCGCACGCGCGCCTCTATGTCGACGCCGTCGACGCGAGCGGCGCGACGGTTCACTGGGATCTCGAGCTCGGGCCGCCCAACGGCCTGATGCGGCAAGGCTGGCGCCGGGATTCGCTGCTGCCGGGCACGATGGTGACGGTCGAAGGGTTTCGCTCGCGAACCGACGAATTCGTCGCGAACGTGCGCAGCGTCAAGCTCGGCGACGGTCGTCAGGTCTTCGCGGGCTCGTCGTTCGACACGACGGAGCCGGCGCCCGCGCCTGTTCCTGCAGCGGCGTCGACGCCGTCGCCTTGAAGCCGGCCGCAATCCCCCAACGCGCGGTGCTCGCAAACGAACTTTCGAGCTTGTCGAACCTGGCGTTGAGGCGCTGCTCGAGGCCATCGATTCGCCCGCCCAGTTGGCCCGCTACGCTGTCGATCTTTGAATCGAGGTGTCCGCCGAGGCTGTCGATCCTCTCAACATCGGATTCCAAGCGAGCGACTCGGGCTTCCATAAACGTTTCTGTTGAGACGTCGTCCGTATCCATTGTACGCCTCGATGCCAATCGCCGAAGGGGGTTCTCGGGGGGCAAAATAGGCGCATGAGTCCGCTCGCGTTACCGATGGAAGGCGGTTGCCGTTGCGACCGCGTGCGCTTCAAGATCAGCGCGCCGCCGCTGCTCACGATGGCGTGCCACTGCACGGGTTGCCAGCGCATGACGGGCAGCGCGTACTCGCTGAGCGTGGCCGTCTCGAGCGACGCATTCGCCGTTACGCGCGGTGAGCCCGTGATCGGCGGCCTGCACGGCCCGCATCGCCACTTCTTCTGCGGCTACTGCATGAGCTGGATGTTCACGCGGCCCGAGGGCTACGACGCGATCGTCAACGTGCGCGCGACGCTGCTCGACGATCCGAGCTGGTTCGTGCCTTACATCGAGACGATGACGAGCGAGAAGCTGCCGTGGGTCACGACGCCCGCGGTGCACAGCTACGAGAAGTGGCCGGCAATCGAGGACTACGGGCGCCTGTCCGCGGAGTTCATGGCGAAGTGAGACAGCGCGCGCGGCGCTAGTTCGTGCCGAAGTTCTGCACGAGATAGTCCGCGAGCACTTCGATCTCGGCGTTGTCGACGTCGGCGCCGTGCGCCTGCATGGTCACGAGCAGCGCCCGCCAGCTGTCGCGCGTGTAGAACGGCGCGAAGAGCGGCACGGCCGTGAGGTCATGACAGCCCAAGCAGGATTCGACGATGAGGTCGCGGCCCTGGCCCGCGGGCAACTCGATGCCGGCCTCGAAGGCCGGCGGCGCAGGTTCCACGCCGGCCGCGGGCTTTGGCTCGCCCGCGGGCGTCGGCCCGGTCGCGCGCGTCGGCTCGGTCGCGCAGCCGGCGCAAGCGGCAGCCGCACCGGCCAGCCCGATCAAGACCCGAAGCACGCGAGCCACGGGGCGGCGGCTCAAATCCAGCGCCGCACGCGGGCGCGGTACGCGCGGAACGCATCGCCGAACGTGCTTTCCATGCTGCGCTCCTCGAACGGAATGATCACGAAGTTATCGAGCACGAAGAGCACCACGGGCACGACCCACATGAGCCACGTGCCGGCGATCAGGGCCGCGCCGACGGCGATGACGAGAATGCCGAGATACATCGGATTGCGCGAGAACCCAAACGGTCCGCGCGTGACGATCGAGCTGTGCGTATCGGACGAAGGCATGATCTCGGCGTTCTCTATCCGGAATATCTGCCGTGCCCAGGCGGAGAACGCGAGCCCGACGACGATCAGCGCGATGCCGAGCTCGCGCTGCTGGAGAATCGCCGGCAACTGCAGCGGCCAATCAATGAGGAGCGCCGCGCCGATGAGACCGAGCAGCCAAAGCGGCGTCGGGATACGAACGATCCAGGACGGCCTGTCGGTGGTCATCGGGGCGGCGGGCGCGCGCGTCGGCTCCTACTGCGCGGCGAGCCGAATGACTCCATTGCGCTTCGGCCCTTTGCCGACCGGGATCTGCGTGACCTCGTGCAGCGTCGTCATGTCGATGACGGACACCGTGCCGGAGACGGCGTTCGCGACGTAGGCGAGCTTGCTGTCCGGCGTGAACGTGATCCAGTCCGGGTCCGTGCCGACGGGCACGCCGCCGAGCAGCCGGAGATCCGGCAACGAATACACGTACACGTGACTGTTCATGCGGCTCGTCGACCAAAGCGTCTTGCCGTCGGGCGCAACGCCGATGCCGTGCGCGGGCGCGCCGTTGTAGGTGCTGTCATAGCGCTGCTCGGGCGGCACGTCGGGCTGCGTGATGCGCGCGACCTCCCGGTGCGTATCCCAGTCGATCACGACGAACCCGTGATGCCCCGAGACCTGCACGAAGAGCTTGTCGGTCGAGCCGTCGGGCTTCGTGCTCATCGTCATCGGCCGAATGGCTTCGCCTTCCCAGGCCCAGACCTCGGTGTCCGTGGCCGTGTCGAGCACGGTCAAGCGTTTGCCGGCGATCGAGCCTGCGACGACGTTCTTGCCGTCGGGGGTGACGTAGATGTTGTGGATGCCGCCGGGCACGGGGATGGTCTTGATCTTCGTCAGCGTTTGCGTGTCGATGACGTCGATGGCGCCGGGCTCGGCGATGATGCCGACGTACACTTTCCTCCCATCAGGCGTTATCGAGATGTTGTTCGGCCGCGCCGACAGCGGAATCGTCTTGATGATCGCGAGCGTGTGCGCGTCGATGACCTTCAATGCGGTTTCGGCTTCGCCGCTCACGTAGATGCGGCTGCCGTCGGGCGCCGCGATGATGCCGTGCGCAACGGGGATGCCGTCGATCGTGCCTACCACCGTGTTCGTCGCCGGATCGATGAGGTGCACCATCGTGTCCGTCGAGTTCGTCTGCAGGATGCGGACCTGCGCCTGCGTCGCGACCGTCGCGAGCTGAGCGAGCAGGGCTACCGCGAGGGTCATGATGAAGTGCGGTCGGCTCTTTGTGTCGTTCATGAGATCCCCCTTGTGCGTCTCGTGCTCATTAATATACCAGCGCATCCGTCGGTAGCGCCTACGCGGGTGCGCTGGATGCAGCGGAACGCCGCGGGCGCCCGCGGCCGCGATGTCTAGAGAGCGGCTTCGTCGGCGCATAGTCCGAACGATCATCCTCGATTCGATGCGCAAAGGGATTGCGGACCTTGACTGTGCCGCAGACCATGCCGTGCTGGAGGTCTTCCGAGAGCAGCACGGCACAGTTTTGGAGCTCGGCGGCGGCGACGATCATCGCGTCCCACCAGGAGAGCTCGTAACGGCGCTCGAGGTCGCGCGCACGCACGATGACACCGCGATCGATCTCTTGCGGCTCCCAAGCGAGCAGGGCTGTCACATCCTCCCAAGCTTCGTCGGCCGAGAGGCCCGGGTCGAGCTTGCGCGTAACCGTCGCGTAGTACTCCGAAAGCACCTGAATGCTCGTGCGGCCGCGCTGCTCCGCCCAGAGGTTACGCACCCACTCCGCGGCGATGGGCTGCTTCGCAGGCTCACTCGCGTCCCGCATGTAGACGAAGACATTGGTGTCAACGAAGACTGAGCCGTTCATGCAGCTCTTCCCGCGACGGATACCGAGATCCACGCTTCTTGAGCCTTGTAGGCGCCCGAGCAAGGAAACCTCGCATCGCTCGCTCATACTCGCGCGATTCGCGCATGGTTTTTTCGAGCAGCTCGCCGACATATCGCGACAGGCTCATGTCCTGCCGCGCTGCGTGGCTGCGTGCCCAGGTAGCTGTTTTCTCGTCGAGAGTGATGGTGACGTTTTTCACGCCGGCGATAATAACACGGAAACCGTGTAATTAGATCGGCCCGGCGCCGATCGCCATCAGGAAGATCGCGAGGCCCACGGCGCAGGCGGCCGTCGCAGATAGGCCGAGCACGGTGCCGGTGGTCATGCGCGTATGGCCGCGCCAGCGAAAATACTCGACGATGCCCGCGATCGAGAGCGCTGCCCCGAGTAACGCGAGCCGGCCTCCCCACACTGCCCAGGGCAGCACGCCGATCGGCAGCGCGAGAATGTGTCCTGCGAGCGTGAGCCCGAGCGCAGCGGCTGCGACCACGGCGCCGAGCACCGCAACGACCGCGCCGAGCCCCGCGAGCACTCGCGGTCGGCGCGCTCTTAGATCCGTCCGGCCGCCGATGCGCCGGGCGAGCGCCGCCAACGGATAGACGACGGCTGCGAGCAGCAAGCCGCCGAGCACCAACGCGCCGCCGACCAAGGCCAGAGGCAACCCGGTGCGCCGCACGGTCTCGAGCAACCGCAACGGCCGCTTCGTCTCGTGCACCCGCGTCAGGAACGCGGGCGCGGAGAGCGCCCGGACACAGGAGGCATCGAGCTCGACGACGGGCTCCGCGATGAACGCCGCGAGCAGGCCATTGATGCAGTCCGGCGCCGTGGCGCCGAGCGTCGGCAGCACGCCGTGACCCACGTGCGGAACCTCGACGAACGTCGCCCGCGAGAGCCCGGGCAAGATCGTGCGTGCGAGCGCCGGGGGCACGACGGGATCGACTTCGCCGGAGAGCACGAGCGCCGGAATGTCGCTTACGAGCGCGAGCACGGAGGCGTCGGGCTCGATGCGGTAGAGCGCGTTGCAGCGCTCGATCCCGGGATCGCCGCGGGCCGGCGTCAACACCCACCGGGCGAGCGGCTCCGAGGCGCGGAAGGCCGCGGGCATGCCGTGCAGATCGCCGCGACACGTCGCGACGAGATTGAGCCCCATCCCGAAGGAGCGATCGCCGAGCAGCGGCAGCACCACCACGCTCGCGAGCGCTTCGAGGGCCTCGGCATCGCGGGTCTCCAAAGCCCTCAGGAAGATCGGCAGATCGGGATATGCGCGCGCTTCGTAGAGCGTCGCGAACACGAGGCTCGCGAGCGTTTGACCGTCGAGCACGACGCGGACGGTGTCGGCGACGTTCTCGAGCACGAGCGGCTCGGCGTCGTATGCGAGCAACTCAGCCTCGAGCCGTGCCGCGAGATCGGGCACGTCCGCTGCGCAGCGCTGATCGGCCGCGCAGGCGCGTGCGACGGCCTCGAGCGACGACCGCAAGCCCGCGGCCGAGTGCGCGGCGGGAGCGTCGGCGGCGATGACCAATGGCGCCGCAGAATCGAGGATCGCGGCCCGCACGCCCGCCGCGTCGACGCGCATCACGGCTTGACCGAGCAGCGCGCCGTAGGAACCGCCGAGCAAGTTCCAGCGCAGAAGCCCGAGCGCGCGGCGCAGGTCGCGAACATCGTGCGCGTTGTGCCAAGTCGAATACGCATCGACGTCGACGCCCTGAGCGCGCGCCTCCTCGAGGCAACGGCGCAGGTCCGCGCGCAACGCGTCCTCGCCGTTCGGCCACATCCGCACGCCGCGCAACCACGGCGGCGCGATGGCCCGGCAGAAATCAGGCTCCGAGTAACCCGTGCCGCGTTGATCGAACACGACGAAATTGCTGCCGGGCGGCGGCGTGAGCGCCCCGGCCGCGAGCAACCGCTCCATGCTATCGATCGCCGCTTCGCCCGGGCCGCCGGCGAGCAGGACGAGCGTGCGCTCCGGCAGCGCAGTCCCTGCCGCCGCGACGCGCATGACCTCGAGCTTGATGAACCGGCTCTCCGGATCGGAGCGATCTTCGGGCACGAGCACGTAGCCGCACGTGCGCCGCGCGGCGTGCGCGGCTCCGTCGTCCCCGAACGGGCAGGGATGCTCGATGAACTGCGGCTCGAACGCGGCCCAACGGGCGTCGAGCTCCTGAGCACGGGCGGCACCGGTCGCGGCGATGAATCCGAGCGCAATCGCAATGGGCTTGACCATGCCGCGGCCTCCTGCCGAGGCGCAGGATAACCCGCAAATACCGAACTGAGGCAATATAGGCGTATCAGTCTGATCGCTGCCCAGGGGGAGCAAAACTTATGCAAAGAAGACAGCTCATGGCCGTGCTGGCCGCATCGCCGCTGCTCGCGGCGCACGTCGCGCGGGCGCTCGAGCCCGGCGTTCGTCAAGGGAAAATCAAGCAGAGCGTGATGCCGCAAGTCTGGGGCGATCTCGGTTTAAGCATCGAGGAGCGGTGCGAGGTGCTGGCTGCGCTCGGGTTCGCGGGCATGGACTTGCCGCAGCCGGCGGAGCTTCCGGTGCTCGAGAAGTTCGGGCTCGCGCCGGCCATGATGACCGGCACGGGCACGAGCTTTCAGGAGGGATTGATCCGCCGCGAGCTCCACGACCAGATCGAGGCAGCGACGCGCGCCGGAATCGACATTTGCGCCGCGGCCGGCTGCAAGAGCCTGATTGCGCTGCCCGGCGAGCGCCGCGGCATGTCGCGCGAGGAGGGCGCCGACCACGCGGTCGAGATCCTCAAGCGCGTCGCGCCCTACGCCGAAGAGAAGGGCGTCTACGTCTGCATGGAGATCACGAACTCGAAGGTGCCCGGGGACAACCGCACCGACCAAGTGTTCGACGACATCTATTGGGGCTTCGACGTCTGCAAGCGGACCGAGTCGCCGAACATCAAGATCGTCTACGACATC
>DATBLZ010000007.1:0-14222 GCA_036555065.1 Gammaproteobacteria bacterium
TGCCGCGGCGCCGTTTCCCTGCGCGTGGCCGACCGAGGTGCCCGACAAGCATAGCAACAGGCAGACGGCCGGACCTCCTAGACCTAGGGTCCGCACCGACGTGACTCTGTTCATTTCTCGCCCCCGATGGATCATTTCGACACAGCGTAGACAACCCGCGTCCGGCTCGCCAGATGCCCCGGAAAGGCTCCCACCCCTTTACATACCTCTAATGGGTATGTATTATCCCTTTCGAGGTATAGAAGCACCGCTCGGCGGACCGCCGGAGCAGCCCGTCGGGCCAGAGGAGGCTTGTCATGGTTGCTCTACGACTTCCCGCGGCGATGAGCTTCGGCGTTCTAGTCAGCCTCGGCCTGTTTTCGCTGCTTTCGAGCCTGGTCAGCGGGCCGCCCGACTTGGGCGCGGCTGTCGAGATCCCACCGCCCATCTTCACGCGCGTCTTTCCTCCAATACCCGTCGCGCCCCCGGTGAGGCCTCCACCGCGGGTGATCGAGCTCCCGACTCTGCCACCGGGTCCGACGGGCCCCGACCTCCCCGATCCCGACGTCGGTCGCCCCGGACGAGGCGAGCGCGTCGTGCTACCAACGTTCGGGACCGAGATTCCTCGAGAGACCGCGAGCGTCGGCATCGATCACGACCCGCTGCCCGTCGTCCGCGTCGATCCCGACTATCCGGCGCGCGCGATCCGCGACGGAACCGAGGGCTGGGTCGAGGTTCAGTTTTCGGTAACGGCAACGGGCGCCGTCAAGGACGTCGTCATCGTCGACGCGGACCCCAGAAGTATTTTCGACGAAGCGGTCATCAAGGCCGTCGGACGTTGGCGCTACAACCCCAAGGTCGATGCAGGCGTTGCCGTCGAGCGCGTCGGCCTGCGAACGATCATTCGCTTCACGTTGGAACAAAGGTGATCACAGGCATCCAGCGTCGCGCCCACACGTGCATATACGGCCTCGTGCTGGGACTCGCGCTCGGCGCGACTCCGGCGAGCGCACAGCGGGCCAGCGAGGGCCAACAAGGGCAGCCGCCGGCGCAGAACCTCGACGCCGTCACCGCGAGGATCCTCGGCGAAGCGATCGAGCTTTACAACGCGGGCGACTTTGCGGGAGCTCGCGCCGCGCTCGCCAAGCTCAATTTCGAGAAGTTGAGCCCGTACGAGCGCGCGCGTGTGGAGCAGCTGCTCGCGGCCATGGCCTTTTCCGAGGAGAAGTATGCGGAAGCGCGCGAGCACTTCGGGCTCGCGATCGGCTCTGGAGGGCTCAACGAGCAGGAGCTTTCGAGTAACCGCTTCCAAATCGCTCAGTCCTATATGGGCGAGGAAGATTGGGCGCAAGCGGCAGCGGCGCTCGAATCGTGGTTCGAAACGGCCGCGAATCCCAACTCGACGGCTTATTACATGTTGGCGGCCGCGTACTACCAGCAGGGCGAAGAAGCGAATTCCGCGGAGGAGACGGCTCGATTGCTCGAGCGCGCGTTGCCCCCGGCGATCAAGGCCGTCGAGCTCGCGGAGAAGCCGCAAGAGGGCTGGCTGCAGCTCGTCGTTGCGCTGCTCATGCGTAAGGAAGACTATCGCGGCGCCGTGCCATGGATCGAACGGCTCGTCGAGTTGGCGCCGGGCAAGAAATCCAATTGGCTGCAGCTGTCATCGGTCTATCAGGAGATCGATGAATACGCGAAAGCGCTCGCCGTCACGCAGCTCGCGTACATGGCAGGGCTCTTGACCGAGGATTCCGAGATCCGGCGTCTCGCCGATCTGCTCGTCTACAACGAAATCCCGTATCGCGGAGGTCAGATTCTCGAGCAAGCAATCGCCGATGGAAAAATGAAGCTCGATGTGGCTCTCTACGAGAAGCTCGCGAACTGCTGGATGGCCGCGGGGGAGTTCGATAAGTCCGTCCGGCCATTGACACAGGGTGCAGAAATCGCGACCAGCGGGGATCTTTACATTCGGCTCGGCGAAGTGCACGTGCAGCGGGAAGATTGGGCCGTCGCAGAGAGCGCGCTCGAAAAAGGTTTGAGCAAAGGCAACCTCAAGGATCCGGGATACGCGCAACTCTACATGGGGATTGTATTGCTCGAGCTCGGGAAGGTGCGCGAAGCCCGCGAGTGGTTCGATCGAGCCCGTGGCACGGAGAAACACCGGCGCCAGGCGGAAGGCTACCTCCAGTACATAGATTCCCTGGAATAGTCGATGTGCACGTGGCTCCGCTGAACCTAATGCTGTTGCCGTGAGATCGCTTTAGGCCTATCTTGAAACGCAGAGGATTTATGGCGCAAACGAACCCCCCATTCATGAGCGGCGTCCCGGAATTGCTCGTGCTCAGACTGCTCGCGAGCCGCGAGATGTACGGCTACGAGATCGTCAAAGCCGTGCGGCTCGTCACGGGCGAAGCCATCGGCTTCGGCGAGGGCGTCATCTATCCGGTGCTGCACTCGCTCGAGGAGACCGGCGCGCTCAAAGCGCGGCGCAAAGAGATCAACGGCCGCACGCGGGTCTACTATTCGGTCACGACGAAAGGCCAACGCCGGCTCGACCATTTGAGCGGCGAGTGGCAACGTGTGAGCACGGGCGTGAATTCCGCGCTCGGCAAAGGAGCCGTCGGGAGTGCCTGACCGCGAGTTCCAGGAGCTCGAGCACCGGCTGCTGCAGGGCGGCATCGCGCGGACCTATGTCGACCGCACGATTCTCGAGCTTCAGGAACACTGCGCCGATCTCGAGCAGGCCGCGCTCGCGGCGGGGCTCTCGAGCGTGGCCGCGAGGGTAACCGCACGCGCGGCGCTCGGCAACGAGCAGGCGATCTCAGCTGCCATTCTTGCCCGCCCGGAGCTCCTCGCTTGGAACCGCCGCTGGCCGCACGTTGCCGCCTGCGTGAGCTCCGTGGTCTTCGTCGGTGCGCTCGCCGAAGCGCCCTTCGTCTTCTGCTTTCACCGCGCCCCCGACATTTTGCGCTGGAGCGTCGCCGGCGCGCTCGCGGTCGTACTCGTCAGCTCATTGGCCGCCGGGCTCAATTGGATGATTACGCTGGTGTAGTTTGCTTATCCTTTCCTGGATGGATAAGACGAGGCGTTCCCTGCGGTTGATCGGTGTCGTCGTCGCGGTCGGGGCTTTGATCGTCGGCGCGGCCGTTGCCTACCGTGCTTTCGAGGCGCGGCAGACCGAGCAGCGCTGGGCTCTGCTCGCAACCTACTGTACCGAGTGCCACAGCGACGAGGAGTTCGCGGGCAACGTCGTATTCGAAGGCCTCACGCCCGAGTCCGTGCCCGCGCACGCCGCAACTTTCGAGGCCGCCGTGCGCAAGTTGCGCGGCCGCCTGATGCCGCCGCCCGGCAACCCGCAGCCCGACCAAGCCGAGATCGACGCCCTCGTGACCTTCTTAGAGCGCTCGATCGATAGCCAAAGCCAAGCGCCCAGCGCCGTGCATGTGCCGATTCAGCGCCTCAACCGAACGGAGTACGCGCTTGCCGTCAAAGATCTACTCGGCATCGACATCGACGCCGAAGAAGCTTTGCCCACCGAGATCGAAGTCGACGGCTTCACGAACATCGCGGCCGCGCTGAGCACGTCGCCGGCATTCCTCGAGCAATACATCAGCGTGGCACGAACCGTAGCGCACCTTGCAGTCGGCACGCCGAATCCGAAGCTCGCAAGCGCCTACTTTCCGCCGCCGACCGACGATCAGGACGGCTACGTCGACAGCCTACCCTTGGGCACGCGCGGCGGGACGCGATTCGAGCACAACTTCCCGGCCGACGGCGAATACCACATCGACATCACCGACCTCGACGTCGGTCTCTATCCGCGCTCGCTCGAGACCGAGCACACGCTCGTCATTCTCGTCGATCGCTCCGAGGTTTTCCGCGCGAAGCTCGGCGGCCCGGCCGACCTCGAGCTCGTGGACCGCGGTGGCGCCCCGGCGAGGGCCGAGCTCATGCAGCGCTTCGCGAACATCCCGATCCGCGTCGCCGCCGGCGTGCACGAAGTCGTCGTTACATTCATCGAACGCGCGCGCGCATCGACCGACGAGCCGATCTTCGGTTTTACACCGTACGGCGGCTTCAGCTTCCGCGGCCAGATGCGCGTTCCGCGTGTGATCGGCGGCATCGAGGTCGAAGGCCCATTCGGAGCCACGGGCCTCTCGCGCACGGCGAGTCGCGACAAGATATTCGTGTGCCAACCGGAATCGCCTGCCGAAGAACGCGCTTGCGCCGAGCGCATCACGGCGACGCTCGCGCGGCGCGCGTTCCGTCGGCCCGTCGATCAGGCGGACGTCGCCCGGCTCATGCCGTTCTACGAAGCCGGTCGCCAGGGTGCCGGAGGGTTCGATGGCGGAATCGAGAGGATGATCACGGCGCTGCTCGCGAGCCCGGATTTTCTGTATCGCGGCCTCGTCAGCCGCCAACCCGCCGGCGCAGCCGAGATCTACGCGCTCAGCGATCTCGACCTCGCCTCGCGGCTGTCGTTTTTCTTGTGGAGCCAGGGGCCGGACGAGGAGCTCCTCGATCTTGCGTCCGCGGGCCGGCTCCACGACGCCCGCGTAGTGCGCGCGCAGGCCAAGCGCATGCTCGCCGACCCACGCGCCGAGGCGCTCGTCACCGGGTTCGCGCTCGCGTGGTTGAACCTCGACGAGCTCGAGTCCGTCGATCCCGATGATCGGCTATTCCCCGAGTTCAGCGATGAGCTCCGCGCAGACTTCGAAACCGAGATCCGGCTCTTCTTGAGCAGCGTCCTGCTCGGCGATGAAAACGTGCAGAGTTTGCTGACGGCGGACTACACGTTTCTGAACGAACGCCTTGCGAAGCACTACGGCATCACCGGCGTGCGCGGCCCGCAGTTCCGGCGCGTGACGCTCGACGACGAGCGCCGCTACGGGCTGCTCGGCAAAGCCGCCGTGCTCATGCGTACGTCGTACGGCGATCGCACGTCACCCGTGCTCCGTGGCGCGTGGGTGCTCGAGAAGCTCATGGGGACGCCGCCGACGCCGCCGCCCGCGGGCGTCGAGACGGATCTCTCGACTCCGGCCGGCGAGCAGCCGAAAACGCTGCGTGTTCGCCTCGAGCGGCACCGGTCGGCGCCGAACTGCAACGCCTGCCACGGCGTCTTCGATCCCTACGGCCTCGCGCTCGAGAATTTCACGGTCATAGGTCAATGGCGCGAATACGACCGCGAGGCCGACGCGCCCATCGATGCGAAGACGGCGCTGCCGAGCGGGGTTGTCGTCGCAGGTCCCGTCGAGCTCCGCGAAGCACTGCTCCGCCGCGACGATCAGTTCGTTCAGGCGCTGACGCAAAAGCTCATGATGTACGCGCTCGGCCGCGAGCTCGAGTATCACGATATGCCGCAGGTCCGTGCCATCGTGCATGCGGCCGCGAAAGACGATTACCGCCTGTCGGCGATCGTCGCGGGAATCGTCAGCAGCCCGGCGTTTCGCATGCAGGCGCCGGCGCACGAGGCCGCGGGCGACGAGCAAACGAGCGTCGCGAGCAACGCACGAGGTGACGAGCGTCTGCGTCCACCGCGGCAGCCCTAGCGGCGGGAACAGGTTGTTCGCGACGTTGACCACGTTGCGCCGCTTGAGCTCGGCGCAGACGGACATCGGAATCACCACTTTGCCCGCGAGTCACCGGCGCCCGAAACCCCGGCCTGCGTAGCGCAGCGATTCCACCGCGCTACGGCGGCAACTGCGTTGTTCCGTTCAGCGCGAAAACGAGCAGGCGCGATAAGTTCGGAGCGGTGGCGCTCGACGCGCCGCTGCCGACGGTGACGGCAATGTATTGGCGCCCGTCGACTTCATAACTGATCGGGCCGGCAAACACGCCCGTCCGCGCCTGCATGCTCCAAAGCTTCGCGCCGGTGCCGGCGTCGTAGGCGCGAAACTCCTCAGCGCTCCCGCCGCCGTGGAACACCAACCCGCCGGCGGTCGCGAGCGCGCCGCCGGTCGGGCCCGAGTTGGACTCGCCGCGCCACACGCGTGTTCCGGCCACGGGGTCCCAGGCCTGGAGGAAGCTCACGAAGCCGCGCGGTGCCGTGGGGTGGGTCTGGTAATAAGCGTTTCCCGCGGCCAAGTCGATGCCGAGGTTGTATCCCGTATCGCTCGGCGCGTAATTCGGGTCGTGCGCCCAAACGAAGTACGCCTCTTGCGTTGGAATGTACAAGAGTCCCGTTTGCGGGCTGAAGGCGCTCGGATGCCAGCCGCGTGCCCCTTGTGGCCCCGGAATTCCGTTGAAGTCTTGGCCGGCCCCATAGCGCGCTTCGGGGCGCTCGCGCGGACGCCGCGTCGTCATATCGACGCCGTCCGCCCAATTCATCTGTGTGAACGCTTGCGCGCGCAGGAGCTCGCCCGTGGCGCCATCGAGCATATAGAAGAAACCGTTCTTGTTGGCCTGCATGACCACGTGCCGCAGCCTGCCGTCGACGTTCAAATCAGCAATCGTCAGCGGGCTCGTGGCGTCGTAGTCCCAAGTGTCCCCCGGAGTTGCCTGGTAATGCCAAACATAGTCGCCCGTGTCCGCACGCACGGCAACGATCGACGCGACAAAGAGATTGTCGCCGCCGGCGGGATCACGATATCGCTGGTTCCAAGGCGTGCCGTTCGCAGTGCCGAAGTAGACGAGATCCGTCACCGGATCGTAGACGATCGAGTTCCACACGGCGCCACCGCCACCGATCCGCCACCAGTCGCCACTCCAAGTGGCTCCGGCTGTTTGCATCGCCTGATTCTCGAAGCCGATCGCCGGGTTTCCGGGCACCGTGTGGAACCGCCAAAGGAGCCGTCCCGTCTCGGCGTCGTACGCGCTGACATAGCCGCGAACGCCGTACTCGGCTCCGGCGTTACCGATCAGCACCATGCCCTTGGTTACCCGCGGCGCTCCCGTGATGGCGTAGCGCCAAGCGGCGTCGATCGTCAGCGCCGACCACACGGAGTTTCCGGTGCGCGCATCGATCGCCACGAGCCGACCGTCCAGAGTCCCGACGTAGATCTTGCCGCCCCAAGCGGCAACGCCGCGGTTCTTGAGCCCGCAGCAGACCTTCGACCGCCAGGCGTCCGGAACCTGGGGGTCGTATTGCCAAAGCGACGCTCCGGTGCGCGCGTCGAACGCGTACACCTTGCTCCACGCGGTGGAAACGTAAATGACGCCGTCGATGTACAGGGGTGTGCTGTTCTGCTGGACGTTCGTGTCGAAGCCCGCGAACCAGACGAGACCGAGTTGCGATACGTTGCTGCGGTCGATTTGCACGAGCCTGCTGTAACGCCACTCCTGATAATCGCCGCCATTCGTCATCCATTGCGAGGGCTCGGACGCGGCGGCCAGCAGTCGCGCTTGCGTGACGTTGGCAGGCAATGGCGGTGCAGCGGGCGGCGGCGCCGGAGGCTGGGAGTTGCTGCTGCTGCCGCCCCGACCGCCACATGCGCACAGTGCAACCGACAACAGCACGCCCAACTGGACAAGCTTGTATTGCCTCATCTCCGAAGCATAACCGAGGCGCACGCTCCATAACGCGGCGGTCGCCCCGGATTCACTGTTTGACTCGACCGAATCCAAGGCGTAGGTTGAAAAAACAGCACGCTGCCGAGGCTGCCCCATGATCAGCCGCCCAAACATCCCGTTCACTTACGACGATTACAAGACTCTCACGGCGTCGACCGACGATCGCTACGAGCTCATCGATGGCGATTTGTATATGGTCCCAGCGCCCTCAGTCACTCATCAGGTGGTGGCGAAGAACCTCGTGTTCTTGTTGGAACATCACGTGCGCGCGGCCAAGTGCGGCCGAGTGCTGGGCGCACCGCTCGACATCGTGCTCGGAGAAGGAGACGAACGCAGTGTAGTACAGCCGGATATCCTGTTCATCTCGAACGCGCGGGCAGGCATAGTCACTGACTCCGAAATCGTCGGCGCGCCGGATCTCGTCGTCGAGGTACTGTCGCCGAGCTCGTTGAAGCGCGACCGCAGCTTGAAGATGTCGCTCTATGCGCGCAGCGGGGTTCTGGAGTACTGGATCGTCGATCCGAAGCTTCAGTCCGTTGACGTGTTCTCTCTGGGCGCGCGCGGCCCGATCGCATCCGTGGTGTACCGACTCGGCGACCGGCTCGAATCGGAGGTCGTATCCGGATTCGAGGCTCCGGTCAGCGACGTGTTCAGAGCGACGTAGCCCGGGGCAGCGCAGCGCGTCTACCCAGGCCTGCGGGTGAGTAGTATCCTCCTCCCCCGTGTATCTGACACGAAAGCACCTCTCCCGGCGCACCGTGCTCGGCGGCGTGGGCGTGGCCGTGGGGCTCCCGTTGCTCGATGCGATGATTCCGGCGGCGACGGCGCTTGCCGAAACCGCGGCCGCGCCGAAGCTACGCGCGGGGTTTTTCTACATTCCCCACGGCGCCATTATGTGGAACACGGCGCACGGGCCCGCGATGGACCACTGGACGCCGAGCGGCTCGGGCGCGGACTTCAAATTGAGCCCGATCATGGAGCCGCTCGAGCCGTTCAAGCATTACGTGGCATCGTTCTCGAATCTCGAGAACAAGGCGAGCCAAAACTCGGTGCACGCCGTGAACCCGGCCACGTGGCTCAGCGGCGCGAAGCCCGACCTCGCGGCGCCCGGCGCGAGCATGACGCCGACGATCGACCAGATCATCGCCGAGCACCTCGGGCAAGAGACGGCGCTGCCCTCGCTCGAGGTCGCCTCGGAAACCACGATTCAGGTCGCCGCCTGCTCGGCCGGCCGCGGTGGTTGCTATTACAGCTCGACGCTTTCGTTCCGGAACGCCACTTCGCCTCTGCCGATGGAGTTCAATCCGCGCAAGGTCTTCGCACAGCTCTTCGGCGAAGGCGACAATCCTGCAGAGCGCGAAGCCATTGTGACGCAGACGAAAAGCATCCTCGACCTGATCTCGGCGCGCACGGCGGAGCTGCAACGGGACCTAGGCGCGAGCGACCGAGCGGTTCTCGGCGAGTACCTCGAGACCGTGCGTGAGATCGAACGGCGCGTAGCGAAAGCGGAGCAACGGGATCTTTCCGGAATCGACGTGCCCGAGGCGCCGATCGGCGAGCTCGATGCGTTCGACGAGCAGGTCAAGCTCATGTTCGACCTCATCGCCCTCGCCTACCAGGCGAATCTGACGCGAGTGGCCTCGTACATCATGGTCGCTGAAGGCACGAACCGCACGTACAACCACATCGGCGTCTCCGACGCGTTTCATCCGCTCTCGCACCACGCAAACAAGCTCGAGAGCCTCCAGAAGCTCGTCAGGATCCAGACGTATCACATGGAACGTTTCGCGGACTTCCTCGCGAAGCTCGACTCGATTCCCGACGGCGAAGGCACGTTGCTCGATCACTCGCTGCTCCTTTACGGATCGAACATGAGCAACAGCGACCGGCATAACAATTACCCTCTGCCGAACATCTTGGTCGGCGGCGCATGCGGCGCGCTCACGGGCGGGCAGCACATCGACCTTCCCGAGCATACGACGCTTTCAAATCTGCTTCTCACCGTGCTCAACAAGGCGGGACTCGAGCGCGAGAGCTTTGCGGACAGCACGGGCGCGATCGCGGGCGTCTGAGCGGCGGCCGCCCACGAGGCTAGAGCGAGCACCGCGCGAATGCCGGATCGGATCCACCGACTCGCAGCCAACCGCCGGTTAGTCTTGAAAGGCGCGCTCGCGGGGTTTACCGGCGCGGCGCTCGCGCCGCTCTGCCGCACGACCTTTGGTGCCTATACCCCAGGCGTCACGCGCGTGACGGATGAGCTCGCGCTGATCAGGGGCGCGGGCGGCAACGTGCTCGTGCGCGCGACGAACCGAGGCCAAGTGCTCGTCGACAGCGGCGTCGCCGAGGCGAGCGACGCGCTACGTGCGGCACTCGCGGAGCTCCCCGGGGCCGGGCGCGTCGCGACGCTATTCAATACGCACTGGCATTTGGATCAAGTCGGGTCGAACGCAGCGCTCGGAGGCGCGGGTGCGACGATCATCGCGCACGAAAAAACGCGCGCGCATCTCGCCACCGACTATTACTTGCGGGACGAGGATCGCTATCAGAAAGCGTTGCCGAAGGAAGGCCAGCCCACGCAGACCTTCTACACGCGCGCCGAGACGCTCCTCGACGGCGAACGTGTCGACTACGGGTATCTGCTCGAGGCCCACACCGACGGCGACATCTACGTGTTCTTCCGCGACGCGAACGTGATCGCGGTCGGTGATACGGTGTCCCCCGAGCGCGATCCCGAGCTCGACTGGTTCGGCGGCGGCTGGCTCGGCGGGCGCGTCGATGCGCTCGCGCTGCTGCTCGAGATCACGGATCAACGAACCCAGTTCGTCCCGAGCTACGGCCCCGTCGTCGGCCGCGCGGCCGTGCAGGCCGAGCACGACACGATGACCGTGCTCTTCGAGCACATGGTCGAGCGCGTGCGCAAAGGCGAGAGCGCCGAAGACATTCTCGCAGCAGGCGTCATGAACGACCTCGGCCGCTCATTCGACGATCCGCTCAAGTTTCTGTATGCGGCCCATAAAGGCATGTGGGCGCATCACAATACGCTTTCGCCCGACATCGTTTGACGTCGCCTGTTCGGGGAGGCCTCGTCGCGCTCAAAACAGGTCGTGGATATCGATCTCGGCCTCGACGCCGGGGACACGAGCCACGCCGGTCCGCATCTCCTCCCGATCGGCCTCGATGAGGAGCAGAACGTCGGTCGCCTCCGGATGGGCACTTTTATAGGAATCGAACTTGGGCGTGAGCACAGCGATGTCGGGCTGCGGCTCCGAGACGGGATGCAACCGCACCGGTGATTGGATACGCACTTCAGCGGAATCGCCGATCGCTCGGATCAGGCGTTTCGCGAGAACGGAAACCGCGGCAGCGTCCCGGCTCCCGATCGGCGCCATGTCGACAACCTCGCCTTCGATCAGCTCGACACGGGCGTCGGGCACGAGCAAGCTGACCTCGGCGCCTTCAAGATAACGTGGCGCCGGCCCGAAATCGACGCATCGATCGACGCCGCGCTCTTCCTGACGGTCTCCGCTTATGTGAACATTGGCGATGACGAGGATGCCACGGCCGAATCCAGTGACATTGAGGCAAAACACGGGAGGGCTCCTAGGCTCATCATGGCGCCTTCCGGTTCTGCTGGCCGCCGTCGGCTTGGCGGCGGGAATCGGCACGGCTGCAGCCGACGATGACCTCGCAGATCTAATCCAGGCCGGAAACCGCGCTGCGGCGCTCGAAATGATCCAGGCCGGCGCCGACGTCAATGCGGCGCAAGGCGACGGCACGACGCCGCTCCATTGGGCCGTCTACAAGGTGGACGCGGAGCTCGTCGCAGAGCTCTTGAAGCGTGGCGCTCAGGCCGACGTCATCAACAACTTCGGCTCGAGCCCGCTTGCCGAGGCCGTCAAGATCGGCGACGTCGAGCTCGTGACGATGCTGCTCGATGCCGGCGCCGATCTCGAGGCGCCCAATCAAGACGGTCAAACGGCATTGATGCTGGCCGCGCGCGCCGGCGCGGCCGACGTTGCAAAGCTCTTGGTCCGGCGCGGCGCCAACGTCAACACGCGCGAAACTTGGCGCGGACAGACGGCGCTCATGTGGGCCGCGGACGGCAGCTTTGCCGACATCGTCGAGCTCCTCATCGCGAACGGCGCCGACGTCCACGTGCGCGCACTCGCGAACGAATGGGAGGCGCAGATCACCTCCGAGCCGCGCGGCCAGTACCGGCCGACGGGTGGCCTCACGGCGCTGCTCTATGCCGCCCGCTCGGGATGCACGCGGTGCGTGCTGGCGATCCTCGACGCCGGGGCGAACATCGATCAGCCGAATCCCGATGGCGTGACGCCGCTCATGGTCGCGCTCGACAATTCTCGATTCGACACCGCGAAAGTGCTGCTCGAGCGCGGCGCGAATCCACACACCTGGGATTGGTGGGGACGCACGCCCTTGTACGTCGCCGTAGACATGAATTCGTATACGGCGCGACCAGGCACCGAACCGGTGGAGGCCGGAAACGCCACGGGGATCGATCTGATCGGCCTACTGCTCGCTGCCGGCGTCAATCCGAACCCGCAGCTCAACATGCATCGCCCGAGCCGCGGCGGCAACATCGGCCGCTTCGTCGACGACCTGCTGACGACGGGCGCGACACCGTTGCTGCGCGCGGCGAGCTCGCACGACGTCGACGCCGTGAAGCTGCTGCTCGGGCACGGCGCGCTCGTCGATCTTCCGAACGTCATGGGCGTGACACCGCGAATGGCGGCGGCCGGCATGGGCGTCTCAGGGCGCGACCGGCGCCTCAACTTAGGCGGCGACGTCGAGACTCGCGCGATCGCCACGTTGCAAGTCTTGCTCGCTGCGGGCGCGGACGTGAACGCGCGCATCGTCGACAGCTACAGCAAGACGGGGCGCATCGCGCGCGCGAGCACGATGACGGAGCGCGAAGGCCAGACGGCGCTCTATGGCGCCGTGAAGTTCGCATGGGCACGCGTTGTCGCATATCTCATCGAGCGCGGCGCTTCGGTCAACGTCGTCGACGCGCGCGGCAAATCCCCGATCGACGTGGCGCTCGGCACAGCCGGCGGCCGCGACAATACCGTCTCCGTCGAGATCGCCGAGATGCTCGAGAAAGCGCGCGACCCGGCGGGCTGAGGCGATCATGAATCGTATTGCGTATGTGCTCGCTTTCGGCATCGCGTTGAGCGGCTCGGCGGCGCACGCACACCACTCGATCGCGAGCGCCTACGACAACAAGCGGCAGGAAACGATCGAAGGCGAAGTCGCGGAGTTTCGTTTCATCCATCCGCATCCGGTGTTGATGGTCGACGTCGCAGTCGATGGCGCGGAGCCCGAGCGTTGGCAGCTCGAGATGGATAATCGCACGGAGCTCGCGGCGATCGGCATCACGGCTGCGACGTGGAAACCCGGCGATCGCGTCATCGCGAGGGGCAGCCTCGGCCGCGCGGAGCCGCAATGTCTGTATCTGCTTCGTCTCGATCGGCCCGCCGACGGCCTACGCTACGAGCAAGTGGGCACCCGGCCGCGGATTCACCTTGAGGAGTAGCACGATGGCTGACGAGCTCGTCCTTTATACGAACCCGATGTCGCGCGGCCGCATTGCGCGCTGGATGCTCGAAGAGATCGGCGCGCCCTATCGCGCCGAAATACTCGACTTCGGCACGACGATGAAGGCACCCGCGTATCTTGCGATCAACCCCATGGGCAAGGTTCCCGCGATTCGGCACGGCAATACCGTCGTAACCGAAGTCGCCGCGATTTGTGCGTACCTCGCCGATGCGTTCCCCAAAGCCGGGCTCGCGCCGCCGACAGCGCAGCGCGGCGCGTATTACCGTTGGCTGTTCTTCGCGGCCGGTCCGCTCGAGGCGGCGATCACGAACCGCTCCCTCAAGTTCGAGCCGCCGGCCGAAAGGCAGGCCATGGTCGGCTACGGCAGCTTCGCGACCGTCATGGATACGCTGGAAAAGGCCGTATCGGGGCGCGCCTACATTGCCGGCGATCGATTTTCGGCCGCCGACGTTTACGTCGGCTCGCACATCAATTACGGACTGCAGTTCGGCTCGATCGAGAAGCGGCCGAGCTTCGCAGGATACTGGTCGCGGGTCAGCGACCGGGAAGCTTATCGTCGCGCCACGGCTTTGGACGACGCAGCCTTGCCGAAGAAGGCCTGAGAGATCACTCGTAACGTAACACTTCCGACGGGTGCACCTTGAGCGCGCGCCACGTCGGCACGATACAAGCGACCAGCGCCGCGGCGAGCAGGAGTAGAGATACGGCGGCAAAGGTAAGCGGATCCGTCGCCTCGATGCCGAAAAGCGTATTGGCGATGAGGAGCGTCAGGATCACCGATCCGATGATGCCGACGACGAAGACGCCCGACTACGATGCGAACGGCCGCGCCGGGACGCGGCGATATCGTCTGGCTCGAATTCGACCCGCAAGCTGGCCATGAGCAATCCGGCACGCGTCCGGCGCTCGTGTTGTCTCCAGCGGAGTACCAGCGCAGAGCCGGCTTGATGCTCTGCTGTCCAATCACGAATCAGATCAAAGGCTATCCGTTCGAAGTCGCACTCGATGCAAAGAGCGACGCAAGCGGCGTCGTGCTCGCCGACCAGGTCAAGAGCGTGGATTGGCAAGCTCGCAAAGCGCGTCGCAAAGGTCGCGTTTCGCCCGCTGTGCTGGGCGCCGTCAGCGTACGCATCAAAGCGCTGTTGCCGGACTAGCGTCCG
>DATBLZ010000160.1:0-4826 GCA_036555065.1 Gammaproteobacteria bacterium
ACGTCGTCTGGACCTATAGTCGTGAATACTTCTTTGAGCACGTCGTCATAGTCGGACCCGAGGAATGCGAAGGGCGCGATCAACGCACCCGTGCTGACGCCGGTGACGACCTTGAACGTCGGCCGCGTGCCGGATGCCGTCCACCCGTTGAGCAGGCCCGAGCCGAAAGCACCTTTGTCGCCGCCGCCGGATAGCGCGAGAAGGTCCGCGGGCGGCAATTCGCCGGTCTGCCCAGAACGGGCACGAAAGGCTTGCTCGCGCTCCCGTGCGGCCAGGGCGTCGCGAGTGAAGGTCTCGGTCTCGATGCCGACCCAATAGCGCGCGTTGGGAATGCCCGGCACGACGGCGCGTGTAGTCAGTGCCTCGGGGACCGCGGGAAGGCGCTCGGGTATCTCGAGCGCACGCATGGCCCAGACGGCCAGCGCGGCGAGTACTACGACGACAATGCCTCCCCAAGCAAGCTTCTTCATCTTCTTTCGCTCCAACCTTACGCGTGCGTCGATTATAGGCACTTGCGCTGCTGCGCACATCGAATCCTGGGCTGCGGAAAACCGATATAATCATCGGCAGCAGCGCCACGAACAATAATTGCGGCCATTCTGGAAGGCGGTCTCTCCATGACAACCCGCACATGCGCATTGGGACGCGCGGCAACAACAGCGTTCGCCGCACTTGCCGCAGCACCGTGCTTCGCCGCCTCGAGCGAGTTCGTCGATTCGGCGGCGACGTTCCTCGCGGTTTTCATCATCATCGCCGTGCCGATCGGCGGCATCGTCCTTTTTTGGCTCGTTCACATCCTCCCGGAGAAAATCGCCGAGAACCGTCATCATCCGCAGAAAGACGCGATCAAGACGCTGTGCCTCTTGTCGCTCGTATTCGGCGGCATGCTGTGGCCGTTGGCATGGCTGTGGGCCTATTCGAAACCTGTCCTTCACAAAATGGCGTACGGTCGCGACAAGCATGACGACTACTACGCCGAGCTTCCCGAGGGCGAAAGCGCGGACTCCTTGGCCCTGCACGAGGAGCTCGCGCACCTACGCACCGAGCTCGACGTTCTCGAGAAGCAAGGCGAGCTCGCGGGCGCTATGAAGACGATTCGCGAGCGAGTCGCGCGGCTCGAGCGCCGGGCGCTCGCGACGAACGCGCAGGAGGCGGCACGCTAATGGAAGCTCTACTCCTCGCCATTTACAGCTTTTTCGTTTGGCTCATCTTCATCAAGTTCAAGTGGCTGCCGTGGAATACCGTGTCCCAGGTAACGGTCGTCGTGATTCCGATCGTGGCGCTCACGACACTGATCCTGATGCTCAATGTATATGCGCCGTCGTCGTCCGACGTCCGCGTCATCAAGTATGTCGTTCAGGTCGTGCCCGAGGTCCGTGGCCGCGTGATCGAGGTCCCGGTCGAAGGCAACGCTCCGGTCAAGAAGGGGGACGTGCTATTTCGCATCGACCCGACGCCGTTCGAGATCCAAGTGCGCACGCTCGAGGCGCAGCTCGCGGCGACCGAGGGCTCGGTCGAGGAGCTCAACGAGGAGCTTGCCTCGGCCGAGGGCCGCACCGCCGGCGTGCGCGCCAGGCTCGAGCTCGCCCGCATGCGCGTCGAGCAGAATCGCGAGCTTGCAGACACAGGCGCGGGCGACCGGTTTGCACTCGAGCAGGTCGAAGCCGAGGTCCGCGAGCTCGAGGCCGAGCTGCGCACGAACATCGGTGCCGAAGCGCAAGTGCGCGCTCGCTTGGGCGCAACCGTCGGCGATGACCAAGCGGAAGTGGCCGAGATCAAGACACGGCTCGAGACGGCCCGCTGGGAGCTGTCTCAGACCGTGTTCTACGCGCCCGCAGACGGCACAGTCATCAACTTGCAATTGCGGCCGGGCCAGCTCGCCACGGCGCTCGGCTTTCAGCCCGTGATGACCTTCGTCGAGGACGAATTCCAGGTCCTGGCGCTCTTCGATCAGAACGAGCTCCATCAGGTGCAACCCGGCGACGAGGCCGAGATCGCGCTCGAAACTTATCCGGGACGGATCATCAAAGCCACGGTGAACTCGATCGTCTGGGCGCAAGGCCAAGGCCAAATCCCGATGAGCGGGACGATACCGCAGTCCGGGGCGTATCCGCTGCCGGCCGGTCGCTTCGCCGTGCGCCTCGACATCGCTGAGCGCGATCGCGACCTATTTCTTGCGGCAGGAGCGCACGGCCACGGCGCGATCTATACGCAGCACGGCCATCACATTCACATACTGCGCAAAGTGATCCTGCGCGTCGGCTCATTCGTGAACTACCTCGTGCTCAAGCTGCATTGATATGACTCCCCGGTTCTCGCGACGTGCCTCAGCCTCGGCTCGGCGAGCCCTACCGTGGCTTGCGGCCCTGGTCGCGGCCGGCTGTGCATCGAGCACACCGCCTGAACCGGAGGAGCTCCGTGCGGAGCTCGTCAATTCCCCGGTGCCCGGCGAATTCGTTGCGCCGGGTCTCGCCGGACCCGTGCAAGGCAACTGGCTCGCTACATTCGCTGACGAGTCGCTGAATTCGCTCGTGCAGGAAGCGCTCGCCTACAACGCGGACCTCCGTGGCGCCGCGGCCCGCGTAGCGCGCGCGGCCGCTTACGTCGAAGCCGCCGGCGGCACCCTCTGGCCCACGGTCGATGCGATCGGCCGCGCCGGCGGCGAGATGGGCGGCGACGCCTCCGGGCTCGAGGGTGGAATGGTTACGGCGTCGTGGGAGCTCGATGTCTGGGGCCGCGTCCGCTACCAACGACGCGGCGTCGAGGATCAATATGCATCGGCCGAGGCCGATTTCACGTATGCACGCGAGTCGCTCGTTGCAATGGTTGCGAAATCCTGGTTCCTCGCCACCGAAACGCAAATCCAGCGGCAGTACCTGATCGAGATGGTGGATGCCGCAACCAATCTGCTCGCGCTCGCCGAGGACCGCCAACGCATCGGCATCGGCAACGAGCTCGACGTGGCCTCGGCACGCATCTCCTTACAAACCTATCGCGACGGGCTGCGGCAAGTGGAGCTCGCGCGCGAGCAGGCCTTGCGCGCGCTCGAGCTGCTCGTCGGCCGTTATCCGGCCGCGCAAATCGCAGTGCCTGAGCAGTTCGCGAGCCTCGACGCCGGCGTGCCCGTGGGGCTGCCTTCCGAGCTCCTCGAGCGCCGGCCCGACATGATTGCGGCCCAGATGCGCGTCGCGGCCGCTTTCAACATGGTCCAGGAAGCCGAGGCGGCCCGCTTGCCGCGCTTCGCGCTCACGGGCAGCGTCTCGAGCATCAGCAGCGATCTGTTCGTGCTGACCGATCGCGACAATCCGGTCTGGAGCCTCGGCGGCTCCGTATTTGCGCCGCTATTCCAGGGCGGCGCGCTGCGCGCGCAGGTGGAGCTCCGCAATGCCGAGCAGGAGGAGGCGATCGCCGCGTACGTGCAGACTGCACTCACGGCGTTCGGCGACGTCGAGAATGCGTTATCGAGCGAGTTTACTCTCGAGGCACGCGAAGCGATCCTAGGCTCCGCGGTCGTCGACGCCGCACGAGCGCTCGAGCTCGCCGAGACGCGCTATCGCGTCGGCTCCGGCGATCTTCGCGGCGTCGAGCAGCAGCAGCTTACATATCATTCGACGCGGATGACTTTGCTGCGCGTGCAGAGCGAGCGGCGCGTGCAGCGCGTCAATCTTCATCTCGCGCTCGGCGGTGGCTTTAGCGCATCCTAACCAGCACAGCGTGCCTGAGGTTCGAAAATGGTAGACGAGGTACGAGCTAAATTCTGGGGCGGACAGCTCGATGCCCTGCTCGAGGAAATCGCGCGCGATGCGGCCATTTGCGGAGTCAAGCTCCTCGATCCCGGCGTGATCGAACGCGTGCTGAAGAACGACGAGTCCGTTTGCGCACAAAAGAACCCGATCGCATTCAAAAAGCTCCGGGAGCTTCTGATGCTCGGTTTCGTCACGCGTGAGAAAGCCGCCGACAGGCTCGGTGCCGTCGAGACGGAGGCGATTCTTACGGTGATACGCGACCATCTGCAGGCGCGTCACGAAGGCAAGCTCGGCGGGACGCCGGGCAGCGGCAAACCCGCGAGCAAAGGCTAGTCGCGCGCTTACCGGCGCCGCATTCCACCGCCACCGCCGCCGCGCGGCATTCCCATCGACCGGCTCGCGCTCGCGCCCGACTGCCGTGCCGCATAGTCGCGGTTCAAGTTCGACGGTGCCTGCGACGGCCGCGAGGACGACGATTCCCACTGGCCCTGGTTGCGCGATTCCCAGCCTTGCGAGGTTTGGCGGTGAACGTTGCCGCCCGTGTCTGCATACACGTTGTTGGCACCGCGGGCTGAGTGGTCGACGCTCTGGAGATTCGAGCGCTGCACCGACGACGGCGTAACGCGGTCGCGATTGGCCGCATTCGCATACAAGTTGTTGCTCCCGGCCGGCAATTGTCCGGCGCTCGGTCGTCCACCCCCTGCCGGGAGCTGTCCGGCGCTCGGCCGGGCGCCACCGCCCTGATAAGGCGTCGGCCGGGGCGCGCCCGGTCTGTGATTCGGCGGGTACCCCGGCGGCCGATAGCCGCCGGGCGGATAGTACGCCGGCGGGCGATAGTAGCCCGGCGGCGGATAGCCCGGACGATAGTAGCCGCCGTAGCCGCCGCCGAACGCGATGCCCACGGTGATGAAGCCGAAGCTGTAGGAGAAACCCATGCCCCATCCCGTGTAGGGGTTGTAAGTGACATGGACGCCGTAAGTGACGGGGTGCGGGTAATAGCAGCAAACTCCCCAATACGGCGGGTAGTACCAGCCCGTCCCGTAAATCGGCACGCCCCACCACGGATACGACCAAACATAC
>DATBLZ010000062.1:0-13596 GCA_036555065.1 Gammaproteobacteria bacterium
CTCACGTTCACGCTCACGGATCCCATGATGTTCACGCAGCCGCTCGTCATCACCAAGACTTGGCTCTACACGCCCGACGTCGAGCTCGTGCAGGACACGTGCTCGCAGCAGCCCGGGAAGCCTTGAGACGGTCCGTGCGCGTGACTGCGAGTCTTGGCGAACGAGCGCACCCGCCATCGTGAAGTTCATGATCATGTCGTCGCTCCGAGCTTGATCTATCGCGCGGGCGCCGGCTCCGGCACCGTTGATGCGGGCAGCGGCCAGTTGCCGTCGTAAGGCGGCCAGTTCGGCACTGCGAGCGTCGGCGGCGGGTAGAACATTGCCGTGTAGATCGTGCGGATTTTCGCGTCGTCGACGATGAACCACTCGCTGAAGACATTGCGCGGCGTCGGCGAGCCGGGGCGGCGGATGAATACCGCGAACGACAGCACGACCTGTGCCTCGACGTCGACGACCGGCATGCGGCGCGCGACGACCATCGACAGATTGAAGTTCTCAAGACCCGCGAGACAGTCGCGCACGCCGCCGCCGGGGGCCGCAGGAGGCCCCGCCGGCGCTGCGCCTCCGGTCCGTGCAGGTGCCGGCGGCAGGAAGGCGCCCGCCGGCGCGGGGCTGCCGTTCTCGGCGCGGCCGCAGCCCTCGTGCGCGAGCGCGACGGTTCGGTCGTGCGAGGTCAGCGCATCGAAGTAGCTCTCGACGATCCGGAGCAACGTCTCGCGGTCGGCGCGCTCACCGCGCGGCACGACACGGTCGGGCGGCGGGTTCGCCTCGAGATACTCGGGATTGTGCAGATTGGCGGGCGGCGCGCCCGGCCTTCGCGGACCGTTGAGGCCCGGATCGTCGGCGCGCGCGATATACCATTCGGCTTCGGTCAGCATGCGGTTCTCGACGCGCACGCGGATCGTCACGATCGCGGTCTCGGCGCCTTCCTCGACCGTGCCGAAGTAGGCGGCCTGACCGCTGACCTCGTCGAAGTATTTCCGCTGCACGCGGCCGAGCGCCGTCACGCTCTGCCAGGTGCCGCGGCCCGGAGCGACATTGATGGCGTTCTCGGTCTGGCGAAAGCCCGTGACGAGCCGCGCGGCGGAAGGATCGTGCGCGACGACCGCACCGAGATAGCTATCGAGCATTTCACTGAGACAAGCCCGGTCGCACGCCGGCTGGGCCGAGACCTCGGCTGTGCCGATCACAAGGAGCAACCCGGTTGCCATCACGAAGCGCAGAATTCGCAAGGTCTCCTCCCTATCGGCGATCACCGGGCAAGGCTACCATAGCCGCCGCGCCCCCGACGGACGAGCGAGCATGAGTGCCCAAGATCCCACGATGAACCGCGCGAACAGATCCGGCTGGCTCACCTATGAGAACGGCATTCTGCTTCTTCTCGGCACGAGCTTCGGGCTCGTGTTCTTCGATCGGAACACGATCAACTTCCTCGCCGCGGACATCGTTACGGAGCTCGGCTTGAGTAATGCTCAACTGGGCTGGTTGGGCTCGGGCTTGTCGCTCGCGTGGGCGCTCTCGGCCTACTTCGTCGGCGCCTGGTCCGATCGTGTCGGCGTGCGCAAGCCCTTCGTGCTCGGCTCCATCATTCTCTTCTCGCTGTGCTCGGCGCTTTCGGGCATCGCGACGGGCTTCGTGGGCCTGCTTCTTGCGCGGGTAATCATGGGCCTTGCCGAGGGGCCGTTCCTGCCGGTGTGTCTCTCGATCATGAACGTCGAATCCTCGCCGCATCGCCGCGGCGTCAATGCCGGCATCATGCAGAACGTTTTCGCGGCCGTCTTGGGCACGATGCTCTCGGGCTTCCTGATTCCGCGGCTCGCGGAGCTCTTCGAGTGGCGCGTCACGTTCTTCTTGACGGGCGTTCCAGGCATGATCTGCGCATTGCTCGTCTGGCTCTATCTCCGGGAGCCGGCGCGCGACAAGCAGCCGAACGGCGCCGCGGTGCAAGCGATGAAGCTCGGCGTATTCGGCATGCTCAAGGATCACAACATCCGAGTGTGTTGCGTGATCTCGATCTTCATGGTGGCCTGGTTCCTCGTTGCTCTGATTTTCTTGCCGATCTTCTTCCAGAACTATCGCGGCTTCACTCAAGAGCAAGCCGGCGCGCTCGTCGGCGTCACGGGGTTCGCGACTCTGTTCAGCGGTTTTCTCGTGCCCGCGTGGTCGGACCGCGTCGGCCGCAAGCCCGCGATCATTCTGTTCTGCTTCCTAGGGATGGTGACGTCGCTCGCAGCCCTCTATTTCAACGGCCCACAATGGATGTTGGGCGTGCTGCTCTTCATCGGCTGGACCGGCACGGGGTCTTTTCCGCTATTCATGGGTGTGGTACCGGGCGAGAGCGCGCCACGCGCGCTCGCCGCGACCTCGATGGGGCTCGTCGTTTGCATCGGCGAGCTCGTCGGCGGCGCGGCGATACCACCGCTGGCCGGAATGCTCGCCGACCGAACGAGCCTGGCCGCGCCCGTGGTCGTCGTCGGCGTCTGCGCGTTCTGCGCGGGTGTCGCGGCGCTCTTTCTCAAGGAGACGGCGCCACGCAGAATCGCCGCGGCACAGGGGCAACGCGCGGCGGAGTATCGAAAGGTGGCCTGAACGCGATCCTCGACACCGCGTCCGGCGCCGTCACATGATCTGATTGGCGATGAGCCCGGTCAGCATCAGCTTGCCGTCGATGCTTTTGACAGTGGCCCTCTCACGCGTCCTCGTCCTGACTTCCTGACCTTGGATGACCATTGTCTCGGCGACGTCTGCCGTGATGATTGCCTGGTCCCCGTCTATCGATATCTTCTCGTTGGTCCGCTCGTAGGTGTAGCTCGAGGCCGCGGACCACGTGAGCGTCAGCATCTGGCGGTACTGCGCCTTGTTCATGCGCAGCGCGCGCATTTGCCCCTGCACGTTGGCCGTGCCGGAGATGACGGCGTGCTCTGCGATATGGTCGACGACGGTGTCGATGTCGCGGCTCGCGATTGCGGCGTCGATTTTTGCGGTGAACGCCATCAACGCGCTTTCGTTGAGCTCCTGCGCGAGCAGCAGCGAGGAGCAAAGCAGCGCGGAAGCCAGGACGAGCACGCTTGGGACAGGGCGCATGGATGAGCCTCCGTGTAGGTCGGGCTCACCGGACATTACGCCTTGGTCGCGTCGATGAGCGTGACTCAAGTCACGATCGATTGCTGCTTGATTCGGTGCAATCTATCGCTTGAGACCTCGCTGCAGTACTGTAAGAGCACCGCCGCTCGGCGGACCCGCGTGCGCGAGACGCTTAGCGGATGGACGTTTGCGCGGCGCTCCGCGAGAACTGAGCACTTTTGAAGGAGTATGGCATGACTCCGAGATACGTGTTCCTGGCGTGTGCAGCGAGCGTTGCCGCATCGACCGCCGCCGTCGCCCACCACAGCTCGGCGGCCTACGACCTCCGCAAGGAGGTCATCGTCGAAGGGAGGATCGCGAAGGTACAGTGGGCGAACCCGCACATCTACCTCACGATCGAGACGACTGGAGCGGACGGTGAGCCCGCTTTCCAAGACGTCGAGGTGGGGCCACTTGCCGCCGTCCAGACCTACGGGCTCCGCCGCGATGTCGTCGCGCAGGGCTCTCATGTCGTCGTACGAGCCAACCCGGGTCGAAGCACCAGGACGATGCGCGGCCTCGACGTCACCACCGACGACGGCGCCATTTATCGGTTGACCGCTGATGGCAGAAGTAGTCGCGCACCGGCGGCCGCCGTGCCGGCCGCCGGTCTGGCAGGCAAGTGGACATCGACGCCCGCCGCCTTCATTGAGCTCGCGCGGACGGCGCCGCGTTGGGTGCTCACCGAGGCCGGACGCGCGACGCCCACGTTGCGCGCGTCACCGAGCTGCGACGCATTCAACCCACCGCCGGCGCTCGGCCTGGTTCCCGGACTGCGCGAGATCGAGATCGGCGAGACGTCGGTCGTGATCCGCTACGACACCGACTGGGGCGAGGTGGTGCGGACGATTCGCATGGATGGAGCTGGTCATCCAACGGACCTCGAGCCGAGCCCGGTCGGCGATTCCATCGGGTGGTGGGAGGGCGAGACGCTCGTGATCGACAGTACGGGCTTCGCCGGGCCTCCCGACGGCGTGCAAGGTGTTCTCTTCGGCGTCCGCAAGCACCTCGTCGAACGACTCACGCTCGCCGAGGACCGGACGCACCTCCGCTACGAGTTCACCCTCGAAGATCCCGACTATCTCGCGGAGCCGGTGTCCTACTCGACGCTCTGGGACCACCGCCCGGATCTCGAACCCTCGGGAGTCGCCTGCGATCCCGAGATCGCCCGGCGGTTTCAGGAGGAGTAACGCAGTTCTTACTCCCAACCCGTCGGTGAGTTGTACGCCGTCGTGAAGCCCATGGCCTCGATCTCGTGCATGCGGCCGTCCGCGCCGATCTTGAAGATGTGCGCAGCGGGCAGGTCGAACGGCGCAAACCGGAAGTTCTCCGCGGTGCGCTCCGACGTCGAGCCGTCGATGTTCGTCACCGTGTAGGGCAAGTTGTCCATCGGGTGGCGGAAATGCGATAGCCCCATCACGAGGCCGGTTACGGGATCGGCGGCGAACACGCGGCGGTTCTCGATGCGGGCGATATATTGAAACGACCCGCTCTCGATCTGGCCGTAGCAGTCGCGCGCGACGCGCGGCGTCGCGGCCGTGCCCGGAACCGCGGGTGCTTGCGGTGCCGGCGCGCCGCTCGCGGTGATCATGCCGTTCTCGTGGCGCTCGCAGTCGGGCGCGAAGAACGTCAGGTCGGAGTCGTTCTCGTCGAGCGCCGGGTAATAGCTGTAACCGATCTCGAGCAACCGCTCGTGCGGCAGGCGCTGCTCGGCCGGGATCTCGGCGAGAATGCCGGGACGCGGCGCTTGCAGATTCGCCATCTGCGCTTCGCGGATGCCGGCCAACAGGTGCTCGGCCTCGGTGATCTTGCCGTTCCCGTCGACCTTGAGGCGCAACGCCACCATGACCGGCTGCTCGACGGGCGGCTGGCTCGCTGCGGCGGCGACATCGGCCGGCGAGGCACCCTGCGGCGCGGGCGGCGGCGCCATGCGCGTCATCATCGCGAGGTAGCCGGCGGTGCCGTTGATTTCGTCGGGCACGTGGATCGCGAAGGTCGTGGGCGCTTTCACAGCGGTCTGCCACAGGCCTTCGCCGGGCATTTTTTTCTGGATGTTTTCGACGAACACGACGTTGCTCGCGAGCGGGGCAGCGGCGGGATCGTGCGCAACGAGCGCGGCGACGTAGGCATCGGTCGCGGCGATGAGGCACTGCCGGTTGCACGTCGGAGCCGCGGCAGCGGCCGGGGCAGCGGGTGTTTCGGTCGCGGTGTCGGGCGCCTGCCCGCAGGCGGTCAAAACGAGCAACAGGCCCGCGAGCGCGGGAGTTCTGGGCAGCGTCTTGTTCATTGGGCGTTCCTTATTCTTGCGGTTGCGGCGCGCGACATTATGGGGTTTCGACTCGTAGCTAGTCCACGAACGCGAAGCGCCGGCCGTCGGGCAGGATGATCGCCTTGAGGAAATAGGCGTTCGGGTCGGTGAGGAGCGGAGCGCCGATCGCCTTGATCGGCTTGCCGACGGCGATATCGGCGGGATTCAGGCCCACACGCACGACCATGTTGGCCGGGGCGCCCTCGACGAAGTGGATCGTCCCCGTCGTGCCGTCGTCCTTCGTGACCCTGAGCGTCAACGCCATGTGCGGGTTGCTCAGTTTTAGGGTCTCGACGACGCCGTCGAAATGGAGGTTCTGGTCCATGTCGTAGATCGCAGTGGAGTGATGCGCCGCCGCCGGCGCGGCCGCCGCGAAGGCGGCGACGAGCAGACCGATCGATCCCTTCTTCAATCGCCCGCCAGCGACTCGAGCAGTAGCATTCTTGGGTTATTTCTTTCGGGCCGGTTGCTGCTCGAGACGGCAACCCTGCGCGTCGCGCACGATCCAGCCGCCGGTCGGATCGCTGAAATGCGTGCCGATGACCATGACATCGGTGTTCGCGTGGTCATCGATGAACTTGAGTCGCGTGCGGCGCGCCATGGCCTGATCCATGTCGAAACGCGCGGTGTCGTCGGGGCGCTCGAGCTGAATCGGGTTGTGCATCATGTCGCCCGTGACGATTGCGCGCTTGCCCTTGGACTCGATCCCGATGCTGACATGCCCCGGCGTGTGGCCCGGCGTCGGACGAAGCTTGAGCTCCGCGCAGATCGCATGGTCCGGCCCGATGAGGTCGACGAGTCCGGCATCGACGACCGGCAGCACGGCATCGTACATGTGGTTGAGATCGTGATAGCCGTGCGTTTCCTTGAGCATCGTCCAGTGTTCGTATTCTTTGCGCCCGAACAGATAGCGGGCATTCGGGAACGTCGGGACCCACTTGCCGTCGACGAGCCGTGTGTTCCAACCGACGTGATCGAAATGCAGATGCGTGCACAGCACGAAATCGATTTCGTCCGGCCGGAGCCCCACACGCTCGAGGTCGTCGAGGAAATCACTCCGCATGTTCGTGAAGATGTCGAATTCGCGCTTACGATCCGACCCGATGCAGGTATCGAGCATGATTCGATGCTCGCGCGTGCGCATCACGAAACATTGGAACGAGATGATCATCTTGCCTTGGGGCGTCGCATAGTGCGGCTGCAGCCACGGATAGGCGAGCACGGTTTGCGGTGTCGCGTCGGGCAAGAGCATCGTGATGTCGTCTTCCCAATTGTTGACCTCGACGATGCGCGTGATCTCGACGTCGCCGACCTTCCAGGTACGCATGGTTTCTATGGACATCATTTCTCCCGTCTGCGCGGCGAGCGCGACTCGAGCCTAGTGTACGGATTACCGTCGCAGTACACGATCGCCCGCGCGGGTGCGCGGACTATGCGCCCAGCGGAGCCCGCTTCGCCGGCTCCGTCGATGAGATTCGTCGCGATCGCAGCAGAAACGGCGGTTAACGGCTCAGCATCGCCGTGTTGCAAGCGGCCCGACACGGTGCTAATGGTGGGAGGCGCAAATGTCTACTGCCGACGCGGAGGCGGAGATGGAGGCGCGAATTGCCAGGCTCGAATCTGATGTGGCGCACATTCGCACAGACATGTCGGACGTGAAGATCGATATCCGCAGAGTGGATTCGAAAATCGATAACATCAACACGGCGCTCATTGGCAGAAGCGACGATCTGAAGGACTCCTTGATCGCCATCAAAGACGAGATCGCCTCCGCGAAGGTTTGGGCGCTCGTCCTCTATACGGCGCTCGCCGGTGGTATGTTCGGGACGATGGCACGCGGGTTTGGTTGGCTTTGAGACGAAGCCGACGTCTTCGCGAAGCTGGCGAAGGAAACTGGCTGCCGACGAGGGCAGGCGGAAGCTTCGAGGTGCGGTTCCGGCTGTATGGTCCACAGGAACCGCTCCACGACAAGAGTTGGAAGCTGCCGGACATCGAGGAGCTCAAATGAAACCGTGGCTACTCACGCTGCTGCTCGCCTTTTCGGCGGCCAAGGCGCAGGACCTGCAAACGGTCACCGTCGACAACTTCATCCGCGCCGAGTCCGACATGTACTTCACCATGTTCGAGAAGCAGGGTGGATTCGGCAAGTTCCTCCACGCACGGGATCTGCCGCTCGGCGACACGGGCGTGCGCCCCAATCGCGACACACTCTACTCGATCGCGGTCTTCGACCTGGATGCCGGGCCGGTCACGATCACATTGCCTGATGCGGGCACGCGCTTCATGACGATGATGTCCGTCGACGAGGACCATTACGTGCACGATGTCGTGTATGGCAAAGGCGTCTACACGCTCGATCGCACGTCGGTCGGCACGCGATACGTGTTTGTCGCCGTGCGAACACTCGTTGATTCCGCGAGCCAACGAGACTTCGCACGGGCCCGCGCTCTGCAGGACGGTGTCAAGGTCAGCCAGCAAAGCCCGGGCAAGCTCGAGGTGCCCGCCTGGGATCCCGTGAGCCAGCAGAAGATCCGCGACGCGCTGCTCGTCCTCAACGAGACCCTCCCCGACTTGAGGCGCGGCGGCGGACGGCGTGGAGAAGTCGATCCAGTCCGGCACCTGATCGCGACGGCTTCGGCGTGGGGGCTCAACCCGGAGAAGGATGCTATCTACCTCAACATCACACCCCCGCGGAACGACGGCACGACCGTCTACCGGCTCAACGTCAAGGAAGTGCCCGTGGACGGCTTCTGGTCCGTGACGGTGTACGACCAAACGGGCCATATCCAGCCGAACAGCCTCAACGCCTATAGCCTCAACAACATCACGGCCAAGAAAGGAGCGGACGGTTCCGTGGCGATTCAGTTCGGGGGCTGCGACGGAAAGATTCCCAACTGTCTGCCCGTGCTGGCCGCATGGAACTACATGGTGCGCTTGTATCGACCACGCAGCGAGATTATGGACGGCACCTGGCAGTTCCCCGAGGCCATGGCCGTTCAATGATCGCTCCCGGAGCGCACCAACTGCGAAACTGATCGCAGCGATGTCGTAGCGAGGCAGCGTAGGCGTCGAGTGATGAAACCGTTACCGCTGTACCTGCTCATCGGTGTCTCGTCGATCTTTCCCGCGATTGCGCAGGAAGGCGGCGGCGAAGGACCTTCGTCGGACGAGATCGCGCGCCAGCTTGACTCCGGTGACGGCGCGGGACGAGCCTAGAGACATGGCCGACACGACTCGACGGAATTTCATTACGACGAGCGCCGCCATCGCGGCCGCGGCCGCCGCCCGGCGCGCGCTCGGCCAATCCGCGCCGCAAGGCGCGACACCTGCGGGCACGTTCTACGCGAAGGGCGCGGTGCGCATCCGCTATCTCGATACGGGCGGGGCCGGCTTCCCGCTGCTCGTGATTCCGGGCGGCGGCTTGAACTCGACGATTCAGGGCCTCATCAGCAGCTCCCACCCGTTCAATCCGATCGACGAATTCAAGAGCGAGTTCCGCGTCATCACAGCGGACCTGCGCAATGCAAACGGCGGCGAGTCGACGGGGCCGCTCGAGGTCGACCGGCCGTGGGATGCATACACGGATGACCACCTCGGCCTGATGGATCATTTGGGGATCGACAAATTCATGGTGCTCGGCTTTTGCATCGGGGGCCCGTTCATTTGGAACCTCATCGAGCGCGCGCCGAATCGCGTCGCGGCGGCGGTCACGGCGCAGCCGAGCGGCTTTAGACCCGAGCAGCCCGAGCTCTTCTATAACAACAACATGACGAACTGGGGGCCCGAGCTCGTCAAGCGCCGACCCGACATCACGCTAGAGCAAGTCGACCGGTTCCTGACGCGCATGTACAAGACCGACGCCGACTTCGTGTTCACGGTGACCCGCGAGTTCGTGAAGAGCTGCCAAACGCCCGTGCTCGTGCTGCCCGACGACATACCGGCACATCCGCTCGCGGTCGCGATGGAGGTCGTGATGTTGGCTCCGCAGAGCGAAGTCAGCCTCTATCCGTGGAAGGAGCCGCCGGAGCGTATCCCGATCGCCGTACGGCAAATCCGCTCGTTTCTGCGCGCGCACCGCCCACCTGCGAGCTGACGAGTGCCCATCAACAACGCGCGACGAACCCGCTAACCAGCAGCGCCGTCCTTCGTGGGCGGGTCGCGCAGGCTGTCGATTTCCGCGCGCAGCCGGGCCGAGTCGTCGGTCGCGATGCGCTCGAGCACGCGCACGCGTTCTTCGAGTTTCGCGATGATTGCGTCGCGCTCCGCGAGCGCGCCCTCGAGATCCTCGACGCGTGCACGCCGGTAGCGGCGGCGGCCCATCGTGTCTTCCGCATCTTCGGCGGACGATTGACCCAGGCACGCACGCAGCCGGCGGGGCCGCATCAGGAACATCCAGAAGAACATTCCGAAGAAGATCCACATCCACGGGAACGCGTACATTGCATCTACTCCCCATCAGCTCTCCAAAAGAGTAGCAGGTTCCATGCCAAGGGGGCTCGGACGACGCAAGTCGTTGATTACATGGCCTGCCGGCTTGCAGGTGGCGACCCCGGCCGCGCCGGGACTCGCGACACTCGCCGGTTGTTAGCGCAATTGCTCAAGCGATATCGACGAGCTCGCGCTAACCTCGCGAGCTCGTATCCAACACTGGCTAATCATGCGCTGATCGGCGCCGGCGCCGGCCTGCCCAGGATCATATCGGAGGCCTTTTCCGCGATCGCCACGATGCTTGCGTTCGTGTTCGCCCCGACGAGGCGCGGATAGATCGAGGCATCGGCGACGCGCAGGCCCGCGAGCCCGTGCACCTTGAGCTCGTGATTCACGACGTTGTCGCCGGCCGGGCCCATGCGGCACGTCGAGGCGGGATGGTGCACGGTCACGAGCGTCCGCCGGATGTGCTCGAGCCATTGCGCATCGGATGAGACCTCGGCGCCGGGCAATACTTCACGGGCACGGTACTTCTGGAAGCTCTCGTGCGCGAAAATCGTGCGCGCCATCTTGAGCCCGCGCAGCAACGTCTCGAGATCCGTCTCGTTGCTGCCGAGCGCCGGATCGATGAGCGGCTCGGTCAGGGGGTCCGGTCCTGCGAGCATTACGCGTCCCTCGCTCTGCGGATAGAGACAGACGATCACGATCGCAAAGCCGTGCCCGAGCGGAATCGGGAACGGACGCGGGTTCCGTCGTGCCGGCTGAAACACGATCTGCAAATCAGGGCGGTCGGAGTCCGGTAGTGTCCTTATATACGCATTCGTTTCGAAGAGGTTGCTCGCCAAAGCGCCTCGGCGCGTAAATAGATACTGAAAGCACAGCCCGATGTTTCGCGGCACCGCCTTCCATGAGTGACCGTAAGACGTGAGATCGTCCGTCTCCATGGCGATCGGCGCGGCCGGGTGATCTCGCAAATGGCGGCCGACGGCAGGCAAATGATGCACGGGCGTGATGCCCCAGGACTTGAGATCGCGCTCGTCGCCGATTCCCGAGCTCAGCAGCAGGTGCGGCGAATGGAAAGTGCCGGCGCTGACGATGACCTCTTTGTGCGCCCGGAGCCGTTTGCGCCCATCGCGCGTCTCGGCCTCCACACCGACGGCACGTTTACCGTCGAAGAGAACGCGTCGCACTCGGGTCTGAGTCAGCACCTCGAGATTCCGCCGCGTCATTGCCGGCCGCAAGTACGCGCTCGCCGTCGAGACGCGGCGTCCGTTCCAGATCGTGCCTTGTCGATAGCCGTAGCCGTTCGGATCGGGAACGTTGAAGTCGCGAAGCTCTTGGTAGCCGAGCGTCGCCATGGCGGCGTTGAACGCGTCGCAGAGCCGATTGCGGCTCGTCGGAAAGCTCACACCCATCGGCCCACCCGTCGCATGGTACGGCGAGCCTGCGTATTCGGGATTGTGCTCGGAGCGCAAGAAGTACGGCAGCAGATCCGCATACGACCAGCCGGGATTGCCCATCGCCGCCCAGTCGTCGAAATCCTTGGCCGGACCGCGGAAGTAGGCCATGCCGTTGATCGATCCGGAGCCGCCGATCACGCGGCCGCGCGGCAGCGGCACACGCCGGCCATTGAGGTGCTGCTGCGGCACCGTCGAGAGGCCCCAGCCGAACTTGGCGCTCATGATCGCGCAGCCGACCGCGGCTGGGATCGTGATGAACGGGTGGCGCTCGGAGCCGCCGGCTTCGATCAGACAGACGCAATTCGCGGAGTCTTCCGACAATCGGCTCGCGATGAGGCACCCGGCGGTCCCGGCGCCGATGACGATGTAATCGAAGTCGCCGTCGGACTCAGTCTTGGTGCTCAAGCGGCCGGCTCACGCGTCGTGCACGCTACTGCGGAGGGTTTCCGACCGGGCGTGCGACGGCCAACGGGCCCAAGAGCCGCGGCGCGCCGATGCGGCGAGCTTCGATGACTCCGTGCGAAGCATGGCTAACTCCTTAAGCTTGTTCTCGCCGGAGCACGAGCTGGGCGAGCGCCGCGCGTCTACCGTCGGGGTCGGTGACGAGGCCCTCGCTGTAGTACACGACGTTGTCGCCGGACCCGCGCTGGGCAATGACCTCACGCAAAAGCTCGTTGCGCCGCAATCGGAAAGCGGGAGTCTTCGGACCGACGACGTCTTCGCTCGATTCGACGTGCTGCTCGCACAACAGCATCCCGTTCGGCGCAAGGCGCTCGAGCAGAACCGTTAACAGCTTGGCGTTGACGTACCGTATCAGCACGATCAAGTCGTACCGTTCGCGCGGCAACGACGCATCCGGGTCGTCGTCGAGGTCCGCTTCGATCCAGCGAACCTGCAATCGCCGTGCGTTTGCCGCTTCTCTTGCTCGATCGAGCGCGACCGCGGAAATGTCGACGGCATCGACGCGCCGGCCGGTCGCGGCGAGAAACAGGCTGTTCCGCCCGGCCCCGCAGGCGACGTCGAGTGCGCGGCCGCGCGGCAGCCGCGGCTCCCATTCCGCGAGCAGCGCGCTCGGGTGCTCGCGTTCGGCGTAGGCGCCGGCACGATAGCGCTCGTCCCACTTGCTGCGATCGGCGACGCTCATGGACGCATTCTACACACGGCTCGCCGGACCTCGGCGGCTTCCTCTCGGGTGATTGTTGGCACGCGCCGAGTGGAAGTGGCACCATGCCACGAATTCCTCGAGCCCGGACTCGCATGAACCAACGTTTGCGCACCGTCGCTGCATTGCTTGCCGCGGCAGCCTTGGTCGCCACGAGCTCGGCCGCGGCGCATCACTCGCCTGCGATGTTCGATGCGACCAAGGAGATCACGCTCGCGGGCACGGTCAAAGAATTCCAATGGATGAGCCCGCACTGCTGGATCCAGCTGCTCGTCGCGGATCCCGCAGGGCCGAATGCCGCGCCCGTCGAGTGGGGCATCGAGATGGACAATCCGCTCGGTCTCTCCCGGCACGGCTGGAAGCCGGGCAGTCTCAGGCCCGGCGATGAGATCGTCGTCGTCGCGCATCCGTTGCGTGACGGGAGCCACGGCGCCCAGGTCGTACGGGTCACGCGTGCCGACGGCACGCCCGTGGGCAACGCACCGGCGCAACCGCAGGGGGCTTCACAATGAAACGCGGAACGACAATCACCGTCACCGTGCTCGTGGCCGGCGCGGCTGTGGCAATTCACGCACAGGTGTCATCGCCCGAGCGCATCGCGGCATTCGCGAAGCTCCCCGACTGGTCGGGGCTCTGGGAGCCCAATGTATTCGTCGACGAGGGAATCGGCCAGGCACTGAGCGCCGGCGGTATCAGCGCCGGAGCCGTGATCATGGGTGCGAGAATTCCGTTCACAGCCGAATGGCAAGCGAAGTTCGATGCCGCAAAGAAGGCCAACGACGACGCGATTGCAGCCGACCCCGACCATCCGCCTGCGCCGGTTCACAATAACTGCGGATCGCCGCCATTCATCATGAATATGATGTCGCCCGCGGTCTACCAGTGGCGCATCACGCCGGAGGAGACGACGCTCGTCGATACGATCAACGGCATCCGACACATCTACACCGACGGCGGCTCGCATCCGCCCGCGGACGAGCTCTGGCCGACGGGTGACGGCGATTCGGTCGGGCGCTGGGAAGGCGACACGCTCGTCGTCGACACGGTCGCGATCAAGCCCGATATCTTGCTGTCGGGGTTCATCCGCATTCGGATGAGCGACGAGATGCGCTTCG
>DATBLZ010000087.1:0-21195 GCA_036555065.1 Gammaproteobacteria bacterium
GCCGAATGCATGTCTGGACCAGATTGCGACGAAGCCGGAATGTTTTAAAGGTTGTATCTCGCCGGCTGCTGTGCGAACCACCTGATGCGCGCTCGGATGAGGGGATAAATACCTAGCACCTTGTAAGATGCTCAGTCGAGCGCAGTGAGCGCAACACTGTCTGAGCCCTCGAGCCTGAGCGAGCCTGCATCCACCGGGACGACGGCGAGTAGCTCGATTCCCGTTTCTGCGGCCGCGGCGCGCAGCACTTCACCCGCGGGCGCGCCGTTCGCGTCGAGCACGGCGCTGCCGCGCCCAGGCACTTCTGCTTGTCCGCCTTTGAAACGTCGCGCGCGGCGTTTCACCGCACCCAAGTTTTGCGTGCGCGCAACGATCTCCTGACCGGGATAGCAACCCTTGTCGAACGAGATGCCGCCGAGCCGATCGAGATTCAGCATGTGCGGCGTGTAGCGCTCGCCGAGCACGGTATCGACGATCGGCAATCCTGCGCGGATCGCCGCGAGCTCCGCATGGCCGGCCGGCGCCATTGCAAGCGCGGCGCACGCGCCGCGAATGGCATCGGTCGTGCCAATCGCATAGACGAGACCTGGGCCGATCCGAAGCCACGCGACATTGTGAGCATGCGCGAGCGCGTTCATGCTCGATCCGAGCGCAATTCCCTCCGCGGAAAGCCACGCGCGCGCGTCGCCGACGATCGCGGCGACGGTGAGCTCGGTAGCGTGCGCGAGCGCGACGTCGTCGCGCAGCACGAAGAGCCGGAGCTTCGGCAGCAGCTTCTCGACGAGATCGGCGCTCGTCAGAAGCAGCCAGCGCTCGCCGTCGGGCACGACTTGAAAGATCGCGCGGACGCGTCCGCGCGCATCGGCCCACGCTGCAAGCGCCGCGCGGTCGTTCGGCAGGTGCTCGATGTCCTGCGTAAGCTGCGCATGCAGAAACTTGCGTGCGTCGCGGCCCGAGACGGCGATGACGGCATGATCCGTTAGAGGTGCAATGTGGGCGTGCGACATCCGGGCGGCGGCGTGCGTAGGTAGTGGAATTCTGGCAAACTTTAGCCATGATCCGCGAGCGCGAACAAAAGGTCGAGGAAGCTCGGCGAGCAGCGCGGCCGGCCAAACAGCCCGCCGCGGTGGTCGAGCGTCCCGCCGAGGTCGGGGGCCCCAAAGGGCCCGAGCCGACGCGCTACGGGGATTGGGAGCGGGCCGGCCGTTGCGTCGATTTCTGAATATCGTGGGCGAAGGGAGCGGAGTCGAAAATGGCCGGGGTTGAGCGGCCCGTATCGCCGCATGCGGGCATCTATAGCTGGGAGATCACGAACACCCTGTCGATCATTCACCGGCTCACGGGCGTTGCGCTTTCGATAGGGTTGCTCGTGGTCGTGTGTTGGCTCGTCGCGCTCGCGAGCGGTCCCGAGACCTATGCGCGCGTCCACGCGCTCTACTCGGCCACGTGGTTCAAGCTGCCGTTGCTTGGCTGGACGTTCTGTCTCTTCTATCACTTGGCGAACGGAATCCGCCATCTCTTTTGGGACCTAGGGCTCGGATTCGGGCACGCGCAAATTCGCGCGAGCGGCTGGGCCGTCGTCATTACCGCGGTGGTCGCCACGGGCGCTTACGGCGCGCTCGCGATCTGGTGAGGTTGCCGTGAGCCTGACGACACCGCTCAACAAGGTGCTCGGTCTCGGTACCGCGAAGAGCGGCGTCGAGCACTGGTGGGCCCAGCGCCTGACGGCAGTTGCGCTCGCGCCGCTGGGTCTTTGGTTCGCGATCGCGATGCTGCGCTTTGAGACGCTCGCGTACGCTGAAGTCGTCGCGTGGTTGCGCGATCCGGTCACGGCGATTCTGCTGCTCATGACGATCGGCATCGTCGTCTATCACTCCTATCTCGGCGTTCAGGCCGTCGTCGAGGACTACGTCGAAAGCAAAGGTGCAAAGCTCGTCGCCGTCGTGTCGTCGGCGTTCGGCCACGTCTTCTTGCTCGTCGCCGCAGTATTCGCGGTGCTCAAGGTCGCTTTCGGAGGCGCATGACCAAGGAGTACGAATTCATCGAGCACTCGTACGACGTCGTCGTCGTCGGCGCCGGCGGCGCGGGGCTGCGCGCGACGCTCGGCCTCGCCGAGAAGGGATTGTCGACGGCCTGCTTGAGCAAGGTGTTTCCGACGCGGAGCCACACGGTTGCCGCGCAGGGCGGCATCTCCGCGGCGCTCGGCAACATGGGCGAAGACGACTGGCGCTGGCACATGTACGACACCGTCAAAGGGTCCGACTGGCTCGGCGACCAGGACGCGATCGAGTACATGTGCAAGGAGGCGCCGGCCGCCGTCATCGAGCTCGAGCACTACGGCGTGCCGTTCTCGCGGACCGAGGATGGGCGGATTTATCAGCGGCCCTTCGGTGGCATGACGACGCGCTTCGGCGAAGGCACGGCGCAGCGCACGTGCGCGGCCGCCGATCGGACCGGCCACGCGATGCTGCATACGCTCTATCAGCAATCGCTCAAGCATGATGCCGAGTTCTTCGTGGAGTTCTTCGCGATCGACCTCATCATGGAGGACGGCGTTTGCCGCGGCGTCGTCGCGCTCGATCTCGCCGAGGGCCGCGTGCACCGCTTTCGCGCGCAGATGGTCATTCTCGGGACGGGCGGATACGGCCGCGCATATTTTTCCTGCACGGGCGGTCACACGCAAACCGGCGACGGCAACGCAATGGTGCTGCGCGCGGGCTTGCCGCTCCAAGACCTCGAATTCGTGCAGTTCCATCCGACCGGCGTCTACGGCGCCGGCATGCTGATCACCGAAGGCGTGCGCGGCGAGGGCGGCTACCTCACGAATTCCACCGGCGAGCGGTTCATGGAGCGGTATGCGCCGAACGCGAAGGACCTCGCCTCGCGCGACGTCGTGAGCCGGGCCATCACGATCGAGATCCGCGAAGGACGCGGGGTCGGGCCGCACAAGGATCATGCGCACCTCCACCTCGAGCACTTGGGATCCGACGTGATCGAAGAGCGGCTGCCCGGGATCGCCGAGACGGCGAAGATCTTCTCCGGCGTCGATGTCACCAAGGCCCCGATTCCGGTTCTACCGACCGTTCACTACAACATGGGCGGCATACCGACGAACTACCACGGCGAGGTCATCGCGAAGAACAGCCGCGGCGAGCTCCATGTCGTGCCGGGGCTCATGGCCGTCGGCGAGGCGGCCTGCGTGTCGGTCCACGGCGCGAACCGGCTCGGCTCGAACTCGTTGATCGATCTCGTGGTTTTCGGCCGCGCCGCCGCACAACGCTGCGGCGAGCTCATCAAGCGCGGCTCGCGAGCGCCCGCGTTCGCGCGCGGCGGGGGCGAGGAAGCCGTCGCGCGGCTCGACAAGCTGCGCCACGCGAAAGGCAGCTTGCCGACGGCCGCGATCCGGCTCGACATGCAGCGCGCCATGCAGAATCATGCGGCGGTTTTTCGTACGGGCGAGTCCTTGCAGGAGGGCATCGAGAAGCTCGAGCGCGTCTTTGCCTCGTTTGCCGACGTCGGCGTAACGGACCGCGGTCTCGTGTGGAATACCGACCTCGTGGAGACGCTCGAGCTCGAGAATTTGCTGTTTCAGGCCATGGGCACGATCAAATCGGCGCGGCACCGGACCGAGAGTCGTGGCGCCCAGGCGCGCGAGGATTATCCTGACCGCGACGATAAGAACTGGCTCAAACACACGCTCGTATGGGTCGACGCCAGGGCTGCCGCGCGCTTCGACTATCGCCCCGTCGCGCTGAACACGCTGACCGACGAGGCGAAGCCGATACCCCCGAAGGCCAGGACCTATTGATGAATCGCGGCTAAAGCCGCTCCTACCCGAGAGACGACCCGATGGCGAAATTCTTCCTACCCCCGAAGTCTCGCGTGAAGCCCGGCAAGAGCCACGACGCGGCGCGTAGCGCCAAGCACGCGCGCGAGTTCGCAATCTATCGCTACGACCCGACGAGCAGCGAGAACCCGCGCCTCGACACCTACCGCATCGACATGGACGACTGCGGCCCGATGGTTCTCGACGCGCTCATCAAGATCAAGAACGAGGTCGACCCGACGTTGACGTTCCGGCGCTCGTGTCGCGAAGGGATCTGCGGCTCGTGCGCGATGAACATCGACGGCAAGAACACGCTCGCCTGTTTGCGGCCGATCGCCGAGAGCAAAGGAGACGTCAAGATCTATCCGCTGCCGCACCTGCCCGTCGTCAAGGATCTCGTGCCCGATCTCACGCACTTCTATGCCCAATACGCGTCCGTCGAGCCATGGCTCAAGGCGCAGACGCCGGCGCCGCCCGATCGCGAGCGCCTGCAATCCAAGGAGGATCAAGAGAAGATCAACGAGCCCTCGGCGTGCATCCTGTGCGCGTGCTGCTCGACGTCGTGCCCGAGCTATTGGTGGAACGCGGATCGCTATCTTGGGCCTGCGGCGCTGCTGCAAGCGTATCGATGGATCGTCGACAGCCGCGACGAGGCGACCGGTGAGCGCCTGGATGCGCTCGAGGATCCGTTCCGACTCTACCGCTGCCACACGATTCTCAACTGCACGTCGGCGTGTCCGAAGGACTTGAATCCTGGGAAGGCCATCGCCGAGATCAAGAAGCTCATGGTGGAGCGGCGGCACTGAGGACGCCGATGGCGGAGCACAACGAGCTCGCGAGAGTGCGCTGGCGCTGCCGGCGCGGGATGCGCGAGCTCGACGGCGTGCTCGAGGCTTTTCTGGCCGGCTCCTTCGCCGCGCTCAGCACAGCGGATAAGTCGCGTTTCGCGGCGCTTTTGGAGCTGCCGGACCCGGATCTTTACGCCTATCTTTGCGGCCGTATGGAGCCCGAGGACGAAAGCAGTGCCGCGCTCATCGCCCGCATCCGCGCCGCGGCTGCTCGAGCCTGACCCGTCACTTTATGTAAACATCTGGTGGGCGTTGCTCCACGCCGTGCTCGCGGCGGCGGTGCTGTTGCTCGACGTGCCTCTGGTTCTGACGGCGGTCGCGCTTGCGGCGCTCGCTACACATGCGCTCGGCCGCCGGCCGCAGACTCCCAAGCTCCTCGTAATGCACGCCGACGGCACCTGGGACGTGCCCGAGCGCGGCTGGCATCGGTTGGCCCTCGCACCGGGGACGACCTGGACGACCTGGTACGTCGAGCTCGTATTCGCGGGCCCTCGGGGCGCGCGCGTCTTGGTTCTCAAGGATCAGCTCGATACCGAGGACTGGCGGGCGCTGCAGCTTGCCGTCCGGGAGCACGACTCCTCCGCAACGTCGGTGGCCGGCGGGCCGTAGGCGGGTGCGCCCACGCGTGGGTGCTACAATGCGCGAACTTTTTGGTGCGAGATGCGGTCTACCGAAAGGCAAATTGCAGCGCAGGGCGGTGCTGGGGGCGGGACGAGCGGAGTCTCCGACCTTGCGCTGATCCGGCGAGTGCAGCAAGGCGACAGGTCGGCGTTCGACCTGCTGGTGGCCAAGTATCAGCACAAGATCCTCAATCTGGTGATGCGCTACGTGAAGGATCCGTCCGAAGCCCTCGACGTCGCGCAAGAGGCGTTTCTCAAGGCTTACCGCGCCGCGCCCTCGTTCCGCGGCGAGAGCGCGTTCTATACGTGGCTCTACAGAATCGCGATCAATACTGCGAAGAATTATCTCGTCGCCGCGCGCCGCCGGCCCGCGGCCGTCGACGTGGATTTCGCCGACGCGGAGCAGTTCGAGTCGCTGACGAAGCAGGCCGACATCGACACACCCGAGCGTCTGGCGCTGACTGAGGAAATCGGCGCGACCGTCGCGGCTGCGATCCAAGAGCTGCCCGAGGAGTTGCGCACGGCGATTCTGCTGCGGGAAATAGAAGGTATGAGCTACGAGGAGATCGCCGCGACGATGGAATGCCCCGTCGGCACCGTGCGCTCGCGGATTTTCCGCGCGCGCGAGGCCATAGAAGAGCGCTTGCGGCCGCTAATGTAAATCGATGTCATGAACGACCAATTCCAAGAGCAAACTTCGTTATTCGTCGATGACGAGTTGTCGGCCGACGAGTGCGAATTCTTCGTGCGCCGCCTGCAGCGCGATCCCGACGCGCGCGGCCGTCTGCTCCGGTATCAGTTAATCGGCGCGGCGCTGCGCGGCGAGCTCAAGACGCCCGATCCCGAGCTTCTGCGCCGGCGCTTGCAAGGCGCGATGGACGGCGTCGGCCACGTTAAAGGGGTGCGCGCGCGAGAGCGCGCGCGATACGCGCGCTTCTTCAAGCCCGCGATCGGGTTGGCCATTGCCGCGAGCGTAACGGTTGCGGCGTTGCTCGTGCTGCAGACGAGCAGCCTCGATGAAGCGCCCGACGCGTCGGTTTCCGGCCTCGCGGCGCTCGCGGCAACCGGCGACGGACGCGCGGACGACGGCGCAAGCTACGTCGTGCCGCCCGACACCGACGCGCCGCGCTTGGCCTATCCAACGGTGCGTTTGACGAACTACATGATGCAACACGGCGAATACGCGTCGCGCCTCAGCAGGACGTCCGTGCACTCTAACGTCGTTACGACGGGCCAGCCCGCTGTGCCCGGCGACGACGGGAGCGCCGAGCAGTGACGAAGGCTCCGCGCCCGTCGGCTCGCCCGGCTCTCGTACTATTGAGCCTCGTCGCGCTCGACGCGACGGCACAGGACGCGCCGGTCTGGCTCGAGCGCATGAGCCGTGCCGTCGAGGAGCTCAATTACGAGGGTACTTTCATCCACGTGATCGGCCGGCGAGCCGAGATGCTGCACATCGTGCATCGCAACGACAACGGTGACGTCGCGGAGCGTATCCACGCCGTCGACGGCGTCGGACCGGAAATCGTTCGCCAGCACGACCGCGTGCAATGCATCTTGCCGGATCGGCGCGTCGTGCTGCTCGAGCAGACGCGTGAGGCGAACCCGCTCGTCGCGACGCTGCCCGTCTACTCGCCGGCGCTCGAGGCGAACTACGCGGTGATGAGCTATCGAACGGGCCAAATCGCCGCGCGTGCGACGCAGGTCATCGGCATCAGGCCCAAGGATACGTTCCGTTTCGGTTACGTGCTGTGGCTCGATCAGGAAACCGCGCTGCCGCTGAAGTCGCAGGTCCGCGACGAGAACGGCGACGTCGTCGAGCAGATCCTCTTCACGGAGTTCGCGATCCTCGACGACATTCCGGATTCCGCGTTGGCATCGACGATCAATACAGAGGGGTTCACGTGGTTCCGCCCGCCGGCGCAGATCACCGATGCGCCGGACTACTCTGCATGGCACGCGACGGTGCCTCAGGGATTCGAGCTGTCTGCGGCCGCGCGCCGCCGAATCTCGGGCTCCGAGTATCCGGTCGAGCATCTCGTTTACACGGATGGGCTCGCGACCGTCTCGGTGTTCATCGAGGATCCCAACACCGAGACCGAGGTCGGCGAGGGATACATCCGCTTGGGCAGCACGAACGCTTACTCGCTTACGATCGACGGCCGCAAGGTCACCGCCATGGGCGAAGTTCCGCGCCAGACCGTCGAGCTCATCGCGACCTCCATCGAAGAACGCTAGCTTGAGTACTTTCGTCGACCGCGCACAGTGCATGACTGCACGGGCCGTCGTGACTGCTTTCCACGCCGACGGCTCCGTCGACCTCGATATCGCGAGGCCGCCGCGCTGTGCCGGTTGCGCGGGCATGTGCACGTGGCGGCGCTTGCCGGAGACCGTGCGTTTGCGGCTGCCGGCTGGCGGCAGCGCCGGCGTCGGTGCCGACGTGCTCGTCGCGCTGCCGGAGCGCTATGTGCTCGTGAGCGCACTGCTCTTGCATGGCCTGCCATGGGCGGCGCTGCTCGTCGGTGGCGCGCTTGGCGCCTATGCGGTCCCCGGGGACGTCGGCGCGATCGCGGGTGCGGTGCTCGCCTGCGCGGCCGCAGTGTTGCTGACGCCGGCGCTTCGCCGGCGCGTGGAGAAAGCGACGCTCGAGCGGCTCAGCCTCTTGCCGCCGCGATGATCACGCTCACGCTCTACAGCCGGCCCGACTGCCACTTGTGCACGGCCATGCACGACGCGCTCGTGCCGTTGCTGCGCGGGCGCGCGCGGATCGCGGTCGTCGACATCGACGCGGACAGCGACCTCGAGCGGCGCTATGGCGAGCGCATTCCCGTTCTCACGGCGGGCACTGCCGAGTTATGCTGCATTCGGCTCGACGCGGCGCGCGTGGAGAGTTACCTATCCACCGCGTGCGCGCTATGAACACCGATCAAATCCGCAACTTCTCGATCATCGCGCACATCGATCACGGCAAGTCCACGCTTGCGGATCGCTTCATCCAGCTTTGCGGCGGCCTGCCCGATCGCGAGATGGCGGAGCAAGTGCTCGACTCGATGGACCTCGAGCGCGAGCGTGGAATCACGATCAAGGCCCAGAGCGTGGCTTTGAATTTCACGGCCGACGATGGCCGGACTTATCTGCTGAACTTCATCGACACGCCGGGGCACGTCGATTTCTCGTATGAAGTTTCCCGCTCGCTCGCCGCTTGCGAGGGCGCGCTGCTCGTCGTCGACGCGGGCCAAGGAGTCGAAGCCCAGAGCGTTGCGAACTGCTATACGGCCATCGAACAGGGCCTCGAAGTCGTGCCCGTGATCAACAAGATCGATCTGCCGACTGCGGACCCGATAAAGGTCATTCGCGAGATCGAGGAAATCATCGGCATCGATGCGAAGGATGCGTTGCGCATCAGCGCCAAGACCGGCGAGGGCGTGCCGGCGCTGCTCAATCAGATCGTGCGGCGCATTCCGCCGCCGCGGGGTAAAGTCGAAGCGCCGCTGCAAGCATTGATCATCGACTCGTGGTTCGACAGCTATGTCGGCGTCGTTTCATTGGTGCGCGTCGTCAACGGGCGCATGGAAATAGGCACGCGCATTGCGGTTCACTCGACGCAGCGCCGCTACGTCGTCGACCGGCTCGGCGTGTTCACGCCGCGCGCTGCCGAACGGCAATCTCTCGGCGCCGGAGAGGTCGGCTACCTCATCGCGTCGATCAAGGAGATCGATGCCGCGCCTGTCGGCGACACGATCGTCGATGCGAACGTGCCCGACGTTGCCGCGTTGCCGGGATTCAAGCAGATCCAGCCGCGCGTGTTCGCGGGGCTCTTCCCGATCAAGTCCGACGATTACGAGGCGTTTCGCGAGGCGCTCAAGAAGCTTTCCCTGAATGACGCTTCGTTGCGCTTCGAGCCCGAGGTCAGCGCCGCGCTCGGTTTCGGCTTTCGCTGCGGATTCTTGGGTTTGCTCCACATGGAGATCGTCCAGGAGCGGCTCGAGCGCGAGCACGATCTCGAGCTCATCTCGACGGCGCCGACGGTCGTCTACGAGGTCGAAGGCGTCGACGGCGAGGTGATCAAGGTCGAGAACCCCGCGCAACTGCCGGAGACTACGCGGATTCGCGAAATCCGCGAGCCGATCATTCTCGCCACGATATTGTTGCCGCAAGACTATCTCGGCAACGTGCTCCAGCTCTGTATCGAGAAGCGTGGGGTGCAAAAACGGCTGCAATACCTCGGCGGCCAAGTCGCGCTCGAGTTCGAGCTGCCGCTCGCGGAAATCGTTCTCGACTTTTTCGATCGGCTGAAATCCGTAAGCCGTGGTTACGCATCCTTCGATTACCACTTCCTGCGCTTCCAAGCCGGCGACCTCGTGAAGCTCGATATCCTCATCAACAAGGAACGCGTCGATGCGATGGCGATGATCGTGCATCGCGAGGGCGCCGAGCGGAAAGGCCGGGCCATCGTAGAGACGCTCAAGGAAGTCATTCCGCGCCAGCAGTTCGAGGTCGCCGTTCAGGCGGCAATCGGCAGCCAGATCATCGCGCGCAGCACCGTAAAGGCCTATCGGAAGGATGTCACGGCAAAGCTCTACGGCGGCGATGTGACGCGGAAGCGCAAGTTGCTCGAAAAACAGAAGGCCGGCAAACGCCGCATGAAGCAATTCGGTTCCATCGAGATTCCGCAAGAGGCGTTTCTCGCCGTGTTGCAGAGCGATAAGAAATGACCAATACTCCGCGCAGCTTCGCGCCCGTACAGGAATCGTGACCTTGGATTTCGCGCTGATTCTCGTCGTTCTGACCGCGGCCACTGGGCTCATTTGGCTCGTCGACGCATTAGTTCTGCAGAAGCCGCGGCGGCGAAAAGCGGCCGGCGGCGGGTCCGCCAAGGACCCGGTAGTCGTCGAGTATGCGAAGTCGTTTTTCCCGATTCTGCTGCTCGTGCTGCTGTTGCGCTCGTTCCTATTCGAGCCGTTTCGAATTCCGTCGGGCTCGATGATGCCGACGCTGCTCGAAGGCGACTTCATTTTTGTGAACAAGTTCGCGTACGGCCTGCGGTTACCGGTCTTAAATAGCAAGATCGTGGAGATTGGCGAGCCGAAGCGCGGCGACGTCGTCGTCTTCAGGCTGCCTTCGGATCCGTCCGTGAACTACATCAAGCGCGTGGTCGGGTTGCCGGGTGACGTCATCGACTACGAGCAGGGCAGCAAGCGGCTCACGATCAACGGGATGCCGATGCCCGTCGAATTGCTCGGTGACTACGAGGACGACCCGCAGTATCGACTGGCGCGGGAGAACCTCGACGGCGTAGAGCACTCGGTGCTGCTCATGCCGGGACGCCTGAGCCTCGGCGGTGTCTACAAGGTGCCGGAGGGACATTATTTCGTGATGGGTGACAATCGCGACAACAGCCGGGACAGCCGCTTCGAAGGCGTCGAGTTCATCCCGGAAGAACGATTGGTCGGTAGAGCCGTTCGCATCTGGATGAACTGGCGTTGGACGGAGCAAGGAGGACCGGAATGGCCGCAATGGAGCCGAATCGGACGAGGAATCGAGTAGCGACGCGGCACGCCCAGGCGGGAATAACCGCGATCGGCTTCATCGTGCTCGCGTTGTTATTTGGGGTCATCGGTCTCGCGGCGCTCAAAGTGGTGCCGCTGTATATACAGAAGCTCACGGTCGCGCGGGTGCTCGCCGATATTGCAGAGGGCGGGAGAAGCGGGGGCACGACCGCGCAGGGCATTCGCAACGACCTCGAGGCTCGGCTGATCCCTGAGAGCATCAACATCCCACGCGAGAATGTTAAGATCACGCAGGTCAGGGACGGCTTTCAGGTGCGCATCCAGCAGGAAGCGCGGTCGCAATTCGTTGGCTCTCTGTGGTTCGTGGTCGTGATCGATGAGCAGGTAGAGATACGGCGTTGATCGATAGGGTCCTCTGGGCCGAGCAAAATCTTAACCATCGATTCTCCGACCTCGCACTGCTGCAACGAGCGCTGACTCACCGCAGCGCAGCCAAAGACAACAACGAGCGCCTCGAGTTTCTCGGCGATGCGCTGCTCAACTTCATAGTCGCGCGCCGTCTCTTCACTCTCTACCCCGAGTACGCCGAGGGCGACCTCAGCCGTGCGCGGGCCGCGCTTGTCAACAAGAGCGTGCTCGCGGAAATAGCGCGCGAGATCGAGCTCGATACGCAGCTCATCCTCGGCGCCGGCGAAGTGCGGTCCGGCGGCGCACAGCGGAGCTCCGCGCTCGGCGACGCGCTCGAGGCCGTGATCGGTGCAATTCTCGTCGACGCGGGATGGCCGGCCGCCGAGCGCGCGATAGAGGCGCTTTTCGCAAACCGGTTAGAATCGCTACCGGACGCGAGCGCGCTCAAGGATGCGAAGACGAGGCTCCAAGAATGGCTGCAGGGACTCGGGTTGGAGCTCCCGCGCTACGCAGTCGAGTCGACCCATGGCGGCGATCACAATCAGACATTCACTGTCAGCTGCTACGTCGAGGGGCGCGGGCACGCGGTCGGCTCGGGTTCGAGCCGGCGTGCCGCGGAGCAGGAGGCGGCTGCGGCGATGCTCGCGATGTTGACTCGTGAATTCCGATAACAACGCGCGCTCGGGACTCGTCGCAATCGTCGGGCGCCCGAACGTCGGCAAGTCGACGCTGATCAACGCGCTCGTTGGCGAGAAGATCAGCATCGTGAGCTCGAAGCCGCACACGACGCGGCATCGTATTCTCGGCGTGCTGAATCGCGGCGCGTCGCAGGCGGTGTTCGTCGACACACCCGGCCATACGCGCCGCTCACAACATGCGCTGCACCGGCTCATGGCACGAGTCATTCACCAGTCCCTCGAGAATTGCGACCTTGCGCTGCTCATGATCGAAGCCAAGCGCACGACCACGGAGGACGAGCAGTTGTTCGCGCTGCTCGAGCCGCGCGGGGATCGCACGATCCTCGTGCTCAACAAGATCGACGAGCTCAAGGCACGCGCCGAGCTTGTTCCCCGCCTGAGCGCGCTCGCGAAGAAGCCGTTCGCGGCCTTCGTGCCGATCAGCGCGAAATCGGGCGACAATTTACCGGTGCTCATCGACACGATTTTCGCGCATCTGCCGGCGGGACCCGCGCTTTACCCGGTCGATATGACGACGAACCGCGACGTGCGTTTTCGCGCGGCCGAGATCGTGCGCGAGCAGCTGTTCGAGCAGCTGCGTCAGGAAGTACCTTACGGTCTGACCGTCGAAATCGAGCACATGCAGAAACACGAGGACGGGCGGTGGCTCGTGCATGCGCTGATTTGGCTCGAGCGCGAGAGCCACAAGCCGATCGTCATCGGCAAGGAAGGACAGCAGCTCAAGAGCGTAGGGCGGGCCGCGCGCCTCGAGCTCCAGAAGCTGCTCGGTGGTCGAGTGCACCTCGAATTGTGGGCGAAGGTTCGCGAGCACTGGGCCGACAGCGAACAGGAGCTCCAACGGTTGGGTTTCGATTCCGCATGAGTGAGCGCGAGGAAGTATTGCTCGAGCCGGCCTTCGTGCTCCATCACCGCCCGTATGCCAACACGAGCCGAATCATCGATTGCTTGACGCCGACACGCGGGCGAGTGGGGCTGATCGCGCGCGGGTCGCGACGCCTGCGCAGCGAGCAGCGCGCGTTGCTGCAGCCTTTCGCAGGGTTGCGCGTGTCGTGGCTCAGGCGGGGTGAGCTCGGCAGGCTCACTTACGTCGAAGCCGCGGCACCGACGCACGACCTCGCGGGCGACAACCTCCTCGCGGGTTTCTACATCAATGAGCTCGTGCTGCGATTACTCGCGCGCAGCGACGCCAATGCCGAAGTTTTTTCCTGCTATAGTGCGTGCCTCGAGGAGCTCGGCACAGGTGCCCCGACGGCGCGAGCACTACGGCTTTTCGAGCTCAGCCTGCTTCGCGCGCTCGGCTATGGTTTGGAGCTCGCGCACGATTGCCAATCCGGCGAGCCGCTGCGCGAGGAGTGGCTTTATTTGTTCGAGCCCGAGAGCGGGCCGCGGCGCGCATTGGTCGATACGGGCAGCGAGGCCTTTCGCGGCAAGGACTTGATCTCGCTTCGCGAAAGGCTGCTCGATGACGCAGAGAGTCTACGCGCCGCAAAGCTGTTGCTCGGCCGCGCGTTGGCGGAGCACCTGGGCTCGCGCCCACTCAAGACAAGCAGTGTGCGGAAAGCGATCGTCGATAGGGGTCTCAATCAGTGACGGAGGTGCAGGCCATTCTGCTCGGCGTCAACGTGGACCACGTTGCCACCATTCGCCAGGCGCGCGGCACGCGCTATCCCGATCCCGTCGTCGCCGCCCTCGTTGCCGAGCAGTCCGGCGCCGACAGCATTACGATTCACGTGCGCGAGGACCGGCGCCATATACAAGAGCGCGACCTCGAGATTCTGAAGGAAGTCGCGCAAACGCGCGTGAACCTCGAAATGGCCGCGACGAGCTCGATGTTGAAGATCGCGGCGCGCGTGCGGCCGGCCGATTGCTGCCTCGTGCCCGAGCGGCGCGCCGAGTTGACGACCGAGGGCGGGCTCGATGTCGCGGGGCAACGGAAGAAGATGCGCACGGTGTGCGCGCGGCTCGCGCAAAGCGGCATTCGCGTGTCGCTTTTCATCGATCCCGATAAGAAGCAGCTGGACGCGAGTCGGGAGGTGGGCGCTACAGTCGTTGAAATTCATACCGGGGCTTATGCCGAAGCCGCGACGCCGGTCCGCGCCGAGCGTGAGCTCAAGCGCATTCGGGACGCCTGTATCCATGCTGCGGAGCTCGGTTTACGCGTGCATGCGGGGCACGGGCTCAACTATCGCAACGTGCAGCCGATCGCGGCGATTGCGGACATCCGCGAGCTCAACATCGGCCACGCGATCGTCGCGCAGGCGCTGTTCGATGGATTCGCGGCCGCGGTCGCGCGCATGAAGAGCCTGATGCTCGCCGCGCGGAACGCATGATTTTCGGCGTCGGCACGGACCTGCTCGAGGTGGCGCGCGTCGAGCGCGTGTGGAACCGATTCGGCGAGCACTTCGCGACCCGCGTGCTCCTCGAGGAGGAGCTCGAGCTCTTCGCCGAAAGCGTCAACAGGGTGCGATTTCTCGCGATGCGCTTTGCGGCCAAAGAGGCGATCGTCAAAGCCATGGGCACGGGCTTCGCAAACGGCATGTGGGTGCGGGATGTGGGCACGGTGCCGAACGAGCTCGGCCAGCCGCAGGTCATCTACTCGGCGCGCGGCGCGGCCATGTGCGCGCGGCTCGGCATCGGCAGCGGGTATTTGTCGCTGACCGACGAGGCCGGTTTGATCCTCGCGTTCGCCGTGTTGCTGCGCAGATAGGTGCGAGGGGCCGCTTGAACACGCTCGTCTTCGACATCGAGACTGTTCCCGATACGGAGCTCGGCCGGCGCATGTACGCGCTCGGCGATCTCGACGACGAATCCGTGGGCAAGGTCATGCACTTCAAGCAGGTCCAAGCCCGCGACACCGATTTTCTACCGCATGTGCAGCACCGCGTAATCGTGATATCCGCGCTGTTGCGAAGCTCCGAAGGGCTCAAGATCTTCAGTCTCGGCCCGGATCTCGAAGAGCGCGAGATCGTCCAGCGCTTCTTCGAGGGCATCGAGAAGTACAGCCCGGAGGTCGTCTCGTGGAACGGTGGCGGCTTCGACTTCCCCGTTCTTCACTACCGCGCGCTCAAGCATGGCGTCAACGCAGCCCGCTATTGGGAGATCGGCGATTCGGATCGCGACTTCCGGTACAACAATTACTTGAGCCGCTTCCATTGGCGCCACATCGATCTCATGGATGTGCTCTCGGGCTTTCAGGGCGGCGGCCGCGCGAAGCTCCAAGACGTCGCGCTGTTGCTCGAGTTGCCCGGGAAGCTCGGGATGAGCGGCGCCGAGGTTTGGACCGCGTTTCTCGCCGGCAAGCTCGAAGAGATCCGCAACTATTGCGAGACCGACGTCCTCAATACCTACCTCGTGTACCTTAGGTTCCAACTCATGCGTGGGCTGCTCGATGCCGCGCAATACGCGAAAGAGCTCGAGCTCCTACGGCAAAAGCTCGCCGCCTCCAAAGAGCAACATCACCACTCGTTTCTGGACGCCTGGAATGGCTCGTCGCGGAGCGCCTGAAACCGCGGTCACCGTCGAAATTCGCGATTTGAGCCACGAGGGGCTCGGAGTTGCGGACGTCGACGGGCGGCGCATGTTCGTTGCCGGCGCCTTGCCGAGCGAGCGAGTGCTCGTGTTGCCGCGGCGTCGACGGCGGCGCTACCAAGAAGCCGACCTCGTCGAGATCGTCGCGGCGGCGCCCGACCGCGTCACGCCCGCGTGCGAATATTTCGGCGTCTGCGGCGGCTGCGCCTTGCAGCACATGAGCTACGCGGCGCAGGTGCGATTCAAGCAGACCGTCGCTGCCGACGCGTTCGAACGGATCGCGGGCATTGCCCCGGAGCAATGGCTCGAGCCGATTCTCGGTCCCGAATGGCGCTACCGCAGGCGCGCGCGCTTGGGCGTCAAGCACGTCGAGGCGAAAGGGCGCGTGCTCGTCGGGTTCCGCGAGCGTTCGGCTTCGTTGATCACGGACATGCGCCACTGCAGCGTGCTCGCGCCTCCCGTCGACACGGCGCTCGAAGCGCTGTCCGAGCTCATCGGCGCGAGCACGCTCGCCCGCCGCATTCCGCAGATCGAGGTCGCGATCGGCGACGAGCACGGCGCGCTCGTGCTGCGCGTGCTCGACCCGCCACAGCCCCGCGACGAGGCGGCGTTCCGGCAGTTCGGCGAGCGCTTCGGTCTCGACATCTATGTGCAGCCCGGCGGCCCCGGCACCGTACGGCCGCTCGGGGCCGCACGCACGCTTGCGTACTCATTGGCGGACTTCGGCGTGCGGGTCGAGTTCGCGCCGACCGATTTCATCCAGATCAATGCCCACGTCAATGCGCGCATGGTCGCTGCGGCCGTCGCTGCGGCGGAGCTGCGCTCCGGCGATCGCGTGCTCGATCTCTATTGCGGGCTCGGAAACTTCAGCCTACCGCTCGCCAAGCACGCGGGCGAGGTGTTCGGCGTCGAGGGCGACGCAGCGCTCGTCGCGCGCGCCGCGGCGAACGCCGAGCGCAACGCCGTGCGGAACGCGCGATTTCTCGCGGCCGACCTCGACGACGAGGAATGGGGCTTTTATCGCGAGCCTTGGGACGTCGTCCTGCTCGATCCCCCGCGCACGGGCGCGGCCGCCGCGGCTAATAGGCTCGCAGCGCTTCGGCCGCGCAAGATCGTTTATGTCTCGTGCCACGCGGGCACGCTCGCTCGCGACGCGCAAACGCTCGTCGCGGCGCGCGCCTACCGCCTGACGAGCGCGCGAATTCTCGACATGTTTCCGCAAACCCACCATGTCGAGGTCATGGCGGTGTTCGATCGCGTCGATGGCTAAGGAGATCGAGCGCAAGTTTCTGGTCGCGAGCGACGCCTGGCGCGGCTTTGCCGTCCGGAGCCGCGACATGAGCCAAGGTTACATCGCGGAGGCGCCGCGGACTTCCGTGCGCGTGCGCATCAGTGCGGACGACGCTTGGATCAACATCAAGTGCGGCGGCCTTAACGTCGTGCGTGACGAATTCGAATATGCGATTCCAGTAGCCGACGCGCGCGCGCTGCTCGCGGCCGTGCGCGCGCCGCTGATCGAGAAGACGCGCCATTGGGTCCCGCACGCGGGGTTCGAATGGGAGATCGACGAGTTCCGCGGCGCCAATTCCGGGCTCGTGGTCGCGGAGATCGAGCTCGCCGACGAGCACCAGAGGTTTCCGAGCCCGCCGTGGCTCGGCAGGGAAGTCACGGCGCTCGAGCGCTATTACAACGTGAACCTCGTGCGCCGGCCATACTCGCATTGGAACGCCGCGGAGCGCGGCCCATGAGCGCGTTGCACGTGACGGTCGAGACGGCCGCGCAGCGGCTCACGCTCTACTCCGGAAACCGCGCCGAGCGCGTATACGGAATCTCGACCTCGCGGTTCGGGACCGGCGAACGCCGCGGCAGCTTCATGACGCCGCGCGGTCGGCACGTCATTCGCGCGAAGATCGGCGCCGGACAACCCCTAGGCGCCGTGCTCGTCGCCCGCCGGCCGACGGGGGAGATCTATTCCGAAGCGCTCGCGCGCGCATTTCCCGAGCGCGACTGGGTGCTCACGCGCATTCTTTGGCTGTCGGGAACCGAGATCGGCCGCAATCGGCTCGGCGACGTCGACACGATGCGCCGCTACGTCTACATCCATGGCGCCCCGGATTCCGCGCCGATGGGCGTTCCGGGGTCGATGGGGTGCATTAGAATGCGTAACTCCGATGTCGTCGAGCTTTTCGATGCCGTATTGCCGGGCACGGCCGTGATGATCACCTGAAGGATAGCGCGTGTCGCTCGGTCCCTTGATGATCAGTCTGCGTGGAGCTTCGCTCGCGGCCGATGAGCGTAAATGGCTCGCGACGCCGGTCGTCGGCGGCGTGATCTTGTTCGCGCGCAACTTCGAGAACCTCAACCAGCTGCGCGCGCTCGTCGACGACATTCATTCGATTCGCAATCCCGCTCTGCTCGTGACCGTCGATCAAGAAGGCGGACGCGTGCAGCGCTTCGGCGCGCCGTTCACGGTTCTGCCGCCCGCGCGCTCGCTCGGCCATCTCTACGATGCCGATCCCGCGGCGGCTCTCGCCGCCGCGCGCGCGCTCGGGTGGCTCATGGCGGCGGAGCTAGGCGCCGTCAACATCGACATGAGCTTCGCGCCGGTCGTCGATCTCGACCGCGGTCTTGCGGCCGTCATCGGCGATCGCGCGCTCCACGGCAGCGCCGAAGCCGTGTCGAGGCTCGCGCTGAAATTCAACGAGGGCGCGCAGGAAGCCGGAATGGCGATCACGGCCAAGCATTTTCCGACGCATGCGGGGGTGACGAGCGACTCGCATACCGAGATAGCGACGGATCGCCGCGAATACGCCGAGCTCTTCGAGGACCTGCAGCCCTACCGGGCGCTGATCGAGGCGGGATTGCAGGCCGTCATGGTCGCGCACGTCGTTTTTCCCGCGCTCGATCCGTTGCCGGCGAGCTTGTCGCGCTGGTGGATCACGAGCCAGTTGCGCGGGGTGCTCGGTTTCCACGGCGCGATCATCTCCGACGACGTGAGCATGGCGGGCGCTGCCGGAATCGGCGATCTCGGGGCGCGCGTCGAACGCGCGCTCGCGGCGGGGTGCGATCTCGTCCTCGTATGCAATGTGCCCGACGCGATTCCGGAGTTGCTCGATCGGTTTCGAGACTACGTGAATCCGGCGAGTCAGCTGCGGATCATGCGATTGCGCGCGCGGCAGCGCCCGCAGTGGGAACAAGTGCACGAAGCGCCCGAGTGGAAGGAAGCCCGGCGTCTCGTCGCATCTCTCGCAGCGCGCCCGAAGCTCGAGCTCAGAGGCTAGCGAGTGTCCGGCGACGCCGAAATAGAGCAAGTTCGGCAGACGGCACGCGAGCTATGCACGGCCGCGCAGGTGCGCGACGCGCTCGATCGGATGGCAGCGCGCATCAGCGCCGATCTCGCGCACCAGCGCCCGCTCGTCGTCGCCGTCATGCAAGGCGGCGCGTTTGCAGCGGTGCACTTGTGCGCGCGCTTCGACTTCGCCCACGAGTTCGATTACATCCACGTCGGCCGCTACGGCACCGGGCTCGCGGGTGGCGAGCTCACGTGGGTCGTTCGTCCTAAGGCGACGTTTCGGGGGCGCGTCATATTGCTCGTTGAAGACGTCGTCGACCGGGGCGTCACGCTCGCCGCGGTGCAAGCCGAGATCGGGCGCGTCGGCGCCGCGGAGCTGCGCACGGCCGTGCTCGTGCGCAAGGCAAGTTACGCGGACGGCCCACGGCCCAAAGTCGATTACGTGGGGCTCGAAGCCGGATCGGACTATCTCTTCGGCTGCGGGATGGACTACAAGGGCTATTGGCGAAACTTGCCGAGCCTTTTTGCGGTGGCTTCGTGACGCCCATAGGGATCATCGTCGGCAGCGGTTTCGGGCACTGGCCGTTGACGGGCGGCCGAGAGAGCGCGATCGAGACCCCGTATGGCGCCCCCTCGAGCGCGCTTGCGCGCGTCGCGATCGGCGAGTGCGAAGTGCTGGCGCTCGCCCGGCACGGCCGCGCGCACACGATCGCGCCGCATGCCGTGAATTACCGTGCGAACGTCTGGGCGCTCCACGCCGCCGGCGTCCGGACGTGCATAGGCGTAAATGCCGTAGGCGCGATTGCGCCCGGATTCGCGCCGGGCGAGCTCGCGGTTCCCGACCAGCTCATCGACTATACGTGGGGCCGGGCATCGACGTTCACGCCGGACGATGCGCCCGTCGTGCACGCTGAGTTCACGGAGCCGTTCGCGCCGGAGCTCCGCGGTCATCTCGCCGCAGCGGCCGCCGCCTGCGGGTTCGCCGTGCGGCGCGGCGTCTACGGCGTCATGCAGGGGCCACGCCTCGAGACGGCAGCCGAGATCGAGCGCTTGGCGCGCGACGGCTGTACGATGGTCGGAATGACGGCGATGCCCGAGGCAATTCTCGCGCGCGAGCTCGGCATGGCTTATGCGATCTGCGCCGGCGCCGTCAACCACGCAGCCGGTCGCGGACCTGGCGGCGCGGCTATTCTCGCCGAGATGGAACGGCACATGGCGTTGACGATGGCGCGAATCTCTAAGGTCATCGAAACCGTCGTGCCGCGATTGGTGCGTTCCGCAGTGTGACTTCGGTCACTGACCGGCGTTGCGATCTAACCGAACATAATCTCTCTTCCGCCGGAAGGGACCGACGTTGTACTCGCTTAGCCGTCACGTGTTGGAGCAGATCGTCGCCGCGAGCGCCGAGGGTATTCTGCTCCTCGATGCCCGTGATTCGAGCTTGCGAATCGTCTACGCGAATCCCGCGTTTCAGTTGCAAAGCGGTTATTCGGGGGTAGAGCTCGACGGGATGCCGTGGACGGCGTTGCACGCTGCCGACGAAACGAGCGCCGAATCCGTCCGAGTTCGCGCGTCAATCGGCGCGGCGGAGGCCTGCGAGGCGACGATTCCGTGCTTCCGCAAGGACGGCACGACGTGGGATGCCGACATTGCGGTCAGGCCGTTGGCGAATAAGGCCGGCGAAACGGAGCATATCTTGGTTCGGCACGCGCCGACCGGCGAGCGCCCCGAGCACGATTCGAGCGTGCAGGTCGATCTACTCCAACGCGCTCTCGGGCAGGCGAAGCAGAAGATCGTGAGCCTGAGCCAAACGGACGCCGTGACGGGACTGCTCCGCTACGAGCACTTTCTGTCGTTTTTGAAGCGCGAGCTGGCCATCGCGCGACGCGACAATCGGCCGCTCGCGCTCGGTTTCTTCGAGATCGTCGAATTCGAGGCGTATCGGCAGACGTTCGGGGCGAATGCAGCCGATTCGTGCCTGCGCATGATCGCGGCGCAGATCGCGGGCGTCTTTCGCCGCGCCTGTGATCTTTGCGCGCGCCACGGCGAGACGACATTCGTTATCGCGGTGCGCGGCCAAGACGCAAACGAAGTCAGGTTGCTTGCAGCTCGAGTCGCCGACAAAGTCCGCAGCCTCGGTCTACACAACCCACGGGCCCAAGCCGGGCGCTATCTGTCGGTCGGCACCTTGATCATCGATGCGAGCAAAAGCGAGGAGGCCGAGAGCCTCGTCGCGCGGATCAAGACCGAATTCGCGGCGACCCGCGGCGCCGCTCGCGAGCAGAGGGCCTAAATCGCGGGCGCCAAGACGGCCGTATCGTCCTCGACGGGCGCGTTCTCCTCCGGCGCGGGGGAGATCAAGAACAAGAGCCCGAACATCGGGTGATCGACGTAATGCAGCTCGCCGCTGCGCGCTCGCCGTTGCGCACTCATTCGGTACTTCGTGCCCATGAGCGGCGCAAGCTCCG
>DATBLZ010000114.1:0-1859 GCA_036555065.1 Gammaproteobacteria bacterium
GGTCTCACGCTCCTCACGGCGCGGCCGGCCGCGGCGGCGCCACTCGAGGTGCCGGCGTGGATGAAGGCCCCGGGCGCGGGCATGAGCGCGTACGGCGTTCGCTCGAAACACGAGGAGCACGTCGTGCGCACGGTCGGGGCGGTCCCCGGCACGATCGGAACGGGCGCCTCGCGCGCGCCGCTCGAGTATTTGGAGGGCATCATTACGCCGGGTGCGCTGCACTTCGAGCGCCACCACAACGGCATTCCCGATATCGATCCGGCTGAGCATCGCCTGTTGATCCACGGGCTCGTGGATCGTCCGCTCTTGTTCGATCTCGAGGCGCTATCGCGCTATCCGCTGGTCACGCGAATTCAATTCCTCGAGTGCTCCGGAAACAGCGCCGCGAACAACGCGCCGGAGCCGCCGCAACAATCCGCAGGTGGGATCCACGGCCTCGTCGCCTGCAGCGAGTGGACGGGTGTGCCGCTCGGCGTATTGCTCGACGAAGCCGGCCTCCGCCGCGACGCGCGCTGGATCGTCGCCGAAGGCGCCGACGCGGCGGCCATGAGTCGCAGCGTGCCGTTGACCAAGGCGCTCGACGACGCGATCGTCGCGATCTATCAAAACGGCGAGCATCTGCGCCCCGGCAACGGCTATCCGATGCGCCTGTTCCTACCCGGCTGGGAAGGCAACGCGTGCGTGAAGTGGCTACGCCGCATCCAAGTCACGGCTGGGCCTGCAATGACGAAGGATGAGACGTCGAAGTACTCGGATCTCATGCCAGATGGCAAAGCTCTTCAGTTCACGTTCCCCATGGGCGTGAAGTCGGTCATCACCTCGCCGTCGGGCGGCCTTGCGATGCAGGGGCCCGGGCTATACCAGATTTCGGGCATTGCGTGGTCGGGGGCAGGACGGATTCGGCGAGTCGAAGTCTCCGCCGACGGCGGCGCGAGCTGGGCCGAGGCCGCGCTCTCCGAGCCCGTGTTGTCGAAAGCGCTCGTGCGCTTCAGGTCGCCTTGGCGCTGGGGTGGCGGGCCGGCGATTCTGCAAAGTCGCGCAATAGACGAAACCGGAGCCGTGCAGCCGACGCGACAAACGTTGCTTGCGGAGCGCGGCGCCGCGTTCCGTTACCACTATCACGCGATTCAAAGCTGGGAAGTGTCGGCCGAAGGAACCGTGCGCAATGTCTACGCCTAGCTCTCGATCGGCGATTCTGATCGCGTTCGGCGCGAGCGCCGCGTGGAGTGTCGTCGCCGCGCAAGAAGGCCCCGGCCTCGGCGTGGCCGCGACACCCGAGCAAATCGAAGGTTGGGCGCTGACGATACTGCCCGACGGCACGGGACTGCCGCCGGGCTCGGGTACGGCGCGCGGGGGGGCGGAGATCTATGCCGCGAAATGCGCGGCGTGCCACGGTGTAAACGGCACAGGTGGGCCGAACGACCCGCTTGCCGGCGGCCAAGGCACGCTCGCGACGCCGGCGCCGGTGCGCACGATCGGCAGCTACTGGCCTTACGCGACCACGGTTTTCGATTACGTGCGCCGCGCGATGCCGCTCGTGCAACCGCAATCGTTGACCAACGACGAGGTCTATGCGCTCACGGCTTATCTCTTGAGCATCAACGGGATCATCGCCGAGGATGAAGTCATAGACGCGCGCACGCTGCCGCGCGTCCGGATGCCGAATCGCACAAACTTCGTGCCCGCGTTGTAGGAGCGGCTTTTGGCCGCGATTCCTCAGAACGGCCAGAACACCGGTGCGAGCAGCACGGTCACGACTCCGACGAGGACATTCAACGGCAGGCCGAAGCGGACGTAGTCCGAGAACCGGTAGCCGCCGGGGCCGTAAACCATGAGATTCGTCTGATAGCCGATCGGCG
>DATBLZ010000118.1:0-4708 GCA_036555065.1 Gammaproteobacteria bacterium
CGTCGATTTCGCGAAGTTCGGCCCGGTCGAAGCGCAGCCGCTCTCGCGCATCCAGAAAATTTCGGGCCCGCGCCTCCACGCGAGCTGGGTCAACATTCCGCACGTCACGCAACACGACGAGGCCGACATCACGCGCCTCGAGGAGATGCGCGCGAAGCTCAAGGATGAAGCTGCGAAGCGCGGCATTCGCCTGACGCCGCTCACGTTCCTCATGCGCGCGTGCGTGCTCGCGCTCGATGAGTTTCCGGTGTTCAAGGCATCGCTCAGCGCCGACGGGCAGAGCCTCGTCATGAAGCGCTACACGCATCTGGGCTTCGCCGCGGATACGCCGAATGGGCTCGTCGTGCCGGTAGTTCGCGACGTCGACCGCAAGGACGTCTACGCGATCGCGCAGGAGCTCGCCGACCTGAGTCAGCGCGCGCGCGACTCGAAGCTCAAGCCCGACGACATCCAAGGCGGCGTGTTCACGATCTCGAGCTTGGGCAGCATCGGCGGCAGCTACTTCACGCCGATCATCAACGCGCCCGAGGTCGCGATCCTCGGCGTCTCGCGGAGCCAATGGAAGCCGGTCTGGCAGGGCGAGGAATTCGCGCCGCGGTTGATGCTGCCGTTGTCGTTGTCGTACGACCACCGCGTCATCGACGGCGCGACCGCCGTACGCTTCGTCGTGCGGCTCGTGGCGATTCTCGGCGCGCCCGAAGGTTTGCTCGAGGCGCGCGCATGAGCGTCGAGGTCCGCGTGCCTGCGCTCGGCGACTTCGCCGACGTCGACGTCATCGAAGTTCACGTGAAGCCCGGCGACGCCGTCGCCGCCGAAGCGCCGCTCATCACACTCGAGACCGACAAGGCGTCGATGGACGTGCCCGCGCCGCAAGCGGGCACCGTCGAGGTCGTGAAGATCAAGATCGGCGACAAAGTTTCGCCCGGCGATGTCATATTGACGCTGCGGCCCGCAGCGTCGGCGGGCGCGACGTCCCCGGCGAAGCCTGCCGCCTCGCCAACCAGTGCGCGCGCACCGGCTGCACCCGCACGTCTCGCGCCCGAGCCACAAGCGAAAGCGCCTGCGCGCGGAGCACCGGCCGCGGCTGCACGTGCTCCCGCGGCCGCGCGCGAGACGACGCAGCCGCGCTTCGGCCCCAAGGTCGCCGTCATCGGCTCGGGGCCGGGCGGCTACACGGCCGCCTTCCGTGCCGCGGACCTGGGCCTCGAGGTCACGCTCGTCGAGCGCTACGCGACCCTCGGCGGCGTCTGCTTGAACGTCGGTTGCATCCCGTCCAAGGCGCTGCTGCATGCCGCGCGCGTCATCGAGGAGGCGCACGAGGCGCGCGCTTTCGGCCTCGAATTCGGTGCACCGAGGATCGATCTCGAGAAGCTCCGCGGCTGGAAAAAGAGCGTCGTCGGCCAGCTCACGAAAGGCCTCGATGGCATGGCGAAGCAGCGCAAGGTCAAGGTTGTGCAGGGCGCCGCGCGCTTCAAGTCGGCGCACACGCTCACCGTCGAGCACGCCGGCCAGACACAAGAGATCGCGTTCGATCAATGCATCATCGCTGCGGGCTCGGAGGCGGTGCGGCTCCCGGGCACGCCCGATGATCCGCGCATCGTCGATTCGACGGGTGCGCTCGAGCTCGCGGGTCTCCCCGAGCACTTGCTCGTCATCGGCGGCGGCATCATCGGGCTCGAGATGGCGACGGTTTACGAAGCGCTCGGCGTCAAAGTTTCCGTTGTCGAGCTCACCAAAACGCTCATGCCCGGCTGCGATCGCGACCTCGTGCGGCCGCTCGAGCGCCGCCTGCAGAAGCGGTACGAGGCGATCATGCTCGGCACGCGTGTCGCGAAGCTCGAGGCGACGGGCGTCGGGATTACGGTTCATTTCGAAGGCGATGCTGCGCCGGCGACGCCGCAGACCTATGGTCGCGTGCTCGTCGCGGTGGGTAGGCGACCGAATGGCGCTGCGATCGGCGCCGAGGCGGCCGGCATCACTGTCGACGCGCGCGGTTTCATCGGCGTCGACAAGCAGATGCGCACGAACGTGCCGCACATCTATGCAATCGGCGACGTCGTCGGGCAGCCCATGCTCGCACACAAGGCCAGCCACGAGGGCAAGGTCGCAGCCGAGGCCGCGGCGGGGCAAAAGAGCTTCTTCGATGCGCGCGTAGTGCCGTCGGTTGCGTACACGGACCCCGAAGTCGCGTGGGTCGGGCTCACGGAGGAGGACGCGAAGGCGAAAGGCATCGCCGTGCACAAAGGCGTCTTCCCATGGGCCGCAAGCGGCCGGTCGTTGTCGCTCGGCCGCTCCGAGGGCGTGACGAAACTCCTGTTCGATCCGCAGAGCGGCGTGCTACTCGGCGCGGGCATCGTCGGCCCGAACGCGGGCGACTTGATCGCCGAAGCCACGCTCGCAATCGAGCTCGGCTGCGACGCCGCCGACATCGGGCTCACCGTGCACCCGCACCCGACGCTCTCCGAGACGCTCGCCTTTGCGGCCGAGGTCGCCGAGGGCACGGTCACGGATCTCTACATACCCAAGAAGTAGGGCGATGCGCCTGCACGGCAGCTTCGGCGTCTTCGCGTGCGCAGCCACGTTGCTCGCACCGGGTTGCGCGCTGCGCCCGCCGGCGGATGCATTCCCAGTAGAGCTTCCCACGAGCCTCGATGCTTCGCGGCCGCTCGCGGTCGTCGGCGACTTGCAGCAAACGCGAGGGTTCGTGCGCTGGTTCATGAAGACCGAGTCGACGGCAGAGGAGCAGCCCGTGCTCATCGCCGATTTGCACGAACGCATGGACGAGATCGCGGGGCTCGTCATCGTCGGCGACCTCGTATATACGGGCGGGTCGCGCAGCGACTGGAAGCATTTCGATGCCCTCGTCGCCCCGGTTTCGCGCGCAGTGCCGGTGCTGCCCGCGATCGGCAACCACGACTACTACTGCGTGTTCATCCAAAAGTGCATGCACCACGTCGTGCCGAAGGAGTTCCGTCTGCGCTTCCCTTGGTTCGCGCCGGGGCAGCCCTATGCGGTCGCGTACGGTGACGTCATGCTCGCGTTTCTCGACACTGAGACGGAGCTCGAAGCGCAGGGCGTTTGGCTCGCGGAGAAGATGCGCGAGTGGGCGCCGACGTACCGCGCGGTGTTGATCGTTTTTCACCGCCCGCCGTTCACGAACGTCGCGACGGGCCGCGCCGGGCCCGATCTCGAAGTGCGAGAGCAAGTCGTCCCGCGGCTCGAGGGAGCGTCGCCGGTGCCCGTCGTGATCAACGGCCATATTCACGGCTACGAGCATCTCGTCATCGACGGTATTCACTACGTGACCACGGCCGGCGGGGGCGGGCCGCGTGGTTGGCTCGCGCCCGAGCGGCCGAACGACGTGTATCCGGGACCGGATTGCGGACGCAACGAGCTCGGCCAGATCCAGCGCCCGTTCAACTATCTGCTGATCGAACGACGCTCAGCGTCGCTCGCGGTGACAGTGCGCGGATTCTGTAATGCGGCTGACACACCCACCGTCTTGGAGTCGTTCGAAATCCCGTTGCCTTAAGGCCGACTTTGAAAGGACATGTCCTCATTTGTCTGTGTGGTGTCGTGCAGCTACGCTTGGTACGTTGGAGGAGCAGTCTCAGTGTTCGATGACCTCCGCGATCATCTCGCAGGCAAGGGCCGACTCAGCCGCGCATATTGGGGCTATGGCGCGGTCGGAACTGCGATTCTCATGGTTGTGGTTGTGATTGGTGCCTTTTTTCTACTGCCGTTTGTCGTCGACGAAGCCGACATTCTCAGCTCTCCTGTGATTCTCGGATACGCCATTGGCGCATATCTTGTCCTGGTCGCTTACCAAGTCTTTGTTGGCGTTTTGATCTGGCGCAATGCGATGAACGTTGATAACCCGACGTGGGGACATGTCGCGCGGGTGTCGGTCGTCCTCGGAGCGTTGGGTATCGTCTATGAGATCGTCCGCGAGATTCAATCCTTGCCATGAGTCCGACCCCACCAATCGATTTGGCGAGCGCAAGAGATCATCTGGCGAAAGCCGAATCGATGCTCATGACCGAGGATGGGTTGCACCACCTGCAGGAAGGTCTGGCGCTCCTCGAGGCCGTTCTCGACGGCAGTCCCGTCAAGCAAACCGAATCCGTTGCACTCAATCTCGGACGCACGTATACGAGCCGAATCTATGAATACATCAGACGCGAGGTCGAGAAGAATCGCGCGCTCGCGGAGCCGGAGCTCGAGCACGTATTTGCGGTGATCCGAGCGTTCGACGAGGCGAGTTTCGATTTGCCGCCGGAGTCCAAAGGTCTCAAAGTGACGATCGTGAGGCGGCTCATCGATTTGTACTACGAAGGGTACACGCCCGGTCAGAAAGAAGAAGTGTTCAAGAAACTCGCTGAGATATCGCGCTGATCGGCGTCGCGTTCGCGACTGGGCTACACTGTCGCTCCCCGAGCCATCCTGCGTCTGCCCTATGCAATTGGAGAGCCTCGAGCAACGCATTGCCCGCCTGATCGAGGAGGAAGTCGAGATCCGGCCGTACGATCCCGATTGGGTACGGCTATTCGAGCAAGAGAGCAGCCACCTGCGGTCCTGCCTTCCTGGGGAGCTCATTCGCCGCATCGAGCATTTCGGCAGCACGGCCGTCCCGGGGCTAGCGGCGAAACCGATCGTCGATATGCTCGTCGAGGTCACGGATCTGAAGCGAGCGAAGCAGGAGATCGTG
>DATBLZ010000122.1:0-7169 GCA_036555065.1 Gammaproteobacteria bacterium
AGAACGGCCAGAACACCGGTGCGAGCAGCACGGTCACGACTCCGACGAGGACATTCAACGGCAGGCCGAAGCGGACGTAGTCCGAGAACCGGTAGCCGCCGGGGCCGTAAACCATGAGATTCGTCTGATAGCCGATCGGCGTCGCGAAGCCGCACGACGCCGCCATCATCACGACGACCACGAACGGCCAGAGGCTCACGCCGAGACCCTCGGCCGTCGCCACGGCGATCGGAAAGCTCATGACGGCGGCCGCGTTGTTCGACACCATTTCCGTGACGACGTTCGTGAAGACGTACATAGCCGCGAGCGCGAGCAACGGGTTCGTGCCGGCCGCGCCGATCCAGAAATCGGCGAGCATTTGCGCGACGCCGCTCGTCTCGAGAGCCTGGCCGACACCGAACGACGCCGCGATGACCGCGAGCACGGACCAATCGATGCTGGCGCGAGCCGCGTTGGGTTTGATGCATCGGGTCGCGAGCATGAGCCCGGATGCGACGAGAGCGGCTTCGAGCATCGACAAAAGCCCCGTCGACGCGAGCACGACCATGATGCCGAGGATGCCGACCGCGACCCACATCTTGTCGTGCCGCGGGATAGTCACCCCCTGGAGCTCGCTGACGAGCAAGAAATCCCTGGAGTTGCGCTGCTGCGCGAGAAAGTTGGGCCCGGATTCGAGCAGCAGTGTATCGCCGGCGCGAAGCTCGATGTCGCCGATCTTCGCGCGCAGGCGCTCGCCGTTGCGCGCGACCGCCAAGACGACCGCGTTGTAGCGCGTCCGAAAGCGACCGTCGCGGATCGTGCGCCCGGTCACGGGACAGGTATCGGAGACGACGACCTCGAACAGGCGCCGTTCGGGCCGCGGCGCGCTGAGCTTGAAGAGCTGCTCGGGCGCCGGAACGAGACCGCGCAAACGCAGGAGCTCAGCGACCGAGTCGACGACACCGACGAAGAGCAGCCGATCGCCGGCCTGAAGCTTTTCCGTCGGTGCCACGGCCGGCAGCACCGTCGGTCCGCGCTCGATCTCGGCGAGGAACGCGCCCGGCAATTGCCGCAAGCCCGCTTGCTCGACGCTCTTGCCGATCATCGGGCTATTGTCCTGGAGCAGCATCTCGATCGCGTACTCGCGCGCGGCGCCGAAATCGGCGAGCGGCGGCTTGCGCTCGGGCAAGAGCCACTTTTGCGTCGCGACCATGTATAGCAGGCCGACGATCGCGCACGGAAGGCCGACGAGACCGATTTCCCAGAAGCCCATGGGTCCGAGCGTCGTGTCCTCGAGCACGAGCCCGTACACGACGACGTTCGTGCTCGTGCCGATCAACGTCAGCATGCCGCCGAGGATCGTCGCGTAGCTCAGCGGAATCATGAGCTTCGACAGCGAGATGCGGCAACGGCGACCCCATTCCTCGACGACGGGCACGAGCATTGCGACGAGCGGCGTATTGTTGAGAAACCCGCTCGCCGCCGCAGCGGGCAGCATGAGCCGAATCTGCGCGACGGCCGTCGAGCGCGGCAGGCCGAGGAACTTCGTGCCGAGCGCGTGCGCGGCCCCTGTGTTGACGAGACCGGCCGCAACGATGTAGAGCACACCGACTGTGGCAAGCCCGGGGTTGGCGAGTCCCGAGAGTGCCTCTGCGACGGGCAGGACGCCGGTCAACATCAGCACGGTCACAGCCGCGACCATGACGAGGTCGGGCGAGACTCGAGTCCCGATTAGCACGGCCAGCGTGGACGCGACCACGGCGACCGTAATCCAGGCGTCTATTCCCACGGGGACTTTACTCCGGTGTCTCCGGCTGACGGCATCTTACGCGCAGCCGCCGCGCGTGCGGAAACGGCACCTGGGGAGCCGCTCCGGGAGCGGCTCCTTCATAAGGAAGGCGGTTCGTGCCGCGCGGTTAGTAGCGCGGGCCGCGCTGCGGCCTTTGCTCGCGAGGCTTGGCCTGATTGACCTTGATGTTGCGGCCGCTCAACGGCGTGCCGTTCAGCGCTTTGATCGCTGCCTCCGCCGCGGCCGAGTCTGCCATCTCGACGAAGCCAAAGCCCTTCGATTGACCCGTATCCCGGTCGACGATGACATTGACTGACGACACTTCCCCAAATGCGGCGAAAGCGGAACGCAGCTCGTTCTCAGTAACACTGTAGGCCAGATTTCCAACGTAGATGTTCATGCGTTTAGCTCATTCAATTACTGTGGATTGCTCGAAACCGAACACGCGAACAGCGCAATCCACACGCTGCTCACGCGTTTTTAGAAAACCAAGATTGGGGAAGTGCTCCTCGTGGCTTGTCCGGCGAGTTGTTGGCTCGGCCGGTCCGGGCTAGATCTAGCTAAATTCGTTGATTTTGCCTACGAGGATTCCGTTAATTCACACCGAGCCATTTCGCTCGGAGGGGTCAAGGTAGCAGAAGGGTAGGGAAAAACAAAGCCCCGGAATCCATGGTTGTGCGCCATTCCGCGACAGCTAAAGGTCCGGGAAGTCGCGAAACTGTGCGCTGTGGCGCAGTGCGGCCGGTGCCCAGGCCCTATGTTCGAAACCGTGGAAACGAGCCACGCGACTGCGCTGCAAGCCTACGACACCGTCGACTACCGATTCATGGCCCATATCTCGGAGTCGCTACTGTGCAGTCGGTGTCTGCGCCACGGAATCCGCGCCCGAGTGCGCCAGGTGATCTCGAGGCATCATCGTCCCGTGACTCTGTGCTCTTCATGTCGCGACGCCCGCGCCGAACGGAATCGATGTCACGAATGGCGTGGTATTCTTTACGGACGTTTGTGGCGATTCCGCCTCAAGGGGAAGTAACTAATGAAAAAATCGAGTTTAGCACTCACAATCGCGCTGCTTCCGCTGTTTGCGTTCGCGGCCGATATCAGCGGAACGTGGACGGCGAGCTTCGACACGCAGATTGGCGTGCAGAGTTACACGTTCGTATTCAAAGTTGACGGCGCCGCGCTCACGGGCACTGCCAAATCGGCCAACGGCGAATACCCGATCGAAGAGGGCAAAGTCGACGGCAATGCGGTCTCGTTCGTCGAGAACATGATGTACCAGGGCATGCCGCTCAAGATGACCTACACGGGCAACGTCGTCTCCGACAACGAAATCCAATTCACGCGCGACGTCGCGGGAATCGCCAAGGAAGAGCTCGTCGCCAAACGTTCGCAGTAGCAGCGGGCGCTTGAGCTGCAACGACGCGGCCGTTTCCCCGTGCTGCACGCGAGCCGTGGAGGCGCGCGTGGCGGCCCGCCGCGCGTGCTGCCCCGGCAGCCGCGTTCTCGATACGCGCTCCGTCATGTGGCAGCGCGCGCTCCATCGGTAGCCGGGCCCGACTCGAGCGCGGTCGCAAGGATTTGCGGCTCGGTCAGGCCCCGACGCCGTCGTGGGAGAGCACGCTCGCGATGTTGAGCTTGAGGTTCTTCGCGTGGTCGGGAATCAGGTTCTTGAGCGTCGTCAGGTCGATCATCGTGGTCCCCAATGCGTCGGTCGATCCGTAGGCCGCCGGGGCGGTCACGCCCCGGCACGCGTATCAGAATAATCGATAGGTTGGATCGCCTACGCTCGTGGTTCAGCGTTGGCGGCAAGCGGTCCGCTATGGTATGAATTACGCCCTTTTCGCGCCGCCGGGAACGCGGGCTCTGCTGCAACTGGACATTCATGGCCGCCCATACCGATGACTTACGCATCCGCGGCTTCGAGCCGCTGATCTCACCGGCCGCACTCATCGATGAGCTGCCGTGCAACGAGGCGATGTCCGATACGGTCACGCAGGCGCGCGCGCGCCTGCACGATATTTTGCACGGCCGCGACAATCGCTTGGCGGTCGTGATCGGGCCGTGCTCGATTCACGATCCGATTGCGGCGCTCGAGTACGCACGGCGCTTGCGCCCGTTGCGCGACACGCTCGGCGACGCGCTCGAGATAGTGATGCGCGTCTATTTCGAGAAACCGCGCACGACAGTCGGCTGGAAAGGCCTCATCAACGATCCCGACCTCGACGGCAGCTTCAAGATCAACAAGGGGTTGCATCTCGCGCGCGGGCTGCTTTGCGAGATCAATGCACTGGGGTTGCCCGCGGGCTGCGAATATCTCGACGTGACGACGCCGCAGTTCATCTCCGATCTCGTCGCTTGGGGGGCCATCGGCGCACGCACGACCGAGAGCCAGATCCACCGTGAGATGGCATCGGGTCTATCGTGCCCGGTCGGATTCAAGAACGGCACCGACGGCAACGTGAAGATCGCGGTCGACGCCGTCCATGTGGCCGCGCACCCGCATCATTTTCTCGCGGTCATGAAGGACGGCCGGTCCGCGGTTGCCGCTACGCGCGGAAATCCGGACTGCCACGTAATCCTGCGCGGCGGCAAGACGCCGAACTACGATGCCGAGAGCGTCGCTTCCGTGAGCCGCTTGCTCGAGGAAGCGCGGCTACCCGCGCGGCTCATGATCGACGCGAGTCACGCGAACAGCGGCAAGAATCCGCAGAACCAACCGAAAGTGATCGAGGCCGTTGCCGCCCAAGTCGAGGCGAATGGGCCGATCATCGGCGTCATGATCGAAAGCCATCTCATCGGCGGACGTCAGGAGCTCGTGCCCGGGGCTCGATTGACCTATGGGCAGAGCATCACCGACGGCTGCATCGATTGGAATACATCTGTCGAGCTGCTCGAGCGCCTCGCGCAGGCCGCCCGAATCAGGGGTGGGCGAGCGCCGAGACGCTAGACGAGCCGCGGCTTCGCGGCCCGCTGCGGGGTCGCGAAAACCGCGTCGAGCGCGTCCTCGACGTTCTCGAGCCAGACGAACTTGAGCTGCTGCCTGGCCTGCTCGGGGATCTCCTCGAAATCCTTCTTGTTGCGAGCCGGCAGGAGCACCGTGCGGATACCGGCGCGATGCGCGGCAAGCACCTTTTCCTTGATTCCACCGACAGGCAACACGAGGCCGCGGAGGCTGATCTCGCCGGTCATTGCGACGTCGTCGCGAACAGTCTGGCCGCTCAAGAGCGAGGCGACCGCGGTGAACATGGCGACACCTGCGCTCGGGCCGTCCTTCGGGATCGCGCCCGCCGGCACGTGCACGTGCAAGTCGCTCTCATCGAGCACCGCGCGTGCCGCGCCGAAGCGCTCGAGCCTGCCTTTGGCGAGCGTCACCGCCGCCTGAGCGCTCTCCTTCATGACGTCGCCGAGCTGCCCCGTGAGTATCAACTGCCCCTTGCCGGGGACGCGGCTTGCCTCGACGAACAAGATGTCGCCGCCGACGGGTGTCCACGCGAGCCCGGTCGCGACACCCGGCACGCTCGTGCGCATCTTTATTTCGCCCTCGAACCTCGGTGCGCCGAGGATCCCGTGGAGATCCTCAGGACCGATGTTGACCTGCGTTGCCGTACCTTCGGTGATGCGCATGGCCGCATGGCGGAGCACGGAGCCGATCTCGCGCTCGAGATTGCGCACGCCGGCCTCACGCGTATAGCTGTCGATGATCGCGGCGATCGCTTCCGCGCTGATCGTCACCTGCTCGGACTTGAGGCCGTTCGCCTTTAGCTGGCGTGCGACGAGATAGCGCTTCGCGATCTCGAGCTTCTCCTCTTGCGTGTAGCCGGTGAGCTCGATGATCTCCATGCGGTCGCGTAGCGGTTGCGGGATGCCGTCGAGCATGTTGGCCGTGCCGACGAAGAACACTTTGCTCAAGTCGAACGTGACGTCGAGATAGTGGTCGCGGAACGTCGAGTTTTGCTCGGGGTCGAGCACCTCGAGCAACGCCGACGACGGATCGCCATGAAAGCCCGTGCCGAGCTTGTCCATCTCGTCGAGCATCATGACGGGATTGCGCGTGCCCGCCTTGCGGATGCTTTGCACGATGGTTCCAGGCAGCGAGCCAATGTAAGTGCGCCGATGGCCGCGGATCTCGGCCTCGTCGTGAACGCCGCCCAAACTTGCGCGCACGAACTTCAGTCCGAGCGCGCGCGCGATGCTCTGACCGAGCGAGGTCTTGCCGACGCCGGGCGGGCCGACGAAGCAGAGGATCGGGCTACGACCCTCGGGGTTGAGCTTGCGCACCGCGAGGTACTCGAGAATGCGCCGCTTGATCTTCGGCAGGCCGTAATGGTCCTCGTCGAGGATTTGCCGCGCCTTGGCGATGTCGATGCTCTCCGAGTCGAGCTTCGCCCATGGCAATTCGACGAGCCAGTCGAGATACGTGCGTACCATCGAACGCTCGGCGGCGCCTTCGGGCATTCCCTCGAAACGCTTGAGCTCGCGCGTCGCCTGCTTGTTGGCCTCTTCGGGCATCTTCGCGGCCTCGATGGCTTTGCGCAGGTCTTCGACCTCGGTGCTCTGCTGGTCTTCGCCGAGCTGCTTCTTGATCGTGGCCAACTGCTCGCGCAGCAGATACTCGCGCTGTCGTTCGTCGAGCTTCTCCTGCGTCTGCTCGCCGATCTCCTTCGAGAGCTTCATGACTTCGATGCCATGAATCAGGTGCTCGGTGACCTTCTGGATGCGCGCGTCGACGTCGAGCGTCTCGAGGATCGTCTGTCTTTCCGCGGGCTTGATATCGACGAGACCAGCGATCAGGTCCGCGAGCGCGGCCGGCGAATCGACGCGCTGCAACTGCGCGGCGAGTTCGGGCGGCGCCTGGGGCAGAAGCTCCATGGCCTCGGCGGCCCGTTGCTTGAGCACGGCCGCACGGGCTTCGAGCTCGGGAGTCTTGCTCTCGCGCTCGGGGAGCAGATCGAAGCGCGCCGCGAGGAACGGTAAGCCGGACAGGTAATCGAGGACCCGGAAACGCTGCTCGCCCTGGCAGAACAGATGATGCAGGCCGTTCGGCGCTTGAATGAAGCGCACGACGCTCACGGTCGTGCCTACCTCATAGAGATCCGCCGGGCCCGGCACATCGACGCTCGGATCGCGCTGCAGCACGATGCCGAGCTTGTGCCCGTCGTTGACGGCTTCGCGGGCGGCGTTGATCGAGATGTCGCGTCCGAGCGAGATCTGGGTCACGGCCCCGGGAAAGACGACCACATTGCGGACGGGCAGGATGAGCAGCACGTCCTCGGGCAGCGGTTGTTTGGCATTCATAGGTGCAAACTGAGGGCGTCCCAACGTCTTTTCAAGCGGCTGCTAAATCCCGCTTGCCTGGCTGTGGGCCTGTGTCGGTGTTCTCACGTCCGAAGTGCTGTTT